>NZ_JACEHK010000011.1 GCF_025377685.1 Anaerobacillus sp. CMMVII | reverse complement strand
CACATAAGGAATTTAAAGAAAGTTATGGTTATGATTTCTTTAATAACATATATGTAGATGATAAAAAGGTTTTAGTTGACATTAAAAGTATACTAAATAGAAAAGAATATGAAAAAAGTGGTTTTTATTATTGGAGTTTATAAAAATAACCAGTATGTAGGGATGTAATACATGAATATATTACACATTTGTTCTTATTATATAGGGAATCAACTTTACAAGAATTTAGTTAAGGAGCTATCTAACAAGGGAATAAAACAACATGTATTTATTCCCTTGAAAACTGAAAGTCTTGTAGGAAAAAATCAGTTACCTTCGGAGTATGATACTGTTAATTATTATTATAAAAATATATTGAAAAAGTATGACAAGTTTTTTTATTTTAATAAGATTAACAAACAAGCGAAGGAAATTGAAAATTTATCACTATTAAATAGAAATAATATAGATTTTATCCATGCACACACGGTTTTTAGTGATGGTGGTACTGCTTATAAACTAAGTGAAAAATATGGTATTAATTTTATTGTAACCTTCCGAAATACAGATATTAATCATTTTTATAAGTATGCAATTCACTTAAGGCCTTATATGTATAGAATTTTACTTAATGCAAGTGCTGTTATTTTTATTTCATATGCATATAAAAAACAAGTATTTTCCTTACTTCCAAATCGGATTTTATCACAAATTGAGAATAAATGTTATGTAATTCCTAATGGGATAGATTCTTTTTGGCATGAAAATAAAACTGTAAATAAAAAAAAACCAAAAAGTCGTGAAGTAAGTCTGCTGTTTATTGGCCAACTTAATAAAAATAAGAATTTAGCAAATGTATTAAAGACATGTGCTCAGTTAAAGGAACAAGGTTATAATGTAAAATTAGATGTAATAGGCAGTGGGGCACTTGAGAATTATTATAAAAATCTAACTAAAGAAATAAATCTTGAAAAAATAGTAGAGTTCCATGGCTTTATTGAAGATAAGCATTTAATTAAAACAATTATGGACAAATGCAATATTTTTATTATGCCTTCATTAAGAGAAACTTTTGGTTTAGTATATATTGAAGCAATGTCTAGAGGAATACCTATAATATATTCAAGAGGACAAGGTATAGACGGTTTTTTTGAAGAAGGAGAAGTAGGTTATTCGGTGGATCCTTTGGATGTTTCTACTATTGTGGACGCGATTGATAACATTATGGATAACTATAGTCAGATTGCTGATACCTGTCAGAGAAATTCAATTAAATTTAATTGGACAAATATTTGTAACAGTTATTTCCTAATATACAACAAATGAAAGGAACTCTTATTTCATTTGTTGAAATCAAGACTAGAATTCTAAATTGTCAAACATACTAAATATCTTACTTTTATAAAAGAACGTAAATTCCTAAAGGGAAAAAGTGGTGATCAATGATACATGCATCGAAAAAACACAATTTAAAAATTGATATATTAGATGATAAAAAAATAAGTATAGTCATAATTGCTCCCTTTGTAGTACTCACCATACAGTATTTTATATTAATTTATTTTAATTTATTAGGAACTGCAGATGCCTCAAAAGTTCAATTAATTTCAAAAGCTTTGGTTGGAACGATTTTTTTATATGGGTTATCTGCAGTCTTAAAAAGAAGTAAGCTAAAGATTATTGGAATTTATATTTTAGCAATACTTATTTTTTTAATTAATTACCTAATATTTCCTGAAAATCACATATATCTAAAAGAATTAATATTCCCATTCTTTTTTATGTGCTTACCTGTGTTTATATACAGTATGAGTATTAACGATGTGGCTGTTCTAAAGCAAATAATGGAAAAAGCAAGTTTTATTGTTTTTATAATTGGAACAATCTTAGGATTTTTAATATTATCGGGGAGTGTTTCAGCAGGAGTATATAGTATGTCATTATCTTACTATATGTTAGTTCCGGCAATAATATATATAAATGATTTATTTGACAAACCATCAATACGGATATTGGTGTTTGTCTTAGTTTCGTTGTTAGTAATACTAGCTTTAGGTTCCAGAGGCGCAATATTTTGTATTTTCGTATTTGTATTTTTAAAGTTATTAAGGCCTAATACTAGACTAAATTACAAAAAGTTAATTGGCTATTTTGTATCCATAGTAAGTGTAATGATAATTTATCTAAAAATAGAAGATATTCTTGAATATTTGTATTATTTTTTACTGAACTATGGTATCAGAAGCAGAAGTATAATGTTGTTATTGAGAGACGAAGTTCATTTAAGTGGTAGGGATGTAATTTACGATAACCTTATTGGAGTAATTATTCAAAATCCATTGTTAGGAATTGGCCTAGTTGGAGATCGCAGAGTACTAGGTGGAAGCTACGCGCACAATATCTTTTTAGAAATAGCATCTAATTTTGGTGTAGTATTAGGGTTAATGATTATATTTTTAATTTGTATAATAATTTTCAAGTTATTCTTATTAAAGAATTATATGAACTATAATGTTTTTATTATCTGGTTCTGCCTCGGGTTTGTTCACTTATTGGTCAGTAGCTCATACTTAATAGATTTAAATTTTTGGGTTTTTATGGGGATCTCAGTAGGGCTACTGTTTAGAAAAGACAAAGGTAAATCATAGTTTCATATCCTCAAATGAACACTAAGGTACTACATTTAATGCGTTCTATTTTATTAAGATAGATCTACCTTTATTTTTGAAGATAGTATTAAAAGTACAAGAAATTGTTTACTTTTGTAATTAAATCAGCGGTGTTAAAAATTTCCACTCACGCGAATCGCTATATACATGAAAAGGAGGATTGTAATTGTTATGGACAAAACAGAATTAAGGACTGCTCAATTAAAACTGGTAGAACTTTTAATTGATATTGATAAGATTTGTGAAGAAAACAATATTCAGTACTATATGATTGCGGGAACCTTACTAGGTGCTATTAGACATGAAGGGTTTATTCCTTGGGACACTGATATCGATTTAGGAATGATGCGTGGAGATTACGAGAAATTTTGTAGGGTCTGTAATGACTTATTACCTGACAAATACATTATTTACAGTAATAAAAATAATAAGCATTTTCATAGTCCAAAAATAAAAATTGGTTTTCGAAATACCACTAAAAGAAATATTAAGGGGAAGGCTAGTTATTATCATGTAAATAGCATATTGTCATTGGATGTTTTTCCTCTTGATAATGCTCCAAATGATATAAAGCTTAGAAACAAACAAAGCAAATCTATTAAGCTACTCAAACTAATTTCTAGAATTAAAATTAGGCTAAAATATGTTAAAACCAAAAGAAGTTTTAAAGAGATTACCCAAATGATACTTCGCAAAACCGCCTATACTATTTTGTCACCTATTTCAATGAAGACTATAATAAATAAATTGGAAGGTGTTATGAGAAAATATGAGCATTCTAACACCCGCTGTGTATGTAGTATGGCAAGTAGGTACAAATATTCCAAGCAGACTATGGAAACTGAAATATACGGGGTCCCTAAGAAGGTTAAATTTGAAGGGTTTTTCTTTAGTGCACCTAGTAACCCTGAAGAATATCTAAATAGACTTTATGGAGATTATATGAAACTTCCGAAGGTTGAAGATCAAAAATCTGAATATGAAAATATCAATATTGAGTACATTGACAAATAAAACATGTATGGTTATTTATCGTCAAAGGTCGAGGATAATCTTTATTCAAAAAAGTTTTATTTGTTAAATTGGTAGTACAATAACGACTATCAATTCAAAATGTCTTTAAAGAAGTAACTTTATCAAACATTAATAGGAGTGGTATTAATGACAATCTTGACAGAATTTCAAGAGAAATACAAGGTAGTCGAGTATTCTATTTATGAAACTGAACATTGGATATGGTCAGTGAGGCCAAATCAAGGAACAATTGGAGCTGGAATACTTTCGTTAAAGCGAGAGTGTGTTACTTTTTCAGGACTTGAACAAAATGAGTTTTCTGATCTGAATAATATCATTAAGATTATTGAATCAACGCTAAAAAGTACTTTAAATTATGATGTTATAAACTATTTGATGTTGATGATGATAGATAAGCACGTTCATTATCATGTTTTTCCACGGTACAAGAACCCTGTAAGCTTTTTAGATGAGGTATGGAAGGATGAAACTTGGCCAGCGTTACCATCCTTAATGGGAGATACATTAATGAACGATAAGCTACAAGAAATCACAAAAATCATAAAATCTAAAGTTAAATCCAGGAGTGAATTTGGTAATGAAAAAATATAAGTTAGGCTATACAACAGGTGTATTTGACTTGTTCCATATTGGGCATCTAAATATTTTAAAAAAAGCTAAAGAGCAATGTGATTACTTAATCGTAGGAGTAAGTACTGATGAGGTAGTGCAGGGTTATAAGAAAAAAACACCAGTTATACCTTTCGAAGAAAGAATATCAATTGTAGAAGCTATTAAGTATGTAGACGAAGTTGTTCCACAAACATCAATGGACAAGTTTAATGCATGGGAAAAACTCAAATTTGACGCTATATTCCATGGAGATGATTGGAAGGGTTCAAAAATGTATGAAAAGATCGAAAATAAATTTAGTAGCGTAGGTGTTGAGATGGTTTATTTTAGTTATACTAAGGGCACTTCATCTACTATTCTAGGAGATGTGTTGAATCAGCTATTATTAAAAGAGCAGAAAACAGCTAAATAACTAAAAAGTTTAAGGGTTTGGTAATTTTTTGCATGTTTAGGGATTTATGTTAAAAATATACAGAGAACGTAATTAAAAAACTTTGCCTGTATAATAATTTGGTAGCGAAACTAAAGTAATTATAAATCTTTAGTAAAATATTGGATGTGTTAATTTAGAAGCACCATGGAGGTAAGTAACATTGGATGTAGGTAATAAAAATAACAACGCAGATAAAGGTACAAAAAGTTTAACTAGTAGTACATTATCTGGACTGTTTTGGATGTTTTCAGGGGCAGGTGTCCAAGCAATTTTACAAATTATCGTTTTAATAATCTTAGCTAGGCTCCTTACCCCTGAGGATTTTGGATTAGTCGCTGCCGCGTTAATAGTCGTTAATTTTTCTGATATTTTCTCTAAGCTTGGAATCGGGCCAGCTATAGTTCAACGACCAATCCTTGAAGAAAGACACATTCGAACAGGCTTTACAATTTCACTATTATTTGGTACGTGTTTGATAGGGATTATTTTTTTACTTGCACCATTTATTGCTGGTTTCTTTAGAATTGAAGAACTAACATCAGTACTATATATAATTTCATTAGTATTTCCATTAAAGGGTTTATCAATGGTAGCAGAATCGCTTTTACAAAGAGAGCTACGTTTTCGTTGGCTTGCTAGTATACAAGTTTTATCCTATGCTATTGGTTTTGGTTTAGTTGGTATAATTCTTGCTTTGATGGAATTTGGTGTATGGGCGTTAGTTGGGGCAACTATAGCTCAAACCGTAGTAAAGTGTATTATATTAATTGTTGTCTCTCCACACTCTAAGTTGCTCCAGATTGAATTAAATGCCTTTAAGGAATTAATGTATTTTGGATTCGGTTTTACTGCGGGCCGTATTAGTAACTTTGCTGCACTTCAGGGGGATAATTTGGTTGTAGGACGGTGGCTTGGGGCTGAAGCCCTAGGACTATATGGTCGTGCATATCAGTTAATGGCAATGCCTGTAACACTCTTTGGACAGGTCTTGGATAAAGTTTTATTTCCTGCGATGGCAAAGGTTCAAGATGAACCAAAACGTTTAGTTACTGCCTATAGGCGAGGGGTTGCTCTTATTGCTTTAATTGTCCTGCCAGTGAGTGTTATTATGTTTATTTTAGCACCAGAGATAATTGACCTCCTCTTAGGACCATCCTGGACTGGAGTAGTTGTACCCTTTCAAATACTTGCTGTAGGAATGCTTTTTCGTACCAGCTATAAAATGAGTGAATCACTTGCTAGGGCAACAGGGGCTGTTTATAGAAGAGCTTGGCGCCAAGGTGTCTATGCCTTTTTAATTTTAGTTGGGACTTGGATTGGTCAACATTGGGGATTAAATGGCGTTGCAGTGGGTGTTTTAGTGGCTTTAGCATTTAATTTTTCAATTATGGCACATCTTAGCTTAAGTATAATTCCAATGAATTGGAAGTCCTTTTTTAGTACCCACATACCAGCTTTATACTTCTCAATAGCTGTTGGTACGGTTGTCTGGTTTGTAGTTTTGGTGTTGAGGAAAGGTGATTTCTCCTCAATTATTGTAGTAATCGTGTCGGGGCTTGTTACATTATTGCTACTTTTTGGCTTATTACGGTATTTTCCAAGTTTTTTCCTTGGAAAAGATGGAACTTGGATGTTTCAATTAATTATTAAATATATACCAAAGAAATTAAAATTTTTTAAGTATATTAAATCATGTGAACAGAAAAATGAGCTTTGAAATCGAGATGCTGCCACTGTGACACCTCGGAATTTGTTGAAGATTCACGGTTGGTAGGTGATCAGCTACTATAAATTAAACGTTTAATTAATTCTATCAACAGTTTCAGTAAGAAGGAGCTGTTTTAGTCTTAAGTGTGGTCACGTTTCCTGAAAAATCTTATTTCACTGATGAGCCATGAAGCTAGGAACTTAACTTACCGTAAAAAACGCCTTTGAGAAATGATTATCAAATGCGTTTTTTTGTTTGTGTATTGAGTTATGTTGCGGGTACTAATAGAAAAGAGAAGTACCCGCCCCTATTAAAAGTATCCTATAGAAAACCTGTATAAACGTATTTATGTTTATGATAGTGTTAGTCATGGACTTTTAATCAAACATTTGATCAATTTTCATACGTCAAATCAGGGGAAAATAGCTTGAGCAAAATTAATTAATAGTTTAATTGATTTTTACACCAAAAAAACCGCCTCTGTTATACACGTGCTAGCCAACTGCTAGCACCCCTTTTTTAGCCACAAGCTTTTAATACTTGGTGCCTAGTCACCACTCGGGTTTTGTCAGATTTTGACGAAGGATTAATAAGAATTGAGTAATAGAATGACAGTTGAGGGAACTAACGTTTGGTATAATTAAGGAGCAACACATAAAGCGGATGGGCGGTTGGCTATCTCCCCAAGGGAGGTGGTAATCATGGTGACTTTTGAAGCAGTGAATATGGCAATTCAACTTTGCGTGTTATTTGTAATAACATTGACAGCAATTGTAGCAATAATCACACTCGTCACCAATAAAAAAGAGAAATAACCGCCCATAAGACCAATGGATAGCGGTTATTTCTCTTTAAACCCAAATTCTATCGGCATGTAGTTGCAATGACTGAGCGTTCCAGCGCTCGGTCACTTTTTATTCTAGGTTATCTTTACTTTAAGTATACATGAATAGTTGGTGTTATATCAAGCATGGGAAGCGTGCCTAGTAACCACCCGGAGTCACCTCTTCATTTACCGACTTCCCTCGTATTGATCAATTTTCTGAAGTAATAGCTCAAGCTGGATGCGGTTTGGATTGGCTCTGCTGTCTGCTAATTCTTTTTCTTTTTATAAATTTGTTCACCTAAACTGTCACGTAGCTTAAAGAGGTAGCCTTCTTCATTATAATGCTCTCTGACAAACTCTGTGCAGGCATCGTCTACTAGTGCTTTTTTTAGTTTTAATTCTTCCATTGCAGATTCTAACTTAGCAAGATCGCCATTTATTTTATTGAAGTCATACTCAAGATCCTTTTTCCATTGTGCAAGTTTCATTTGATATTCCTCCTAACATCTCCTTCTATTTTAATGGATTAACCTTACATTGTCATCGCCAG
>NZ_JACEHK010000010.1:300000-473380 GCF_025377685.1 Anaerobacillus sp. CMMVII | reverse complement strand
TTCCTTCAAAGCTCGATGTTTGTACATACATATCAGCCTGATTTATATATGGGTAGGGTTGGATTTTAAGCCTAACAAAGTGAGTGGTCTTCAAGTTTATTCTCTTTAATTAACCTTGTTAATTTTTCTCTTTCTTCCCCCTCACCTATTATCCTCCATTTTATATTATAGCTTCTATCTACTAGAAGCTTGCAGGCCTTAACGGCTAGATCAAAACTTTTTGATGATGTAACCTTCCAATGGAAAGAATAGAAATTTCATTTCCATCTTTATTAGTCAAACTATTTACATCTTGGCTGGCCATCTTATTTATCATAGTTGGAGAAACAATATTATAAATCATTTCAATTTTTGAAGATATGTTTGGAAACCTCCTGCCTAGAATAGTAGAACATTCCTCCGAGACAGTTACGATATGGTCTAATTTATTAAAATAGTCCATATCGAATTTAGGGTCCATACCCAGTTTTTCGTAGTCAATATGAACCCAGCCTATTTTTTTTAGTGCCCTAACCTTATCCACACAAAAATAGGTTGACGTTTTTTCAAGGAAACCTATAGCCACATCATATTTCTTTTCTAACTCATCTAATGAACTAGCTATATACTTCCAAGTATACTGTTCCTTTAGAGCAGTAGTTTTTATTAATCGATTTCTTAAACTGAACATAAGTCTATTAAATACTAACTTATAATTTCCTTGCAAAGTAAAGTTAGCCATAGCTTTATGAATGGGCAAGGAAAAATCTTTGTAAGTCTCAGGCAGACTAACGATATTTACTTCCTTAGGAATGTATTCCATGAAAATTCCTTCGTGATTAAGTAAAAACAAGTCAACATTGTAATTGCTATAATCAATATGAGCCAATAAATTCACTAAACTCTTTTCCCCACCGCCAGCTGCTAAACTCGGAATGACAAATAATATATTTTTCTTCATCTTTTATCGCACCAATGAAAAAAGCCCACTCAGGTGTTCAACTGCTTTGCGGGACATTTGGTTTATATGTGGAGTAACTTGTTCTAACTGACCTATCAATTTCTTTTCGTCCTTAACCATTTCGTCAAACTTTGCTACTAACTTTTGCTATTTGATAGCTCATTGATATCTAAGACTAATTTCTCTTCACCGAATAGGTCCTTTGCTATTCCTTTAGATTTTACGCTATAACCTAAGACCATTGTTGGAACATGACTGGAGTAAGCTGCAATAGTAGCATGTGTACGTGCTCCGATAAAAAATCTCATTCTTGCAATATAACCTTTATATTGTGTTGCATTTAAGTTATCAGGTAAGATAATTACTCTGTCAGTATGTTTAAAATCACTATAATAATCATAAAGAACCTCATAATCATTATTATCTTGATCTATTACATGTGGTGTTAAAGCAATTGTCATATCTGTATTGTCAAGGATATAAGTTATTAAGTTCTTTACAGCTAATTTAGATCCCCAATTCTTTTTTAATACTAGTGGGCTAAAATTTAATCCTAATGTATTTCCAATTTGCCAACGTTCTGGCAAAGGCAATTCCTCTTTCTCCATTGTAAAAGCTGAATCTGCACAAAGCTCTACATTAGTAAGCCCATGATCTTTTAGTATTTGATAAGTTAGGGTTTCACGTGCTAATATCAGATCAAATGTTTTTAAGTCCTTTAATTTAGTTTCTGAGAGGTCTTCTATTCCAATAGAACAACCCCATAATACTAGCCTTTTTCCTTGCTGCTTAACTCTGCGATGAATTTCATACCACCCTGGCTGTTCCCCGTAACAATAATTATCTCCACCTATAGACAAGCAAACATCTACATCTTCAATGTGCTTAATAATATTATGGTGAATTTTACCCAAAGCATATGACTCGTCACTTAACAATTTTACCTTAGTGACGAAACTAGCCAGTCGTATGAATACTTTTTTAGTTTAGAGTCTGACCCGTCATAAATTCCATCTAGAGCTGTAATGATCTGATCAGTTTCTGGTCTTCCAGAAACTAAATAAACTTCAGCTTGAGGAATGTCATCTTTAATTATTTTTGTGGAGGCGCGAACTATTGCCTCACATCCCCTATTTTGGCTTCCTCCATGGAAGAACATAAGAATTTTCATTATTCACTCCCCATTCTATTTATTTCGAAATCTACTGTATGCCGTTGCACAATATAATCCGACAAAAGATTGTTTATCAATCATATGTAAAATAAATCTTTCATATCTTCCTAGCTGATTATAGTGATATTTACGATAAGACATTAATGCTTCACGTACACTAGAATTTTTTACCATATTAATAATATATCTATATCTTTGAATAGTACTTAACTCTTTAGATGGAATAAGATAAAGATGTATTAAAGACATAACGTTTTTTATTAATTTAAATGCTTTTAGATCGTCAATATTAAGGCTATCACTTATCTTTAGATATTTCGAAATATCCAGTTGATAAACTTCCAATGCCCTTTGAAATAATCTTTTTTTGCTAGATTCCTAGTTGCGCTTCCTGGAACTTCACGATAAAAATAACCAGCATAATTAAGATATTTTACTGAAGTTGCGTAGTTAAGAAAGCTAATATTAAATAATCCGTCCTCCCCTAATGCAACACCTTGAGGAAAACTAATCCTGTATTTTCCAAGTAATTTGTTCTTATATAGTTTAGTACAAACTGAATTTAAATTATCCTCTTTTAAAGATATGGCAATATTGTAGAACTAATATAATCATTTCCTAAACAAGTGTTCTCCTTGAATGGAAATTGAAACTCTAGTAAAGCATTACCAATAACAGATTTAACATTAGACATTATTACATCTACGCTGTCAATATTTGCAGACTCATATAATTGTTGATAAAAATCCTTATCTATATAATCATCTGCGTCAACAAAACCAACGTATTCACCAGTAGCGACTTCTAAGCCTTTATTCTTGCCGTACTTACACCTTGATTTTCTTGACTATATAATTTGATCCTTGCATCTACACTCATGTATTGTTTAATTACATTACAGCTACTATCTATTGAACCATCGTTTATGAATATAAATTCACATTCTTTCAATGATTGAGAAAGGAGAGACTCTATACAATTAGGAAGATATTCTTCAGCGTTAAAGACCGGAATTATTACACTTACCTTATATGCCAACTGTACACTCCCTTTCTATCACCCTATAAGTTTGTACAATTTATCTAGTTCATAATTATTACTATAGTCTTTATCTATGATGTTATTAATTAATTTATTTTTTAAGTTAACATCTTTCATTAAATCTTCAATTGCATTTGCTAACCCATCTACACTTAAATCACAGATAACTCCTTCAATACCATTCTCTAATTGACTGTGTGCAGTTGGATAATTTGTAATGATTATTGGTTTACCTAAAATTTTTGCCTCAGTGACCGTTACCGCTTTGCCTTCATATCTAGATGGTTGAACATACAAATCACAATCCTTCATATAAGGATAAGGATTATTTTTCTTACCTAATAATAAAAAGCTTTGTTCAATTTGATTTTTTTTAATTAATTCTTTTAACTCACTTTCGTAACCACCATAGCCAATTACATGCCATTTTATGTTTGTATAACCTTGATCATGTAACTTCTTTAATGTTTTAACGGCAATATCAAAACCTTTTACATAAGATAGTCTTCCAACTGACAATATGATAAATCATTTTTGTATTCTTTATTAACATCTTTAGTGTAACTCCCCATACACTTAATAAAATCTGGTGATGTTATATTCTCAATTAATTCAATCTTATTTTCTAGTTTTGGATACTTAGAAAGAAAAGCTTTTGTACATTCTTCTGAAATTGAAGCAATATGATCAAATTTTTCCCAAGTCTTATAATCTAAATTATTATCTATTTCCAATTTACTGTAATCAGTGTGGATCCAAGCTATCTTTTTCCTTGCAATTACTTTTTCAATTATCAGATTGTGTGGCCAAGCATAACTAATCGCTACATCGTACTCTATCTGCAATTTAGGCAAACAAAATGACAAGAATTTCATTGTATGTTGCATTTGAATATAGCCAGATCCTTCAACTAACTTTCTAGTTTTAGATTTAATAATAGCTATTACCTTTGAAAGCAGTCTAATGAAAACAAAATTGTACCGTCTTTCTTTTATGCATTGTTTAATAGGTTTTCTAAAAAAGTATATTCCTCAATTTGAGGTAAAACATTCACTTGTTTTGGTATCAAACTCATGAATTCACCACAGTGGTTAAATATTAATAAATCTACAGAATACTTTTCATAGTTAAAGCTATTTAACATGTTAATTAGACTTCTTTCAATACCACCAATTTCCATATCATATATAGATATTAATACCTTCTTCTTCATAGCTCCACCTATACTCCTACAACATTACTAGTAATTATTTCTTTTTGAACATTATCAAAACTAATAAATTTAGACTCTCTCTTATTAACAAATAATGTATTTTCAGGTACAACACCCTTTACGACACTCCCAGCAGCTATTACAGAGTTGTCACCAATGTTTGTGTTTTTTAGGATTACAACATTTGAACCTATCCATACATTTTGCCCTATAAACACCTCGCCAATTACCAAATGCTGATGGTCTTTATTTTTATAATTATGATCATGATCATTAATACTCACATTAGGCGCTATTTTCGTATTACTTCCTATTGAGATTTTATTTACACAATTTATGGTGCAATTGTCATTTATGAATACCTTCTCCCCAATACTCAATATCCATTGTAGTCGATACGTAAGCTTGCATTTTTTCTAATAAAGACGAATTTCCCAAAAATATTTTAGCCTTTTTATTGAAGATTTCTATCGTACTCTTAGATTGTAACGAGAAAATAGAGGATTCTATATTTCTAAAATATAATATCTTATAAAATAAACCCCTTAAAATTGATGTTATCTGGGATATAGTCATAAGTGCCGTGAAGTAAACTCCTCTTTTACGACAGTCTATCAACAAAACTGTTGTAATTTTTTTAATTAATTTAAACATACTAAATCACCTTAGCTCTTTTAGATTTTTTTACCACTTCCCTTAATTTCGCAATATTCTCTCCACCTATGAGTTTAGCTAAAAATTTCTTAAAATTCCCTTTAACTCTCACACTGAACGGCAACCAACTCTTGTAGAAATGATGCATGGTATATGTATCTTTAGTAATAAACTTTCTACAATTAATATAATCATAAGGTGAAAAAAAGGTTTGCGGATAAAAGGTCCCTAACCCCTCTATCTCCTGAAGTTGCCCATTTAGAATTAAGCCTTGGTTTGTTAGTATTTTTGAAATGACAGCTACATTCGTTAACTCGTCTAAACTACCATCATCCTTCAAGAACTTTCTATCTTGATATGAATTTAAGAAATCTTAATTAATTTATTTCTCTGTTGAGAACCAATAGTACTTGTCGCTATAAAGTTTTCTTGTTCAAAGCCCCAAAAAGAATGATGATGCAAGAGATCATCAAAGGATTTAAATACTTCTACATCGGTATCTAAATAAATTCCTCCGAAATGATATAGTACATAGACCCTAACGTAGTCACTGACAAATGCATATTTCTTTTTTTCGTATGCTTCTTTCACATATGCGTTTTTATCTAAATCAAAGGCATTTTCATTCCATTCTTTCAATTGATAATCTGGTAGATTTTCTTTCCATGACTGTATACATTTTTGGACAATTTCTGGTTTTTCTTTCCCACCGAACCAGCAATAGTGAATAACTTTTGGGATAGTATTAATCATAATTCACCTCTTGAGCACAAGTTTAGGTAACCTTTAACTCAACCAATTTTCTAATAGAATTAATGACTCTTGTTTGTTCTTCTTCTGTTAAGTTACTTCCAGAAGGTAAACAAATACCGTTAGAGAATAATTGCTCAGAAACACTTTCAGTTGAGTTGTTAGCATAATATAAGCACCCATTAAATAAAGGTTGCATGTGAAGTGGCTTCCAAACGGGTCTTGCTTCAATATTTTCTTCTGCTAGAGTTCCGATGATCTCTCCAGTTGTGATACCAAATGTTTTAGGTTCAACTGTTACTGCAGTAAGCCAACGATTTGTCTTTGTATTTTCTAATTCTGGCATAAAGCTAATCCCCGGAAGATGGCCTAGTCCCTCAACATATTGATTAAATACGTTTCGCTTTGAGTTTACACGTTCTTCTAAAACTTCAAGTTGCGCTCTACCAACTCCAGCTAAGATATTGCTCATTCGATAATTAAAACCTAGCTTACTATGCTGATAGTGAGGTGCTTGGTCTCTCGCTTGTGTCGCTAAAAACGAGCTTTTCTCATTGCTTCGATATCGTTAGAAACGAGCATTCCCCCACCAGAGGTCGTAATAATCTTGTTACCATTAAATGAATAAATCCCATATTTTCCAAAGGTTCCGCTTGGTTTCCCTTTATACGTCGACCCAAGAGATTCTGCCGCATCCTCAATTATTGGTACAGTAAATTGATTACAAAGTGAAACAATTTCATCCATTTTGCACTTTGCCCGTAGAGATTGACTACGATAACGGCTTTCGGTAATTTTCCGTGTAGCAGTGCATCTTGGAGTGCTCTTTCCAACGCTTCAGGAGACATATTCCAGGTTTCAGGCTCTGAGTCAATAAACACAGGTTCGGCACCCTGATAAAGAATTGGATTTGCACTAGCAACGAATGTCAGGGTTGAACAAAAAACAGTATCACCTTTTTCTACTCCTAATAAAATAAGAGCCAAATGAATGGCTGCGGTACCTGAACTTAAGGCGACAGCTTCATTGACTCCTACATAACTGGCTAATTCTTTTTCAAATGCATCGACATTTGGTCCGAGTGGTGCAATCCAATTCGTTGCAAAGGCTTCATTAATATATTTAAGTTCATTGCCACTCATATGTGGTGACGATAAGAAAATTCGCTTATTATCCTTAGACAAATTCAACCCTCTCTTTCGAAATGACTTTTGCCGGTACTCCTACAGCCGTACAATACGGTGGGATGTGATTAATGACTGTTGCACCACCACCAATGACAGACCACTCCCCAACCGTTATATTCGGAATAACGGTCGCACCTGCACCAACATGAACTCCATCTTCAATATGAGCAGTTCCCGTCAATGTAGCATTTGGTGAGATATGAACAAAATTTCCTAGGCGATTATCATGCTCAACAATCGCGCCTGTGTTGATGATTGAATGCTGCCCAATGTTAGCATCAACGTTTACAACAGCATTGGCCATAATTACAGTTCCAGAACCGATTTTGGCTCTTGGACTAATCACAGCAGAAGGATGGATTAAGGTTGCATAGCTTTGTTTTGGCAAGTTTAACTGAGTAACAATGTTCTTCCGAATACGATTGTTGCCAATTCCAATGACAAAACTAACTTCTTTAAAAATATAAATTAACTCCTTAAGTGAAGAAATTGGTCCTACATACATATGATTAATGATCGTTGTTTCTTGATACTTATCATCTAAATAACCAACAATCTCATGCTGATTATTAGCTGTTATCATATCCTCAATAACCTTACTGTGACCACCCTTGACCAATGATAACAATCTTCATATTCCACCCTCATTCACTGAAATATTAGATCCTCTAAAGCGTTCCATTGTAACATTTTCTTGTTGATTAATACCCTCAGACTTCAAAACTTTATACACTGTTAAGATAGCAATTTTTATATCTAGTAATAATGACTGATTATTTACATACCAAACATCTAAGGCAAACTTTTCTTCCATGTGATCGCATTGCGACCATTTACCTGAGCCCATCCCGTAATTCCAGGCTTTACTTTGTGACGATTTATCTGTTGCTCTGAATATAAAGGTACATATTCCATTAATAGCGGTCTTGGACCTATTAAACTAATGTCTCCTTTTAGTACATTTAAAAGTTGTGGCAACTCATCTAAACTATATTTTCTAAGAAACTTACCAAAGATGTTAGTCTTACATTGTCAGGTAGTAGGTTTCCGCTACTATCCTTTTCATCTGTCATTGTTCTAAATTTATAGAGATTAAACGGCTTACTGTACAATCCAGGACGTTGTTGTTTAAAAAAAATTGGTGATCCTATCTTAACTTTAACTAATACTGCAACAATAATTATCATTGGAAATAATATTACTAATAATGTGACTGCAACTAATAAATCAATAAAACGTTTCATAAGGAACACCGCCCTATCTATTTTTTAGTATTATCAGGCAATTATCATATAATTGAATATGGTTATATCCCTGTATCAAAAATTGATATAATCACTTCTGTAATAAATGTTCAACGCTATAACATGCTCATAATAAAAGTAGATAAAATAACAGATTAAAATACCATAATAGATTAGTTTTTGATCTTTTTCTCTAAAAACCTTGACAATCCAAGAAATTAAAATCAACTGATACAGTCCAAAGTAAATAGCAAATCTAGCAAAGATCCAATTTTGTGTTGATATTATAAGGAAAACCAACCCAAGTATTGACATATTAACTATGACGTCACTATTAGGGAAAATATGCTTGAGCTTTTCTCTTCCAAAGTAAGCAATCACAACCGGAACAGCACCTACGACAACTCTAAGAAAATTTGCCCCACCTTCTTGAAAATTTTTATAACCTCCATATTGGGTATCTTCAATCGCTTAAACAATATATCCATGAATGTGTTAAACCTAAAACGATAAGGATACCAGCTGCTAATAATAGAAAAGTTGACTTCGACCAGGCTGGTTTTCTCACAATAAAGTAAATAGGTATTAGTATTAGTGCTGTTTGATGAATCGTAGACGCAAAAAATACAACAAGCATGTACTTCTTCCAATCTCCATCAATCAAAAATTTAGTTGCACAAAATATGATGGCAGCCGCAAGATATTGTCTTATTCCGTTCATTGAAACTAAAAAATATCCAATAGCTATATAGACATATAAACTTAACTCAAATAATCTTGAGTAGTTGTACAGGGTTACAACAATAAGTGTATTTGTCAGAAATGCTACTACAAATATTAATATTTGAGGATCGCTTGAAAACTGCTGTAAAAGCATTTGCAATAAATTAAAACCAAAATCGCCTTTAAAATCAATGTTTTCTAAGCTAAAAGTAGTAATTCGATATGAGTGCATATAATAATATGTGTCTCCAATATTGTTTTGAAGCCCCGCTACTGCTACTAAGCTCGATAAAGCTAAAAAGGCCAACACTTTATTTGGCTTTATGTAGGTAGGACCAATTTTCGTTCTTTTTGCCACAATGCGTGACAAGAAAGAAATAGATAAACGATCAATAGATTTAGATAAAATACATTCATTGAAAATACCCTTTCCTTAAAGGAAATGTCTTATGAACTATTTTTTAATACATTTACTTTTTTTGTGTTTTTAATATAAAAATATAACAAAATCCCAAACGGTGTTGCTATTAGTGTAGCTACTTTACAAGGAGTCTCTACTAGGAACCTGAAATTCTTTATCAGTAGATTACTTGATACATAATGAATCGCTTCTCTTATTTGATCCTTATATGTTGGTGCATGTTTCATGGCTACTTTTCTAAAAAAGAAAAACCTCGGGGGTTCTTTTTATACTGGTTAATCATATTCATACTAGAACCATCCGCTAGATATTCAACATGACAGAGAATCTCATTCATAATGAGTAGCGGATACTTCTGATCAATCAAGATATACTTATAACTTAAGGGACAATATTTTTCACCAGGAAACACTGGATAAGGTGGCGTATTTTGTGTCAGTTCTGAACGATACACTAGCTTTTTATCTCCTTTAACTTTGTGTTTTGAATATAAATCAGTTAGTGGCGCTGATTTGAGATATTCTGGCATTTTTGTTCCTATAATTTTCCCCGCTTGGTCAGCATCAAGTCCTACAATTCCAGCAACCTTTGAATTGCCATGTAGTTGCCAAAATGTAAGTATTTTTTCAACGGCATCATCAGCCATATAGTCATCCGAATCAATGCAAACATTTAGTTCTGTTTTAATTAATTCATATGCTGTATTATGTGCCCCATGCATCCCCTGATTTTCTTGATAATGGTAGTCAATCGTAATGGTCCCTTCTTCTATCCAAGTCTTAACAAGTTCTCTTGTATTATCAGTAGATCCATCATCTATGATTAGCCAGACAAAGTTTTTATTTGTTTGTTTTTTTAAACTCTCAAAGCATAAATGTAAGCAATATCCCCTATTATAAGTCGGTGTAAAAATTGTTAAGGTTGGCATCATGACTTACCCCTCCAAAACTTAAGCTTTCCTTTGAACTAAACGCTTGACCTACATAATATCCTGTTAACCATTTTGCCATCGTGACTGTATCGTAGCCTTTTTCTCTTAGTATTTCTGCTGTCTCTTCATGTCCATATGAAGTTGAAAGTATAGTGTCTGCCCAGACAGATGGTGGATCATTCAAGCTAAGAAAGTTAAGTCTACCTGTAACATTTGTTTCAGTTGTAATTGTGTCTGAAACGATACAGTTTAAACCTGCTGCTTGTGCTTCCACTAGGACAACCGGTAACCCTTCAAAAAGCGAGGGGAAAAGAAATAAATCAAAGCCCTGCATAAGATTTGCTATGTCCTTTCTAACACCTAAAAATCGGACATTTTCTTCTAAACCAATCTTTTTCACCTTTTTCTCAATATCTACGCGTAAATGCCCTTCCCCAACTAACACCAAAATGGCATTTGGAAGTTTCTCATGAACTTCCTTAAAGATATCTATCATAAATTCATGATTTTTTTGTTTATTAAATCTTCCAATATGACCAATTACTAAACTATCTCTTGCTTTTAGCTCACGACGAACTTTCATTCGATCTATCTGGTTAAAGCCAAACTCTTCTACATTTACTGCATTATTAAGTACTGTTAACTCTTTAGTAGACGCTATTTCTTGACCAAAGAGCCATTCCCCAGCCTTCTTTGAACAAGCAAAATAGTTACTGGGCTGGCCCTTCATGACAGATCTAGCATATAATCGAAATGGGAGTTTCATATCTATTCCTAAATCGCTTAAATGACTATGAGCAATTCGGCAAGGCACTCCCGCTTTTTTTTGCTGCCCTCAGCACGAAACTACTATTTTCATTAATGTGGGAATGAACAACTTTATACTCCTGGTGCTGTTCAAAAAAGCGATTTAGCATTCGAAAATACTTTCGATAGTTACCTGGTCTAATCGGTGGCATTCGGTAGATATTGCCACCTAAACGTTCGATTTCATCATCATAATGGCCTCGTTCTATACGATTTACCATAAAATCAAATTGAATGATAGAACGGTTCATCTTCCGATAATAGTTCATCAGCATCGTCTCTAACCCGCCACGATTCATAATCGTAACAACTTGAAGTATTCGTATTGGTAACAGCGGAAAAACCTCCTATCTTAAAGTCTTTCTAAGTAATTCAATACTTAGTAATAAGCTATAAACTCCTACAGAAAATCTTAATTTCCCACAAAAATAAAACACCTTCCAAATGAATGGTAAGTGTTCAAGTTTTAGCTGTTGAAATGAATGTTTTATTCGCTTATTATTTAAAATTTTGTTTATTTGTTTTATCTTATTAAGCATTGACTGTTTATTTTCTTTACTAATTTCATTTAGCCCTAGTCCAAGTGTGTTCATACTTACTCGATTACATAACGCAATTTTAAAATCATTGTCCAACTCATTATCCCTTAAAAAGTCTTCAACTATTTGGTATAAATTTCCCCATTTTTCCATTAACTCAGGTTTATATCTTGTTGTAACTGAGTTTGTGTTTGCTCGCCAATAGTGATAATACGGCTTACTAATAAACGTAAATACTTTTGCATAAAAAAATGCATGTATGTTAAATAAAGAGTCTTCGTTTGTACCAATACGGCTTAAATCTGTAAACTTAATGTTATTATTAATAATGATCTCTCTTCGGTACAACTTTGACCAAACCGTCCCCCACGAATCTAAAAACTCTGGATTAGCAATCTCTTCATTTAAAGGGCCAATCAGTCTCCTCAAGATATTTTTAACATCACCATTCCTATATGTGATGGTGTCAGGCAGATTGAATAGTTTTTCTTTCGAATGCGTTCCAAATTCTCTAACATAAGAACACATAACAATATCTGCTTTTTCATTAAACGCTTTAGTAAAAAGCTGTTCATACATCACCTCATCTACCCAGTCATCAGGATCAACAAAACCGATGTAATCCCCTGTTGCCATTATTAGACCCTCATTCCGTGCTGAAGAAACACCGCCATTCTCTTTATCAATAACTAAAATTCGGCTGTCTTTCTGTACATATTGATTAACAATCTCTAACTATTATCAGTAGATCCATCGTTAATCGCAATAATTTCAATGTCAGATAAAGTTTGAGCTAGTAAACTATCGAAACATCTTTCCAGATAGTTTTCTACATTATAAATAGGCACGATGATACTTACTTTTGGCTTCATCCTGTTCCTCCAACATATAGGGTGTATAGATGGCGCTTAACTCGGCATTGATCTCTGGTAATGAAAATGTCTTAACGAGATTTCGACTCGCCACTCCCATTTGCTCTCGTAATTCTTTCGATTGGTAGAGCTTTAATAAACTTCTTGCAAATTTCCCGTAATCGGTCGGTGTGACTAAATAGCCATTGACTTGATCCTGAACCAATTCATTGTGTCCCCGGTTGATGCTGGCGACAATCGGTAAGCCACAGGCCATTGCTTCCATAATGTTTACCGGAAGTCCTTCGCGATAGCTTGAACCTACTGCAACATCGCACATTGGTACGAGCTTTTCAATATCCTTACGAAAACCTAGAAAGTCGATCATATATTCAATCCCAAGTGTCTTAGCCAAGTTTCGGCATTGATCCTGCAATGCCCCTTCACCAGCTAACAATAGTTTCGCATTCGGTACATAGGTTTGGATTAAGGCAAGCGAATGTATCAGCAGTTGCTGATTTTTATTTTTGTTAAATTCCGCTGCGTAAAAAAATAAACAATCATCCGGACGATATCTAAATGATTGTTTCAGCTTATTTTTTTCCGATTCACTAAGCGGCTTAAAGCGCTCTGTATCAACTCCAACCCCGTGAACTTGCACAATCTTTTCTGCCCTAAACTTCCGATTTCTAGCTAGCTGATAATCCTCTTTGTTTATCGTAATTAAACAGTCTGTATATTTCGACAGCTGTTTTTCAATTGGATAATAGAGAATCCAGTTTAGAAGTGGTGCTCCTGTATGAAAGTGAAAGCCATGTGCCGTATAGATCACTTTCGTTCCCTTTTTTCTTGCTTTACGTGCTGCAAGGCGAGCCAGCACTCCACCTAATGGCGTATGGCAATGAATAATTTCATAGTGATTTTCATTCATAATGGTTCTCAACTCGTAATAGCCCTTCACGTTTTTCAGTTTAAATGGAGATCTTTCAATTGCGATATCGTATTTAACATCAGTATAAGGTAATTGAATTTCTCCTTTCGCTGCCACGTGAACCTCCCAACCCTGTTCTTTAAACCATTTCATAATAGGTAAGTGGAAGGCTTGAAAATGGTAATCGACGGTTGCACAAAACAAGATTTTTTTAGGCATGTTTGACCACCCTATTATTTAATAAGTTCCTTTTCGACAACTTTTGTTAAGTAGTTCAGTAAATCATGCTTTAGGTCTTCTCGCTGTAAGGCAAATTCGATCGTTGTCTGGATAAAACCCATTTTTTCACCAACATCGTAACGAATCCCTTCAAAATCATAGGCGTAGACCGCTTCATACTGATTTAAGCCACTAATAGCATCGGTTAATTGAATTTCGCCACCCGCGCCTGGACTTTGATTATTCAATATTTCGAATATTTTCGGGCTAAGGATGTAACGACCTAAAATGGCTAGATTAGAAGGTGCTTCCTCCTGCTTTGGTTTTTCAACTAAGTCATTAACCGTATAGAAACGTTCACCGATCTTCGTAGCGTCCACAATTCCATAGCGTGAAACTTCTTCATCTTTGACATTTTGAACTCCAATAATAGAAGCATTATATCGTTCATATTGTTCCATCATCTGCTGTAAGCAAGGCTTTTCGGCGCTTACAATATCATCACCTAAAAGAACCGCAAACGGTTCGTTACCAATAAATTTACGTGCACACCAAATCGCATGACCTAATCCTTTCGCTTCTTTTTGGCGAATATAATGAATGTCTACGAGTTTCGAAGACTTTTGAACCTCGTCTAGTAATTCGTATTTTCCTTTTTGAAGTAGATTTTGCTCTAGTTCAAAGGAATGATCAAAATGATCTTCAATCGCTCTCTTGCCTTTACCGGTGACAATAATAATATCTTCAATTCCTGACTCAATCGCTTCCTCAACAATGTATTGAATCGTTGGTTTATCGACAATCGGTAACATTTCTTTTGGCATCGCCTTTGTGGCTGGCAGAAATCTTGTTCCGAGTCCAGCCGCTGGAATAATCGCTTTTCTTACTTTCATTCGTTGCACTCCTCTTTAGCTTGGTATCGTCATTAACGGTTGCATCTTAACCTTGTTATTAGCTACATTTAATAATCGTACTCGTAAGGTTTCACGGTCAAGTTCCTGAAAGGTCGTTATTATATCTTCAATCTCTTTCATATATAACTCTGCTGTTTTGCCTATGTAAATCTTAGGGTAGACTTGAGAGTCTTGAATTTCGTCGGCTTTTAAGAGTTCCTCATAGAGCTTTTCACCTGGCCGTGTCCCCGTAAACTCTATGCCTATCTCTTCTAAAGAATTGCCTGACAGTTTGATTAAATTTTCCGCTAAATCAACAATCTTCACTGGTTCTCCCATATCCAGAACAAAGATTTCTCCACCTCTAGCTAAGGCACCAGCTTGAATAACGAGTCTTGATGCTTCAGGGATTGTCATGAAATAACGAACCATCTCTGGATGTGTGACCGTTACAGGGCCACCCTTTTCAATCTGTTTTTTGAATAAAGGAATAACGCTACCACGACTCCCAAGGACGTTCCCAAACCGTACGGCAACAAACTTCGTCTTACTTTTCTTATCCATGTTTTGAATGACCATTTCTGCCAATCGTTTCGTTGACCCCATTACACTTGTTGGGTTGACTGCTTTATCGGTTGAGATCATCACAAACGTATTAACATTTGAGGCGCTAGCTGCTTGTGCCACATTCATCGTTCCGATTAAATTATTCTTCACTGCTTCTTCTGGATTTCGTTCCATTAATGGTACATGTTTATGAGCAGCTGCATGGTAAACAACATCAGGACGATATCTTTTCATGATCGTAAGCATCTTGTTCTCGTCTTGGATATCAGCAATTTCTGTAACAAATTCTATTGAGGTATGGGCATACGACGCTTTTAGTTCCATTTCTATCGAATAAATACTATTCTCACCGTGCCCTAATAACACTAATTGTTTCGGATGGAAGTTTGCAACTTGCCTTGAAATCTCTGATCCAATCGAACCTCCTGCCCCTGTAACCAAAACAACTTTGTTTGTCACGTAACCTGAAATTTTCTCAATATCAAGCTGGACCAATTCTCGACCAAGCAAATCCTCCACTTGAACATCCCTGAATTGGTTTACTGATACCTTCCCAGTAACGAGATCCTCTAACATCGGAAGGATTTGGGTTTTTGCCTTTGTTTTTGCACAGGCTTGAAAAATGATATTTAACTCTTTTTTACAAAGGGAAGGAATGGCAATAATAATATTTTCAATGTTTAATTCATTTACTGCCGTTTCAATATTCTCTGCGCCACCAACCACAGGGACCCCGAAGATGTCTAATCGTTGTTTTTTGTTATCGTCGTCAATAAAAGCAACTGGTAACAGCTCACCATCATGACTTTTTAACAGCTGTCTTGCTACCATTGTTCCTGCTGCCCCAGCTCCAATGATTAATGTTCGTTTCTTTTTATTTGTTTTGATTAAGTACGTATCACGGAATATTCGCCAAAAAAAACGTGATCCACCAATTAATAGGATATGAAGCATCCACGTGATCGTTAGCGCTTTGAAGTATGTTTCTTGCAACAGGAACTGTTGAAAAAATGCTGTGGTTAAAATGGAATATGTAACGATTTTAAAAATGATAAATAACTCCCCGATACTCGCGTACTCCCAAGCTTTTTTGTATAACTTGAAAAGCAGGGCAAAGAAATTATGACTAAGTAAAAGAAGTACCGAGCTAGCAACCATTGCTGTTGTGATTTCCGCAAAATGAGCACTAACTAAGTACCAACTCAAAAATATCGCTGTCAACACAATGCTCGAGTCGATGAAAACAAATAATGACAATCTCTGTCGATAGGTCATATAGTACCTCCTCTCTAGTAAGCTTTTATTTCAACGTAAACGTTCTTCTTTCGATCGCATATTCAATTAATTTCTTAATTTCATCCAACTCATCTTTCGATGCCTCTTGCTTAATATACCGAACTGCTTTTTTGATTGACTTTGGAAATCGATCAAGATCTTTCATTTTCTTAAACACAGTCCCTTCTCAGAAATTATTAAAGCTTTTAAGTATGCGTTTTTTTCAAATCGCACACTTAAAAACTTTAAAAAAATGGGCATCTAACCCACCCTCACTCCATACTTTTGACGACTTGCGTCTAAGGTTTATTTCACCCCACAGTATGAACGAGTGTTTCCATTGATAGTGGTAAGGAGACATCACCAGTTTAGCGAACAATAAATTCTTAATAAAGAACACATTGTTAAAAAAAATAACTATCTTCTATTTTTCATTAATAATCGCACCAATTAATGTTGCCTTTGCAAAGCCCAATACTTTTTTTGCTTCGATGGCTTTTTCAACCTTACTCTTGCCATGACGTAAAACGAGTACGACACTATCACATTGGTTGGCAATTAATCTCGTATCTGTCACTTCTAGTACTGGCGGAGAGTCAATCAAGATTACATCGTATACTTGTGATGCAGTAAACAAAAAACGTTTATAGGCTTTTGAACTTAATAATTCAGCGGGATCCTCCGGTATTGGACCACTCGTTACAATGTCTAAGTTACCGAATTTTGTTTTTTTAATCGCCTCATCTAACCAATCGCTACTAGTAAGGATCGAGGAAAGGCCCCAAGTGTTGTCTAATTTAAAAATAGAATGGAGCCTTGGGTTTCGAAGGTTAGCATCTATGAGCAACACTTTCGTTTTTTGCTGGGCGAGCGTTACCCCTAGATTGGCAATTGTTGTTGACTTCCCTTCACCATTTGTTGGTGACGTAACAAGCACTGTTTTATACTTATGTTCTTCGATTGATAATTGGATATTGGTTCTGATCGTCCGATATTCCTCGGTAATGATCGATTCAGGATTGGAGTACGTAACGAGATTTCTTTTTTTTGTCTTTTTCGTAAAGTTAATAAGTTTTTTTAAGATCAAGCATCTCACCTCGATATTCTATGTCAGGTTCCTTTTGCTTTTGCTTCTTCTTTTTAAGATTTCGTTTGTTCATTTTCGAAACCTTCCCTAAAACAGTAAGTCCTATTACATCCTCAATATCTCGTCTAGAAGTAATTGAATCGTCAAGGGAATGAAGTAAAAAAACAAACCCGATCGCTAGAACAAAGCCCAAGCCCCCTGCAATATAGACGGATCTATTGCTACTATTCCCACCATTGATTGGGTAATAGCTTGGTTGTGCTTCAGATAAATAGCTTACATCATTAAAATTGACAATATTTCCGATTTCATTTTTGAAAATAGTTGCTGTCGTATTTGCAATATCAGCCGCAATCTCTGGATCTGTATCAGTAACCGTAATTCTTACGACCTGCGAGCTATTA
Organism: Anaerobacillus sp. CMMVII; assembly: GCF_025377685.1. NCBI lineage: Bacteria > Bacillati > Bacillota > Bacilli > Caryophanales > Bacillaceae > Anaerobacillus > Anaerobacillus sp. CMMVII. The sequence continues at coordinate 455,529 of NZ_JACEHK010000010.1, read as the reverse complement.
ATACTATCAACATTTAATTGCCTTGCTAATGCGTCTGCAGATCTACTTAAGTTCAACTCGTTTGCGACCTTTTCCATGATCACAGGATCTCTCATAATGACAATTAATGTTTTCATATAGTCTGAATTAGCGCCTACGATAATTCGACTAGAAGATTGATAGAGTAACGTTACACTGCTTGACGAGTTTTGAAAATAGCCTGCTACTGTAGCGAGAACGGTTAGTATCACTATGATCCAGAACCGCCTTTTGATGATCAAAAATATTTCTCTTATATTAATTTCCTTCGCCATAAGTATCTCCACCCGTTCATTATTAAGAACTGCATATTAAATAAAAAATTGACATCGTATCAAGGTATAATTGTTCAATTCAGAAAATTCTTTATAACGTTATTTTAGTTCTATATAAAGAACATGTCAATAATATTTTGATCAATTGGCAATTTATTTACTCCATACTACTTCGTCCTAATTTCATCGCTTCAAATTCATTCATTAACTCTCTTAATTCTTCTAAACTAATATTCTTCTCTTTCATTTCTTTCGATAATCTTTTTAACTGTTTCTCTTCATTTTGTAAGTTTTTTTGACCAGTAAAAAAATAGGAAATATCAATTTGAAAATAACTCGATAAATTTTCTAAAACTTCAATCGCTGGCTTACGACTTCCACGTTCTATTTTTGATAAATTACTGTAGTTAAATTCAATGGCCGTTCCTAACTCCTTTAACGTCATTCCATGTTCAATTCGCAGGTTTTTAATTCTTTCTCCAATATGCTTCAATCAGTCTCACTCCATTAACATAGGAATCTCTGTTCTTTTTAAAGAACAGTCTTTGAACTCAATATATCATGGATTGTCAAATTGAACAACACTATTTCCTAATATTTTTTTAAATTCTTTTGTTCTTTTTAAGGTATTTCTGCTAATAAGATAAAAGAAGTTATATTCGTTAAATAGAACAATTCACTTTTATCAAGTTTAATATTGGGGGTATTAATATTAATAAGTTTGTATTAGTAACGAACTACCAAGAATTAGATCAAGAGTGGGTATCGCTGATGAAATCTGCAAAAGATTTAGGCCTTCGACCAGATGACATCAAACTCTTCTTAAAGCAACTATGTTCTGATCAGGCCAAGGAGTAACTATCGTACATAGAAAAGACCTACTGAACATAATCATTCCGTACTATTTACAGAACAAACAAAAAACTGTTATAATGCCCCTAACTAGACAGGTTTGAGAGAGGAAACGATAACAGATGATTGGTGAACGAGTAAAAAAATATCGCTTGCAGAAAGGGTTATCATTAACTGAATTAGCAGAAGCTGCAGGAGTTGCAAAATCATATGTAAGTTCAATAGAAAGAAATATCCAATCAAATCCATCCATTCAATTTCTTGAAAAAATATCTTCAGTACTTGATGTAAGTGTTGAAACCTTATTACATGAAAAGAAAGAGGCTGGCAATGCGGAGGAACTTGATGCTGCTTGGATCCAATTAGTAAAGGAAGCTATGGACTCAGGTGTCAGTAAAGAACAATTTCGTGAATATCTAGAATTTAATAAGTGGCGAAAAGGTAATCAATAGAAAAGAGAATATCCCACCTCTCTAGATCGAGGTGGGATATTCTTCTTCTTCGGGAGCATTCAAAACTTCAATTAAATAAATTAATTCTACGTCTAATGCTTGGGCCATTTTTTCCAAAACTGAAAGACTTGGATTTGTTTGTAGACCACGTTCAATATAGCTAATGTACGATTTTGAAACTCCAGAATTATCGGCAAGCTGCCCTAGTGACATTCTCTTCTGTTTTCTTAGCTTTCGGATATTCACCCCATTCATTGCTCCACCCCCTTAATATAATTGTAATGATTTATTTCATATGTAAGTGTTGCTATTACTGTACCGTATTTGTTCTTTATAAAGAATATTATATTCTATATGTTCGTTATAGTAAACAGTATATTTGTCCTAACTTTGAGTATTTCACTTATTTGTATTGGGGTTTTATTCCACACCTACGTGATTGCACCCTTTTTGCCGTTTTGAGAAGTGATCCTTAGAGGCAAGTTTTTTATACTTCTAAGGATCATTTCTTCTCAAAGGACACCTCACAAGTACGAAAATAAAAAGGTATAATCCCCACAGTTATCGAGGGATTATACCTTTTGTCATTTAAAGTACTTTTATAAACTTCTTAACTTGTTTAAAATAATCTTTTGCTCGACAGATGCAATCAATCTTCGAGTGTAGCTAATCGTATCAGGATTTACACTAATGCTATCAATTCCTGCATTTACGAGGAACTCCGTGAACTCTGGATATAGTGAAGGTCCTTGACCACAAATTGATACAGTTTTCCCATGTTTGTGCGCTGCTTCAATTAGCATCTTGACCGCAGCTTTTACTGATGGACTGCGTTCGTCAAAATAACCCATGCTATTTAAAATTCCTGAGTCACGATCTGCCCCCATGATTAATTGAGTTAAATCATTACTACCAATGCTAAAGCCATCGACTAATTGCGCAAACTCTTCAGCTGCAAAAATAACTGATGGCACTTCAGCCATAATCCAAATTTTGAATTCATTATTCTGAACAAGGCCTTCTTCTGCCATAATCTTCTTTACTTTGACAACTTCCCAAGGTGTACGAACAAACCGGCAGCATGACCCAGACATTTGATAACCCGTATTCTTCCCTTACTTTTTTGATCGCTTGACATTCCAATCGGAAACCAGCCTCGTAATCTGGTGAAATATAACGAGAAACTCCACGCCAACCTATCATTGGGTTTGCTTCAATTGGTTTCTACCTCTTCGCCACCCTCTAAGCCACGGAATTCGTTTGATCTGAAATCACTTAGACGAACGACGACTGGTTTTGGAAATAGGACTTCCGCTGCAGTTGTAATTGCATCAGCCATTTTGTTTACAAAATAGTCTTGTTGTCCTGTTTTACTAGATACATTGGATGTGCACCGACAATATTCGAGAAAATAAATTCTGTTCTCATTAACCCGATGCCATCAAATGGTAGATTTTTATATTTATGAATTAATTCTGACTCTCCTAAGTTCATGTATACTTTCGTTCCTGTAATTGGAGCCAGTTGGGCCAAAATTGCTTCATTTATTGCAGCCTGAGAAGCGTCAACCGAATTTTCCGGCTTCTTCTCAATCGCAATTCTTCCACTGTAAACAACGCCTCTAGTGGCATCTACTGTAATTTCCATGCCTTCTTCAAGTACTTCTGTTGCTGTGTTAGAGCCTACAATACAAGGAATTCCTAATTCTCTCGAAACGATTGCTGCGTGACAAGTACGGCCACCTTCATCTGTAACAACGGCTGCTGCTCTTTTTAGAGCAGGGATCATATCAGGGTTTGTCATCACGGTGACAAGGATATCCCCTTTTTCAACACGAGAGATTTCAGTTATATCTTTATTCTTCTCACTACACCACTAACCATTCCTGGAGATGCGGCAAGACCACGGACAAGCGGACGGCGTTCAATCTTCACTTCAGTTGTTTCTCCCCCTTCTTCTTCCTTAAGCGTTGTAATTGGACGTGCCTGTAATATATAAAGTTCTTTCGTATCAGCATCTAAGGCCCACTCAATATCCTGAGGTGCTTGGTAAACTTCTTCAATCTTCAAGCTACTTTTGCAAAGGTATTTGATTTCATCATCAAGTAGACACTGTGCAGTTACATGTTCATAACCTAAGTAATCCTTTACAGCAACCTCTACCGTGCCAACTTTTGCTTTATTTTTAACTACTAACGTATTTTTTGTAGCGATTTGCTTTTCGGTAATCGCTAAGGTTGCTTTGTCAACTAAGTATTCATCTGGTGTAACAATTCCAGAAACAACGGCTTCACCTAAACCCCAGCTCGCGTTGATCATTAATTCTTTCTTGTTATTTGTGACAGGATTTGCAGTAAAAAGTACACCCGATTTTTCACTATCAACCATTTTTTGAATGACAGTACTTAACGATACATCAAAATGAGAGAAGCCTTGATTTTCACGGTAGTAGATGGCACGTGCTGTCCATAAAGAAGCCCAACATTTTTTTACATGTTTAATCACTTCATTTACTCCAGCAATTTCTAAATAAGTATCCTGTTGTCCAGCAAAAGAAGCTTCTGGTAAGTCTTCAGCAGTAGCCGAACTCCGTACAGCAACGCGAGGATCTTCAAGACCTATTTGACTACTAAACTCGGCATAGGCTTCACGAATTTCCTTTTCAACCGGCTCTAACATATCTGTTTTTTCAATTAAATTTCGGATTTGCTGTGATTTGATTTGTAGTTCAGCTGTGTTTTCATAATCAATGTTATCAATAATACTATCAATCTTCTTATCTATATTACGTTCCTTAATGAAGTCACTATATGCAGTAGCAGTTACACAAAATCCAGGTGGGACATTGACACCGTTTTGCGTTAGTTCGCCTAAATTAGCACCTTTTCCCCCTACTAATGGAATATCATTTTTTGCGATTTCTTTAAACCAACGAATGTATTGATATGATGCCAAATTAATTCTCCCCTTTGAGTTATTATTCTTAATTAGTATATCACATTAAAATATAAATGTTATACTTTATTAATATTTTTTTGAAAAACGTTACATTATATAAAAAACATCACTACCTACATTTGTTTTTTGTAGATTCGTACAAAAATTATAAGAAAAGCGTAAGACTTCGAGTACTAAGTATAATTAATCCTAAAAAAATACCCAAATGCCTTTTGACATTTGGGTACTTTTAATAACGCTCTTTTCTAAAACATGGCTACTTTTTAACCTGAAATAATTGGAAAAATTCCTTAGATGAAGAAATCACCAAATAAATTTAGTGAAAAAAGAGCACTACTTACTAAATAAGTAGTGAAATCTTAGTATGTACTTAAGCAACAAACTTTGCGAAAACAGCCTTTCAAAAAGATTGTTGCTATTTGCTTTTAGGTCGTAACCAAGCAAATGCTTGGTTCTTCACGCTTTGCGTGAAGCTTTTGAGAATAAATAAGCCATGGGGACAAATAAATTTGTCCCAAAAAGCTTATTTATTCTCAAAAGACGACCTAAAAGGAACAAAGTTTACGAAAATAGCCTTTTACAATCTCGATTGTTTCATATCATTTGTTTTTTCATTTCGAATATTTTGTTCGAATTTTTCTAAAAGCTCTTTCGCCATTTGCTTTTCTTCCTTGGAACTCCAAAAGCTATATTTTTGCTTCGTAAGCATTTGAATTAAGAACTTTTTCTCTTTTAACGTCAGGAGCATAGTAAATCTTCCTTTCGCAATTGATAGTAAAAGTTTAGCAAACATCTCAAGCTTTGTCTTAGATTACGGCTTTTTTTACAGATCTTTCACTTTTTTTAGTTTATGCTGTTCTTCCACACTTGTGACCTCCTCGGCCTTCAACGCATACCAAAGGATGAAGAGTCCGACCAAAAATAACGACGCAGAAAAGTAAAACACTGAAGAAATCCCTAAAAAACCAGAAATGATCCCACCTAATACAGGGCCGACGACATTTCCTAAAAATCGAAAGCTTTGATTGTACCCTAACACTTCTCCTTGAATTGATAAAGGTGCCAATTGTCGTATATAAGCAGTCATACAAGGAATTAATCCACCTACTTGTAATCCATATAAAAATCGTAAGGCCACAAGTTGCCAAATATTCGTAACAAATGCTTGCGGAATGAAAAAAATAACCGCTAGAATCATACAAATGATTAACACCTTGCCATGACCAATCCTGTCGCCTAAATTCCCCCAACTACGAGTGGATAATAAATTTCCAAGGCCAGTAATTGAAAAGGCCAACCCTGCCATAAAAGCTAGATTAGCAGTCACTGTCAATTCGTCTACGTAGAGGGCAAGTAACGGTTGAATACTAAAGTTAGCGGTTTGAATTAAAAAGGAGATGATCATCACCGCTAATAGTAACTTACTTTGAAACACGAGCCGAAATACTTCTTTTCTACTATAAGATTTTTTGCCTTTGACCTTCTCGTTAATCGTTACTTCTTTAATTCCAATAGCAACTATGAATGTTGCTAACGCAATGACTGAAGATGTGAGAACAAATGTATATTGAAAACCAACGGCATCCACTAACGCTCCACCGATTAGTGGACCAAACAAGCCCCCGGATACAGTTCCTGTTTGTACAGTCGCTAAAACCTTGCCAGCGTGCTTCTTATCAGTTTGTGCTGATATCAATGCTACCGCTGTTGGAATAAATCCTGTCACTACCCCCATAAATAGACGAAGGATGAATAACTCTGTCACTGACGATGCGTACCCCATTAAAAATATGCTAACTGCAATACCAAAACCAGTGATTAATAATATCTTTTTACGACCATGTTTATCCCCAAATCTCCCCCATAACGGTGAGATTAAAAAAGCTGCTAAGAATGTGATCCCAAATACGAGTCCAGACCATTTTTGAACATAAGTGCTGGAAAACTCTCCAAAAGTCGATATGTATAATGACAGAAATGGCAAGATCATCGTTGCGCTAGCTGCAACTAAAAAGTTCGCAATCCACATGATTAGCAAGTTTCTACTTTGAGTTTTAATCCTAAACACCCCAATCTGATATTTCGAGTAACTAAATATATTATACACGAAATATTAGGAAAAAACGAACAAAAAAAGGCTGTTTTCTCAAAGTTTGTTGCTTTCGTAAAAATCCCAAAAGCCGGATTTTTACACATATGCACTAGGATATCACTATTTATTTAGAAAGCATTGCTCTTTTCTTACTTATTCTATTGGGTGATTTCTTCAACTAAGGGTTTTTTCTAATTATCTTAGGTAAAAGCAATAATGTGTACGAAAAGAGCCTAAAAAAAGAACACCCCAAAAGTGTTCTTACAACAGCTGTTTTCCACAGCTTGAGCAATACCTATGATTTGCTTTATTTTTTGTACCACAGTGACCACATGAGTAGCGGTCTTTGTTTTTGTTTTGTTGCTAAACAGCATTTCTCGTAGGATAAAATATAAACTAAAGAGCACAATCGTAAAGCCAGCAATAATGATCAGGATGGCTATGTAGTATTGTTCGGGTACAGTAATAAATTGTTGAAAAAAACGAATTCTGGGTAAATACAAAGAACCATAACCAATGATTAGTCCACCAATAACTGTCGTTACGAGTAGGAATTTATGTAAGGCAACATTTTGGTCATTGCTCTGTTGCTTTCTTCCTTGTTGACTTGTCCCATTCTTAACTTTCTTCGCACTACTCAACAGAAAAATAATCATCGTAGCTATTGCGACAGATAAAACTAAGTAAATAATTGATCTAGAAATTAAGCTAACAAACGCAAAAAAAAGTACGACTATTAGCATTCGATAAGCCTTTTTTGTATCCATCCTATTAACACCCCGCATAAGTTCCATAAACTATCCTTAGTTTATCACAAAAAGGGAATAAAAGAGCCAGTCAAAATAGACTGTTAGATCAGAAACTAGTGAACTAACGCTATTAGACTGGCTCTAGTTGAATTATTGATGCTTAGCTAAAAACTCAAGCATTGTCTCATATACTTTAATTTCGTTGTGTTTCTTTGAAAAGCCATGGCCTTCATCCTCTAAAACTAGATATTCGACCTCAACACCATTTTTCTCTAATGCCGCCACAATCTGATCTGACTCATCTTTAACGACTCGTGGATCATTGGCTCCTTGAATGACTAGCATTGGATTTACCATCGTATCTAAATACGTAATTGGTGAGTCTTTCTCTAATCTTTCTCTATCTACTTCGGCATCCCCTAACCAACGCTTCATAATTGGTTTCCAATGCTCTGGTACAGAGTTTAGGAAGGTAAACAAGTTACTCACTCCGAAAATATCCACGGTTGCTTTAAATAAATCAGCATGTCTTCCGGCAAGCAGTAAGGCCATATACCCACCATAACTACCACCGACAACAAAGAGCTTTTCTGTGCTCGAGAACTTTTGCTCAAATAACCATTTGATACCATGCACACAATCTAGACGCGGTCCCTCTCCCCAATCGCCTTCTACTAGCTTCGTAAATGAAGCGCCATACCCTGTACTTCCTCTAAAATTCGGTGCAAATATGAATATCCACGATTTAAAAAGCACTGGAACATCGCTCGAAACGATTTTCTCTCAGCAGCCTGTGGACCACCATGCGGCCAAAAAATTGTATAGCCATTACTTAGTTCTTCCTTGGCTTTGAAATGCAGCGCTTCAATCTCCATTCCGTCAAAAGATTGATAGGTGATAACATCTGGCTCAACCATTTGTTCAGCTTTAATTCCTAGCACATTGTTTGTTGTTAATTGCTCCCAAGTGTTTTCTTCCTTTAGTCTAAAAATATTAAAAGGAATTGTCGCACTTCTTCCAAGCAAGTAGACCGTTCCACTTTTAGTAACAGATAACTGTTCAATTACATCTGTCGGAGTTTTATGAAGCTCTACTTCTTCCGTGGCTAATGAAAATGAATAAAGGAAATCTGTAACCCCTTTTTCTGTTACAACATAAAATGTTTGAAGATCTTTGTTCCACTTTACTGCTTTAACACTCTCAGATTCAATCTTTAAAACTTCATTAAACTCACCACTTGTAAGATCAAACGATGCGAGATAGGAAAATTCTTCACCATAATTTGTTACAAAGTAGATAAGAGTTTCAGTAACGTAAACAGGATCTGAAACAGTATGAACTTCCTCCTTGGACTGTGTTAACAAGCGCTTTTCGCCATTCACCACAACAACCCCTAGTTGATACGTATTTGCGAGTGAGCTTATCGTGACAAAACTGCTTTCATTTGGAGCAAGAGCGGCCATAAATGTAGGAGCTGCTTCTCCTTGAGAAATAACAGTATCTTCTTTCGACTTTAAATCATAACGATGAATATTCAAATATTGTGGATTTTCTTTACTTGTCATGTAGTAAAGTCTTTCTCCATCCTTCGTTAATTCTGCGAAGAAGTACTTATCACTTTTTTCACCAGTAACAAGTGGTTGGGGCTTACCGCCTTCAATTGGTAGCGCATAAATTTGATAGTTTTCATCGCCATCATTATCAAACCCTGCTAATACAAAGCGGTTTTCACTATCAAATTTGATAAAATTGCATTGTTGATCTACTTGTGCAAATAAGTAGGGAAACTGGTTCGGAAAATCAATCGCCCATAAATTCTGCTTCCCATTTAAATTGCTACTAAAAATTAATTTACGTTCGTCACTACTCACTGCAAAATTAGTAATCGCATATGTACGGAAAAATTGATCTACATCTGGTTTCGGAAATTCAATCATTGATAATCCCCCTTTTATTTAGGCTGTTTTCTCAAAGTTTGTTGCTTTCGTAAAAATCCCAAAAGCCGGATTTTTACACAAAGTTACTAAGATTTCACATCTTATATAGTTAGTATTGCTCTTTTCTTACTCAATTAATTGAGTGATATCTCCATCTAAGGATTTTTCCAATTATTTTACGTTAAAAGCCACAATGTTTACGAAAAGAGCCTTTATTTAAGAGCTAACTTCACGAAGCTAGACTCTAGATTAATAAAATTATATCATGTTTATTCACAACACATCATTATGCTTCTAACCAAGAACGAACGTTTGAATGCAAACGTTTTGCGTCATTATAGCCTACATTATATAATTCCATTAATCTTTCCTTATCTCGTTCAACCCGACCTACCTTTAAAGGGATCGAAGGTCTAAATACAAAGATATTTCCGTTTTTCTCTTGTTCCTCAATAAAGTCTAGCGCTGTATTGTATAGTTCATAACGTGCTTGCATAGTCTTTATTAAGTGAGGGTATTGTTTGTAAAACTTACCTAGCGCCCAACTAAAGCGTGATTTCTTTTTGCGATAGCCGTAGTTTCTGGTTAAAATGACGACATTTTTTGTATTACCGTCCGCTATCGATTTTCGAATCGGAATTGGATCACTTATTCCTCCATCTAACAGGTCCATACCTTGATAGTTTACGATCGGAGCCATGAAAGGAAGTGAACTTGATGCTTTCAATACTATAGAAATGTCATCATTTAAACAGTCATTTTTATCAATATAAACTGGCTTTCCCGTGTGACAGTCTGTTGTTCCGACAAGAAATCTATTAGGGACTGTGCGAAACGTTCATAATCAAATGGCACAAGGTTATTAGGTACTTCATTAAAGATGAAGTCCATTCCGAAAAGTTCTTTTTTTCGTAGAAGGCTTTTATAGGATATATAATGAGGGTGGTCAATAAGGTCAATGGTAACCTTTTGATTTCTACCTTTTTGTCTAGACACATAAGAAGCTCCATTACAAGCTCCAGCAGAAACACCGATCACATACGGGAAAAACAGTTGCTGTTCTAAAAAGTATTCAAGAACCCCACCCGTATAGACTCCGCGCATGCCGCCGCCTTCTAACACTAATCCTACATTCTTCACAAAATATTCCTTCTTTCGATCACTGAAATGTGATTTATGTCCTTTTTTAATTTTGAGACTTTGGTACAATTATAATATAGAACAACACTAAGAAACTACTAAATCTAGAAATATATGAAAAAATTGGTAGTTTCCTATTATTGTTATGATACTTCAATGCTAGAGGGGAGTTTTTTCTAATGGGGAACAGAAAAGAAGTTAAAATGATATGTAGCTATTGTGGTACTGGCTGCAGTCTAATTACCGAGATTGAGGACAATAAGATTGTCAAAGTACGGGGTGATAAAGAAGGCTCTGTAAACAAAGGACAAACGTGTATTAAGGGTGCATTTGCATATAATTACGTTCATTCTGGAGATCGCTTGACGTCACCACTACTTCGTAAAGACGGGGAGCTTACACCAGTTTCGTGGAAAGAAGCGTTAACTTTTATTGCTGACAAACTTACATCATTTAAAAATACCTATGGTCCAGAAAGTATGTCAATCTTTGCTTGTGCAAGAGCAACGAATGAAACAAATTACGTGACCCAAAAATTTGCTCGTGCGGTTCTTGGGATGAATAATATTGACGGTTGTAACCGAACGTGACACGCTCCTAGCGTTGCCGGTCTGGCAACTGTTTTTGGTGGCACTGGTGCACCTACTAATCGCTTTGAAGATTTTGATAAAGCTCAAGTTCTATTATTAATTGGTTCAAATACGACAGACGCTCATCCAATTATTGCTAACCGAATTAAAAAAGCGGTTAAAGGTGGATTACGCTTAATCGTTATTGATCCTAGAAAAATTGATATGGTTAAGTCTGCTGAGAAACATCTTCAACTTAAAGTCGGTAGTGATATCGCTCTATTAAATGCGATGATGCATGTGATTATCAAGGAAGAGCTTTATGATAAAGACTATATCCAAAGAGTATCCGAAGGTTTTGAAGAATTAAAAGCAAAAGTAGAAATGTATACACCTGAATATGCGGAAGAAATTACTCGTGTACCAGCTGAGGATATTCGTGAAGTAGCTAGAGCTTATGCGACAGCTGATCATGGCATGATTGCTTATACATTAGGAATTACTGAGCATCACTTTGGTGTAAACAACGTATTTGATATCGCAAACATTGCCCTACTAACAGGTAATATTGGTAAAGAAGGAACTGGAATTCTACCGCTTCGTGGACAAAATAATGTGCAGGGTGCTGGTGATATGGGGTGTTTACCAAATCAGTTCGTTGGTGGCTTGAAAGTCATTAATGATGAGCATCGTAAAATCTTTGAAGATGCCTGGGGCGTTAGCTTACCAGGACAAAACGGTCACACACAAACAGCGATGTTAGAAAAAATGACTGAAGGAAAAATGAAAGCGTTATATGTTATTGGTGAAAACCCTATTATGGCTGACGTAAATATGCATCATACAAAATCAGCCATCGAAAACGTAGAGCTGTTAATTGTTCAAGATTTATTTTTACACGAAACAGCACAAATTGCGGATGTCGTTTTACCAGCCAGATCATGGGCCGAGGTTGATGGTACCTATACCAATGCAGACCGCCGTGTTCAAAGAACTCGTCCCGGAATTGAAGCACATCCAAATACAAAAGATGACTGGCAAATCTTATGTGAGTTGTCACAAATCATGGGCTATGATATGAGCTACAATTCAAGCGAAGAAATCTGGAACGAAGTACGAGAAATGGCTCCAGAGATGTTTGCTGGTATGACTTACGAACGCTTTGATAATGAAGGTGGCTTACATTATCCTTGTCCTACGGTTGATCACCCGGGTACATTTGTATTACATGAAAGATTCCATCAAGGAATTGAACTAGAAGAAAAATCTCGCTTCGTACCAGTTGACTTCTCTCTTCCAGCAGAACCAACAGACGAAGAATATCCATTTACTTTAACAACTGGTAGACGCTTAGAACAGTACAATACGAATTCACAAACTCGTTATTATCCAGCTAACGTGAAATTAAAGCAAACCGAAGAAACAGTCGATATGCATGCTGAGGATGCTCTCGAGTTGAATATTGAAGACGGCGAATATGTAGAAGTTGCATCTCGTCGTGGTAAAGTAAAAGTTAAAGCCAAGGTGTGTAAGAAAATGCAAAAGGCGATGTCTTTATGAGTTTCCATTGGTCAGAAGTTCCGACAAACGCCTTGACACTTGATGAGTTTGATCCGATTTCAGGTACAGCAGAATACAAAGCTTGTGCTGTGAAAATTTCAAAAATCTCATAAATCACTAGTGTCAACTCCCTTTCTGCGGAGTTGGCACTTTCTTATTTCTATCTAAAAATTCAAATAAATACTTCAGGTGTGATTTTTCGCACAACTTTACACCTATCACCACCGCTATAATGAAAACAATATGATAAGGTGGTGAAAATAATAATGAATACATGGATCTTAGTTCTTTCTGTTTTACCATACGTATGCATTTGTATCTTTGTTATGAGTTTGGTATGGCGCTACAATGATCACGATGAGGATGAGGGGAAAAAGCCTTTAAAAATGATTTCTCTTGTTAGTTTTCCATTATTCATCTTATTTATTTTCACCACGCCGTTAATTTATTTATCTTTATTTGAGTCAGGTCAGATCCATGAACTTATTCAATGGTTAATAAAAATTGCAACCTTAACTAGTAATTACGAAGGAATTGTCTCTGCCTCCAGCGCAAGCAAATTGTATATTCTTTTTGCATGTAGCATTTTGGTGACCTTGTCATTTACCTCGTTATTTAAAGTTTGGACGTTGATTAGTTTATATTTCGAAAAGAAATTAGCCAGCTTCTATCGTTCTTCTACCTTGTATGCCAAAGTGATTGCCATATTTATCATCTCATTATTTACCATGACAAAATAAGAAAAGCGCAAGCGCCCTGCTTAGCCCCGACAAGCAAATGTTCTTCGAGAAAAAAAGTGTGCTTTTTCACTTTTATTCTCGAAGGTTATTTGACCTCGAGGGGCTGGGCGCTGCTCCTGCGTCACTACGTTTACTCGTCGCAAAACCTGCAATGAAGTAACTTCATTGATGTGTCTTGGAGCTAGACAGTTATTACGTTGAAATTTCATACTTTTTTAAACTATAAGAAAAAGGATCGCTGGATTTGTCCAGTGATCCTTTTTGTAAGATAAGAAAGTATTTGCGTTTTTAGTTCTTGATGTCTAGCTTCAGACGGTTGGTGCTTTTCTTATATTAGCTAGCTTTTTGAATTTGCATTTCTTTACGTGCTTTGATTTTTTGAATATCTTTCATCATTAAGAATGATGTAAATAATCCAATAGCTAGGAATACAACAAAGATGTAGAAAGTTGCGTCATAACTGTTTGTTGTATCTCGAATATACGCAACTAATAATGGTCCCATGACTCCAGCCATTGACCAAGAAGTAAGGATTAAACCATGAATGGCTCCTAACTGCTTTGTACCAAACAAGTCGCCAATAAATGCAGGTAAAGCTGCAAATCCTCCACCGTAAATGGTTAATACCATGAAAATTAAGACTTGGAAGACAAGGACATTTGTGATATTTGGTAAAATTAAAAACGCGATTAACTGAATACTAAAAAAGATGGCATAAATTCGATGTCTACCGATATAATCTGAAGCACTTGACCAACCAATTCGGCCAGCACCATTAAACAGACCCATTAACGCTACCATACTTGCAGCTGCAACAGTAGTTAACCCTACTTTTTCTTGCGCCATTGGAGAAGCAACTGAAATTAGCATTAGACCCGTTGAGATATTAATAAACATCATCACCCATAATAACCAAAAACGTTTGGTTTTCGCCGCTTCTTTAGCTGTTAATTGTTCTAAGTCTTGCGTGCCTTTAATATCATATTTTCCACCACTAACTGTTCCAGGTGCCATACCTTTTGGTACCCACCCTTCTGGTGGCTTAGCAATGTAAGATGCTCCAAGAAACATCAGAATAAAATACGTGATACCTAAAGAAAAGAACGTGTTCGATACACCGATATTTACAATTAATCGTTCTGCGATTGGAGCAGTAATTAATGCCCCTGCACCAAAACCAAGGACAGCCATACCGGTTGCTAAACCGCGACGATCAGGGAACCATTTGACTAACGTTGATACTGGCGAAATATACCCTAAACCAAGACCCATCCCCCCTAATACACCAAACGTAAGGTAAAATAATGGTAATGACTCGATTAACACGGCAAAACCAGAACCGACAATACCTACTGAAAATAGTACTGCTGCTAACAATGCTGACTTTCTAGGGCCTTTCTTTTCAACAAACTGACCAAAAGCAGCTGCCGACATCCCTAAAAAGAAAATGGCGATTGTAAAAGCCAATGATACTTGGGTTTTTTGCCATCCCAGTTGTTCTAATGGTTTTACGTATACACTATACGCGTAAGCTGAACCAATGGATAAATGAATTGCCACTGCTGACAACGCGATTAACCAACGATTTTTTTCTTTCATGATTTTTAATTCCCTTCTACGATAAGATAATATAATTTCATAAATGTGTTCATCAGGTCATCTGATGTATTAGTAATTACTAATGTAACTTTATCGATTTTGGGAGGTTTTGCAAATGCTTTTTTTCACATTTTCATAAAAAATTTTATATTTTATTACGTTTTTTTGACAATTTCACAAAATAGGTGCATTTTTAAAAAGCAGGTATTTTATCTTTAAACTTTAGGAGGGGTATTTTTGAAAGAGTCAGTAATTTTAGTTAACTCACAATTTCTTGGCAAAGGAGATGATATTTTAGGCGAAGGTCTGCTTGAAACATTCTTTACCTTACTCAAACAAACGAACGATCTACCAGAGGCTGTTTTTTTCGTTAATTCCGGTGTGCTAGCACTAACTGAACGTTCCTTAGCTTCGCTACATATTAAGGAATTAGAGGATAAAGGAGTCTCAATTTTAGCTTGTAAAACTTGTATCAACTATTATGAGATTGAACACCAACTTATCTCTGGTCAAGTTTCATCGATGAAGCAGTTCATTGAATTAGCTAGCAAATTCCGTGTAATTACCCTCTAATTTATTTTTTTGGTTATATCTACATTTCATATATTTTCTCCGGCTGGTAAGGATATTTAGTAAGGAGGGATTAAGATGCCAAGTACAAATAAATTAGTAGTTCCTGGTGTTGAACAAGCATTAGACCAAATGAAATATGAAATTGCCCAAGAATTTGGTGTAAGATTAAATGCAGATGATACATCCCGTTCTAATGGTTCTGTAGGCGGAGAAGTAACTAAGCGTCTTGTTCAGATGGCTGAACAACAACTTAGTGGTAAGTAGAGGTTATTATGACGAAACGAAAACATTTTCGTGATGCAGCCTCTAAGAATAATTTCACCCCAACAGAAAGCGTTTATAACGAGGAAATCGCAGATGAGTCCGTAGATCTTGCGAAAGCAAAAAAAAGTAAACGCGTACCAAGAGGGTAATAAAAAGGGCTCGTCACAAAGTGACGGCCTTTTGTTTTGAGTTTTGAGTTATGAGTGATGGATTATTATTAACTTACTCAGCAAAGTACGAAAATCCTATAGCACCAGGCCCTGTATGAGTACTAATGATAGGCGTAGTGTCAGAAATTTTAACATCAGTAAATCCAGTAGCTTTTTCAATTGCATCTTTTAGCTGATTGGCCAAACCTAATGCATCTGCTTGGGCAATAGCTACAGCCTTAATTTTTTTATTAGCAGTTTCTGTTTCTAATTGTTTAAGTAAGTAATTGATCAATTGAGCATATGTTCTCACTTTTGAAACTGGTGTGTAGACGCCGTCAGCAAGTGAAGCAATTGGTTTGATCCTCAAGAGTGATCCTACTAATGCTTTCCCTCTTCCGATTCTACCACCCTTCACTAAATAATCTAATGTATCAACCATGATAAATAGTGATGTATTTTCTCTTATCGTTTCAATTCGCTCTAAGATCTCTTTCCTTGTTTTTCCTTCTTTAGCCATTTTGGCTGCTTCTAACACTTGAAATCCAAGCGCATAAGAAATGAACTTCGAATCAACGACTGTTACTTTTGAAGTTGACATACCTGCACCACTTTGCGCTGAATTATAAGTACCACTCATACCACTCGTAATATGTATAGAAATAATTTCGCTTCCATCTGCTCCAAGGCGATCGAATATTTCGGCAAATACCCCTGCTGAAGGTTGTGACGTTCTCGGTATTTCTTTTGCTTGCTTAAGTAAAGAAATATAATCTTTAGCTGAAATATCTACCCCATCAATATAAGACTTTCCATCTACAGTGATTGTTAGTGGTACAACTTCTACCCCTAATTCCGCTAATTCCTCTATCGGAACATCTACTGTTGAATCTGTGACAATTTTAACCTTACTCACATAAGCACCCCATTCTTTAAAGATTTTTATGCTTGCTCCTATTATTGAAACCGAATACCCACTTCTATCATACTATAAAACTATAATATTTGGTAACACTACCATCATTTCCTACGAAATACAAAAAGGATAAGAGCAAAAAACCGTGAGAGTCCTTTTGCTCTTATCCTTTTTTATTCGATACCGCTTTCTTTAATTGCATGATCCCAACTTGGGAAGTAATGAAGAGCACTTCTCATTAACTCTGGATGCGTCTTCTTGATTTTTTTCTTAGCTAAGCCTTCACCACTCGTATGTAATTGATTAATTGAGCTAATAACTTGGTCAACACTCATATCAATCTCCACCTATTCATCCCTCCTTCCCTATAGATACTGTTCCTATTTTTACCATTTCAACTTGAAGTATACCTAAAAAATTCAAACAAAAATTGTAAAAATCGATTTATGTCTACCAGAAACATGACCTCTATGATAAAATAACGTTGTCTATTGTTGTTGAACAAGGAGGAAAAATGTTGAAAACAGTACCATTTATCGCTGTAGAAGGTCCGATCGGTGTTGGTAAATCTTCGTTAGCAAGAGAAATTGCCGAATATTATCAATATACACTGTTAAATGAGATCGTTGAAGAAAATCCGTTTCTAGGGAATTTTTATAAAGATATTAATGAGTGGAGCTTCCAAACAGAAATGTTTTTTCTTTGTAATCGATATAAGCAACTTGAGGATATCCAAAAATATCATTTAGCTAAAAATAACCCTGTCGTTGCAGACTACCACATTTTTAAAAACCAAATTTTCGCCGAGCGAACGTTGCAGTTTGAGCAGTACGATAAATACAAGCAAATCTACTACATACTAACTGCTAACATGCCCGAGCCAAATTTAATTATTTATTTAAAGGCTAGTTTAGATACGTTGTTAGAGAGGATCTCTTTACGTGGTAGAGACATCGAAAAAAATATTGATCCAGCATATTTACTTCAGCTTACCAAAGACTATGATCAATTCATGGAAAAGTTTATTAGTGACCATCCAAATGTTCCTGTTCTATCATTTGATGGAGACCAAATCGATTTTATAAAAAATAAAGCTGATCTTAAAGCGATAATCGCAGAAATAGATGAACAACTTTGTGTAAAATAACTATTATTGGAGTTGAAAAACATGATTGATACAACAATCAAAAGTAATGCTTTGATTACTTTGGCTGGTACGGTGGGAGTTGGAAAATCAACTTTAACAAGAAATTTAGCCAATGCCTTAAATTTTAAAGCATCCTATGAAAAAGTCGACGGGAATCCATATCTAGAAGATTACTATGCTAATTTCAAACAGTGGTCTTTCCATTTACAAATTTATTTTTTAGCTGAAAGATTTAAACAGCAAAAAGCAATGTTTGAAAGCGGTTATGGCTATGTTCAGGATCGTAGTATATATGAGGATGTAGGTATTTTCGCAAAGCTCCAATATGATCAAGGTAACATTAACGACCGTGACTTCGAAACATATAGCTCACTATTCGAAGCTATGACATTATCTCCATATTTTCCAAAACCTGATGTGTTAATTTATTTAGATGGCTCACTAGATAAAATTATTGAGCGCGTTCATCGCCGGGGACGAAAAATGGAAATAGATACTCCGACAAAATTCTGGGAAGACCTTTACGAGCGTTATCATAATTGGGTAAATGAGTTTACCGTTTGTCCAGTTTTAAGACTAGATATTGAAACTTATGACAGTCACGACCCTCAATCAATTGCTTTAATTATTAAAGAAATTGAAAAGATTACAACTAGAGAACTTATTCTAAAATAAAAAGCAAGAGGGAGACAACTTGTCTACCTCTTGCTTTTTCATATCAATACAGCTTTTTCAATCTCAATTAAATACACAACGCGAGCTTAATATGAAAGTAACTAATTTCCTCGGGTAAAGCCTCTTTTAATGGCTTTAGCTTCTCTCCACCAATCGCCTCTTTAGCTTCTATAATTAACTGTTGGTACGAATTTGGTAGTACTCTTTGCCATTCCAGTTCAACACCTTCAACTGCTGCCTGAATAAGATGCTGCTCAACAGTCGTTTCTTTCAATCCTCTAATTGCTGAGATTTCACTAATTTCTTTTCCTTCACGAAAAAGTTGTAAAGTCGTTAAATAACTCGGATCATCTTTGGCTTTTTCTGTTTGCTTTTTCTGTGGTTCTGCAGAGGCTGTTACGTTATTTTCTTGGCAAAATGAGCTAATGATCGTCAAAAAAACATCCCCGTATTTCTCAAACTTCATTTCCCCTACTCCCTTGATTTCAAGCATTTCTGCTTTCGTCTGTGGATAGTATTTGCACATTTCTTTTAGGGTAACATCAGAAAAAATAATATACGGTGGAAGCTTTTCGGTTTCTGCTATTTTCTTTCGCAGCTCGCGAAGCTTTTCAAATAACTCCGAATGTACTGGCTCTTCCTGTTTTACCGGTTTTATCTTTTGGAATACTTTTTCACCATTTTTAAGTACAGCCAACGCTTTTTCGGTAAGTTTCACTGTAGGATATTGACCAGTTGTCAAGGTTAAATACCCTTCAGCAATGAATAACTGCGTAAGTTCACTAATCGCCTTTTCGGTCTTTTCCTTCATAATTCCATATGTTGTCAAAGTCGTTAAACCTAGATCCTTAATGCGTTTGTTATTTGAACCCTTAAGAACCTGTGCTATGAGTGTAACTCCAAAACGCTCCTTCATCCTTACGATACACGAAAAAATTTTTAAGGCTTCAGTAGTCACATCTACCTCTTCTAAGTCGGATTTACAGTTGGAACATTTCCCACAGTCCTTGTTCGCTTCATCTCCAAAATAATGGACAATAAATGTTTGCAAGCATTTCGTTGTATGACAATAATCAACCATTGCTTGAAGTTTTAGGTATTCATGGTCCTTACGTTCTCCTAAAGATGTTGATTGTTCAATTAAATATTTTTGTGTTTGAACATCTTTACTAGTAAAAAGGAGGACACACTCGCTAGCCTCACCATCTCTTCCAGCTCGTCCTGCTTCTTGATAGTAGGCTTCCATGCTTTTCGGCAATTGGTAATGAAGTACATAGCGTACGTTTGACTTGTCGATCCCCATCCCAAAAGCATTAGTGGCAATGATAATTTTTTCATCATCGAAGATAAATCTCTCTTGATGGTCATTACGAACTTTTTCCGACATTCCACCATGATATGTTACAGCTTCAATCCCATTTTTCGCTAAATAAAGTTGTAGGTCTTCAACATCTTTCCTAGTGGCAGTATAGATAACGCCACTTTCACCTTGAAGCCGTTGAATGAATTCGAGCAAATATTTCTTTTTATTCCCTGTTTTCACTACTGAAAAGGCTAGATTTTCTCGTTCATAACCCGAAATAAAGTCTAATGGCGAATGAAGTCTCAGACCTTTCTTAATATCCTCAGCTACTGTTTTTGTCGCTGTTGCAGTAAATGCCGCAATCACAGGTCTTGGAGATAGCTGTTGCATTAGTTGGCCAATCTTTGCGTAACTAGGGCGAAAATCGTGCCCCCACTGCGAAATACAGTGAGCTTCATCAACAGCTATTAAATCAATAGGTAATTGCTGTAGAAAGTGTAAAAAATGTGGTGAGTCTAGCCGCTCTGGTGAAACATAAATAAGTTTATATGAGCCGATTTTAATGTCGTCCATGATATGTGCTTGTTCAGCTTGTGACACCGTACTATTCAAATAGATAGCAGGGACACCAATATTATTTAATGTGTCTACTTGATCTTTCATTAAAGAAATCAACGGACTAATTACCACTGTTATCCCTTCAAAAAGCAAGGCTGGGACTTGATAACAAATTGATTTACCGCCCCCAGTTGGCATGATACATAGAGAATCATTTCTTTGCAGCAAAGCAGTGATGATTTCTTGTTGATTTTTCCGAAAGCTGTTGTAACCATAATATTTTTTTAATATTGATAAAGGTGTTGCTAGTTCTTTTTCTAACATTTTCCCATCTCCGTAACAATAAGTATCATTGTAACAATAACATAGAGACATATTTAGTGGAAGTGTTATATGTATCTTATTAAACATAATAGAAACCAAAAAAAAGAAGATACTAACCAATGAATGACCGATTGAAATAGATAGGAGCTGATTATATGACAAAGCGTAAAAGTAATCCAAGAAAAGAAGGAAAAAACAAGCATGGTGCCCATGTTAGCCCACTAGGAAACTCACCTACTGAGGAGTTTGCTAGAGAGCCTTATGTCGAGGCTGGACAAGCTGGTAAACAAAACAACGATAAAAGATAAATCAGAATTTAGAATGGTTTAAGCAGTTCACCGAAGCTTATCTCCAAACTCATTCTACATTCTACATTCTGAATTCTACATCACTACATGCTACGGTCTAAATGCCAATAAAAAAATGGCTGTTGAGACATTCTCAACAGCCATTTTTTCATACTTCTCGTGCTTTTACATATATTCCTTTATAGGTCTGGATACAAGCAGCAACGCACTGCCCACAGCCATTACAATTACTCTCAATCACCTGAGGTTTACCATTGATTACTGTTAAAGCATCTTTTCCTAAAGGACATGCTCGAACACAGTAATCACACATTGTTCCCTTAAACGCTAAACAATTGAATTCAAAAATTTCTGCGACACCTAGTTTTTCATCAGGTTCAATCTGATCCAACGCCCCTGTAGGGCAATTTGTCATACATTTATCACAAAAAGTACAGGGTGATTCATTTGGATTGATAAAAGGAGTTCCAGCTAGCTTCGCCCCATAATCGACTGAAAACAAATTGATGGTTGACGTTGGACAAACATCTGCACAAACGCCACAACGGGTGCAAGTAGCAAGAAACAGTAGTTCATTCCCTGCACCAGGTGGGCGTATATAATTTCGTTCTTGCTCAATGGTAGCCCCGATAATTGACCCTAGAAATTGAAAGGACGAGCGAACATTTTCCTTTAAATATTGTCTACGGTTCAACTTTTCAATCATTGCTGAATACCCGTTGATTGATGTTGCATCGCTTCATCATCTTCGAAGTTTGTGTAAGCAAGGCAGATCGAGACGATCCCATCAATTTCTTTAAATGCTTCACCAATACGATAGCTTTCATCAACTGAAGGAGCTTCAAGTGTTAATATCACTTTAACCTCCTGCTCAATATGATGAACTTCTATGCCAGGAAGCTTCTTTAGTTGCTCTACTACTGCATCTGTTTTTCCTTTTACTGTGATTAGCATAAATCCTGAAATGACCATGCTTACACCTCCGTATTTAGATAGTCGTATTAATCATTAAATGCTGCTTTTGTTTCACCTGTATCCAATCCATGACAAGTAACGCAAACATATCTTGGTCCAAAAATCCCTTTGCTACGTTCTTGATCAACAAAATGGTCGATCGGTATAACTCTTGCCCCCATAGCCTCCGCTTGCTCGTGACAAACTAAACAGCTCTCGCCTTTTGTTTTTGGATTCCATCTTCCGGCATGGTCAACAGGTTGTAAGGTTGGGGCTGAAATCAATACCATTGTTGCCGCTTCCGCTCTTTCTTGATTCAACTGTGGAATTTCGACCACTTTTGCTGGTTGCTTGGCCGTTTGTTCTTGTTTTGGTTCTTGCTTTTGTGTTGCCGCTTTTTCACTCGCTGAGTCATTGAAGAGAGCGACACCTACGACGATCGCAAAAATGAATATCCCTAATGAGACTGCAAATAGAAAGTAGTTTTGTTTTTTCATGTTTGTCCCCCCTCCTTATGCCTTAATGATTTGAACAGCACATTTTTTGTAATCTGGCTCTTTTGAAATTGGGCAATAAGCATCAAGTGTCGTATCGTTTATCATTGTTTCTTCAGCAAAGAATGGAACAAACACTAGTCCTTTTGGTGGTTTTCCACGACCTGTTGTCGTTGCCTTTACTCTTGTCTCACCACGACGCGATCTTACGATAATCCAATCCATATCCTTAATTCCGATTGCCGCCGCATCATCTGGGTGAATTTCACATAAAGCCTCAGGTACTGCACGATGGAGTTCAGGAACGCGTCGTGTCATTGAACCACTGTGCCAGTGCTCTAAAACACGTCCTGTACATAACCAGAATGGATACTCTTCATCTGGAATTTCGGCTGCATCTTCAAATGGTCTAAAGAAAATAGTTGGTCGTTTGTCAGTAGATTTATAGAAGCTAATATCCTTATATTTTCCTACTTCACCAAACGTCTCCACACCCACTTGATCGAAACCTTCTTTTTGATCACCATGTGCGTAGCGCCATTTCGTTTCTAACCATTCACCATTCACTTCGCGAACAGGCCAGCGCATCCCATGCTGCTTTAAATATTCCTCGTATGGCCCTAATTCCTTGGCACTCGTCTTCAATTTATATCCAAGCTCTTGAACAGCCGGATCTTTATGAAGATGTGGCGCAGAAAATAATCGATATTCCTCGAACATACGTACACATACTTCATGCTCATCAATTAAATCATTCTTTTCATAGTCCCAAATGTCTGGACCATATTTTCCAAAGACAACATCAAAGGCATCATGCTCGCCAATTTTCTTACCTTCAAGCACGCGTTTCGCCACTTGAACCATTGCCCAAAGATCCCACTTCGCCTCTCCAGGTGGTTCTTGACATTTTTCAAAAATTGAATTTCGGCGTTCAGCATTACCGAACATCCCTTCTCTTTCCACCCACATAGCAGCTGGAAAAACAACATTCGCCATTTCTGTAGAACGGGTTGGGTAAACTTCAGAAACTACGATAAAGCCGTCAATAACTCCTTTACCGTCCGTATCAATCCCGCGGAAGCGGTTTGTTTTCGGTAATGTTTGGCCCCAGTTGTTTGACATACTCCAAAGGAACTTTACATTCCCAAGCCCAAGCTGTCTAAACATTGCGATGGTATGCAGACCTGGCTTTTCAATTGAATCTAGATAACCTTCTGGTAAATTCCAAATCATTTCACTAAAACGTCGATGTTCCGGATTGTTTACAACTAAATCTGCCGGTAAACGGTGGGCAAATACTCCAACTTCACGAGCTGTTCCACAAGCACTAGGCTGACCTGTTAATGAAAATGGTCCACTTCCTGGTTGACTTATCTTCCCTGATAATAAATGAACATCGTAAATTAAGTTGTTCATCCATGTTCCACGCGTATGCTGATTAACCCCCATTGTCCATGTTGACATGATTTTTTTGTTAGGATCAGCAAATTCTTTCGCTAATGCTTCAAGGTCTTCAGCCGGTACTCCCGAAAGTTCAGAAACATAATCAAATGTATATACAGAAACCA
Organism: Anaerobacillus sp. CMMVII; assembly: GCF_025377685.1. NCBI lineage: Bacteria > Bacillati > Bacillota > Bacilli > Caryophanales > Bacillaceae > Anaerobacillus > Anaerobacillus sp. CMMVII. The sequence goes on along the minus strand of NZ_JACEHK010000010.1, from coordinate 431,356 downwards.
TTTCTTTAAATTCATCAAATGTAATTGGCCAAGAGTCATTTACTTTTTGACCAACTTCACTCTTGTCATAGTCATCATCAATTGAATGACCTAAATTTTCTTGCCCTGCTTTAAATTGGCAGTGCTCTTCAACAAACTGCTTATCATAGGAATCAGTTTCAATTAAATAGTTGATGATACAGTTTGCAATCGCTAAGTCTGTTTGTGGTCTAAAAACCATCACTTTGTCTGCTGTTTCAGAAGTACGAGTATGATAGGTTGTTAAATCATAGTGTTTTACATTCGGATCTGAAAGCTTTCTAGCTGTTAAGCGTGAGTACAAAACTGGATGCATTTCTGCCATATTGGCTCCCCACGTAACAAAAACGTCTGCCATGTCTAAATCATCATAACAACCCATTGGCTCATCTGATTGGAATGTTGACATAAATCCAGTTACAGCACTTGCCATACAAAGTCTTGCATTAGGATCAATATTATTGTTTTGTAAACCAACTTTCCAGAGCTTTACAGACGCATAACCTTCATGAATTGTTTGTTGTCCTGAACCCCAAAAGGCAATCGAATTAGGATCAGTATCATGTGCTTCTTTGATTTTGCTAGCAACTAAGTCAAGTGCTTCTTCCCATGATGCTTCGCGAAACCCGTCCATTGTTCCTTTTTTGCTGTTATCTTCACGGATTAACGGTTTTGTTAAGCGATCTTTTCCGAATAGAATTTTTCCTAAGTAGTATCCTTTAATACAATTTAAACCACGACTTGAACGATTGTCAGGGTCACCTTTTACAGCGATTACTTTTTTATCTTTTACTCCCACTAACACCCCACAACCGGTTCCGCAATAGCGGCAAACCGAAGTTTTCCACTCATCGGGTTCAATTGATTGTACTGGGTCTTTTTCTGGTTCTTTTGGTTCTGGTGTAGCGACTTCTTTGCTGGCACATCCTGCTGCAATCATCGCTGATGATATTGCCGCAGCTTTTAGCAAGCTTCTACGAGTTAATTCCATTATAATTTTTCCCCCTTAACCTCATTTGTGATCTCAATTTGGTACTCTTTTTGTCTATACGGTCTAAGACCGATTGATAAAGCTTCGTGGGAACATGCATCAATGCAAGCGCCACATAAGCTACAATCACCTGATGTTACGTATGTTTTGTCACCATTAATCGCTGGGTCTAAAATTGACGGATGTGAAAAACAGACTTTTTTACACTGCATACAACTAACACATTTTTCGTTGTCTATCTTCACCCTTAATTGTCCAGCTTTACCTATACTTGAATAAAAGCCACCGACTGGACAAAAGTAACGACACCAGCCACGTTTTGAAACAAAAAAATCAAACAAGACAATGGCTAAAAGAATAAAACTTCCTATTCCCCATACGAACAATAAATTCCTAAGTGTATTTCCGATTGGAGAAATGATTTCAAAGATCGGTACACCAATGAAAAATGATAAAACTAAAACTAATACTGCTATTTGAATTTTTATATTTAAGTTAAATTGTACATCTGGTAATTTTTTAAAGCGCTTTCTCAACGAGTCTGTCAATTCTAGTAAAGTGTTAACCGGGCAAACCCAACTACAAAATACTCTCCCACTTATCACTAGGTAAAAAAGAAAGACAATCAATGCTGACCCTAAAAACCCCCAGACAATTTTCTTAGATGCTAACGTTACACTTAAAGCCCCTAGTGGATCTGAGAGCTGTATGCCAAAGATTTCAGAGGAGGATAGTGTTCCGTAAAAAAAGTTGGTTCCAGCAACTTCAACTAAAAATAATGGGGATAAAAATAATAAAATAATAAAAAACTGAACTAACTTTCTAGCAATCAACCATTTTTTCATAGCAATCCACCTGCCTCACGTGGCTGTATTCTAATGGCAACTGGATTATCAACGACACATTTGTGAACACAAATTCCACAACCTACACATTTTTCCGGATCGATTACTGGACCAAAAATCGCATGGATGTTGTCGTCTGGTTTTAAGTAAATATCAAGTTTAATAGCTTCATCTATAAGAGGGCATTCTCGGTAGCATACTTCACAACGCATCCCCTGGTATGCGATACAGACATCCTTATCGATAACTGCAACACCCATATCCACATCGGTACGTTTTTCAATATCACGTAACGCAGTTGTCGGACAAGCTTCAAAACAAGGGAAATCTTCACAAAGCCAACAAGGTGATTCTCTTGCATCGATAAATGGTGTACCAAGTCCTAAACCCATCGTACTGTTCCCCATATTTATGGATTTGTAGGGACAGGCTTGGTTACACTTTCCACATCGCGTACATAAAGCTAGAAATTCGTCTTCATCGCTAGCACCTGGAGGTCTCAACACTTGCTTACTTCCTGCTTTCATAAGTTTAAGCAATTCATATGCAGCAAAACCACCTATGATTGTTCTGAGGATCCCGAGTCCTTTCATTTAAGATAAAGCCCCCTTTTTATTCACTTTTCATGAAAATATTAACAGCCTAATTTTATTGTAACGGCTCACCTAGAAGTAAAATGTGACTAAAATCACATTTTCGTTTCGCAAATGTGAAAAAAACTTCATAATTGAGTCTATTTCATAATTACCTTAATCAAGCTATATGTAGCTGCGAACCTTACTTACGTTACTCTTCATACCGTTAAACTGCTTATACTTTTCAATTAATCTATTGACCGTTACGCTAAACTAAAATGAGGTGGGCGGACAAATGGATTTGTCTACCCCACCTCATTTCGTTTACAAATTTAATACATCCATTTAAATTGATCATCAATGACTTCATTCGCCTTAGGGACGTATAATAAATGAACATAAATGATTGCCAACATAAATGAAATCACCATGTATTGGATGAAATACGGGAAACGTACGCCGATAGGAAGCCAAAACTCCACAAGCGCTGGAAAAACCGCAGTTTGTATGAAAATTGGAAAACCCACCCAATATAAAAGCGAAGTTTTCGTATCACGCCACCTAATGAAGATTGGTAAGATCGTTAATACAAAAAATATACTCACAAAAATACTCATAATAATGACCTTCGGAACATTCTGAATAGCTGTAGTATTATATAGCTCTAAAAAAGGTGAAATTAACCAATTCGTAAAGAAAACGATAGGTACGAACATGCTCCACCCAACAAATAACCTCTTGAGCCATTTTCTAATACATATCGATTTAAGATAGTTCTTCAACTCTTTTTGAAAGGAAGCACCAACTATTCCAGGCTTCCAAAATAAGGTTACTAATAAGGAAAAAAAGAAAGCTGGAAGGATCCCTCTTACCAATTCGTAGGAATACGAAAACTCACTACCACGAGCAAACTTATCAAACAAAGGTAAAGCATAAAAGAAAAAATAATGATAAGCAAATATTGTAATAAATCTCTCTATAATAGTTTGATTTAGCATTTTAAACAACTCACCGATCACAATTGCTAGAAACGTAATGACAATGATATAAGGCAAGACACCAGAAATACTATCTAAAAAATTGGTTTGTGATTTTCCTAAACCAAGAAATAGCGAAATTGAATGACCAAACAAGGTCCCAATGAAACTGAGATATGCTACAATTAATGCGAAAAAAACTGACTTCATACTATACAAAATAACGTTCATAGATCAGCTTCACTCCTTATTCTAGGATCTATGGGAAGAAGTAATATCAACATCTGTATTACTAACTATACGTTATTTTTTGCCAATAAACTGTGACACATTTAGTACATTATCTGAAGAAAAAAGCGATGTTCTTATCTTGTTCACATTTTAACCGGATCAAAAATTTCTTATGATACGTTCAACAATTCAACTAGTTTTCTAGCAAATTCTAGGTAGTTGTATACCTGTTAAACGATTTAAACGGCGGCGGCTTCCTAAGGTCATCTTCAAGAATAATTTCCCTTGGCCTTCGGCTACTACCTGACCAATAGATGTGGCGTTCTTTCCAAGCTCATGCCTTTTCATTACTTCTAACACCTTTGCTTCGTCTTCTTTAGCTACAATAACTAGTAACTTCCCCTCATTCGCCAAGTATAATGGTTCAAGCCCTAAAATATCACAGGCACCTTCTACTTCTGGCTTAATTGGTAAAGCGTCTTCAAAAAGCTCCATGGCTACTTGAAAGTCTTCACAAATCTCAACCAAAGTAGTCGCAACTCCTCCTCTAGTTGGATCTCTCATAATCTTTACTTTCGTAGAGGAGTTCAGGATATCCACCGTTAATGCATTCAAAGAAGCGCAGTCACTTTTTAATTCTGTTAGTAAACCTAATTCGCCTCTCGCACTTAAAATCGCTACTCCGTGATCACCAATCGTCCCGCTAATAATCACAGAGTCTCCTTCCTCAATCTTTCTGGGAAGTGACGATTCATCCGTTACGACTCCTATTCCTGTAGTATTAATAAATATCCCATCAACGCTACCTCGTTCAACAACCTTGGTGTCCCCAGCAACAATTTTCACGTTTGCCTTTTTTGCTTCAATTGCCATTGCTGTAACGATCTCTCGTAAGTCTTTATATAAAAAGCCTTCCTCAAGGATAAACCCTACTGTCAAGTACAAGGGGGTGGCACCACTAACAGCAATATCATTTACCGTTCCTGCTACAGCTAACTTTCCAATATTTCCTCCTGGGAAAAAGACTGGTTTAATCACAAAACTATCAGTTGATACCGCCAGTTTCTTTGAGGAGACATGTAATAATGCGGCATCTAACTGTGCATGATCATGATGCTTAAAGGCTGCAACAAAGACGTCCTGAATTAAACGATGCGCTAACTCGCCACCATCACCATGGGCTAAACTTATTTTCTCTGTCATTTTAATCCTCCCTCATATATTGGTAAGAAGCCGCGCAGCTGCCTTCACCTGAAACCATGCAGGGGCCAATTGGATTTGTGGGAGTACAAGCTTTTGCAAATAAACTACATTGTTCCGGCTGAATTAACCCACGGATTACCTCACCACACCGACACTTTGTTTTTTTCGGTTCGCTTATTTTAACAGGAAAGCGCAATTTCGCATTTAGATGTTGGTACTCTTTTTTTATATCCAAGCCACTATTTTCAATAACACCTATTCCTCGCCACGCTTCATGAGATAGCTCAAAATAGGTCTCCATAAGCTTTTGAGCCTGAGGATTACCTTTGTCACGAACCACGTGCCTATGGGCATTAATGATTTCTGGGGTTTCATTTAGCAACAACTTGATGGTTTGATAAATACCAGCAAGAAGCTGTACTGGTTCAAATCCACAAATCACACCTGGAACACGGTATTCATCAGCTAAGTATTGATAGTGGTCTTTCCCTAAAACAATTGAAACGTGACCCGGAAGTAGAAAACCATCAACATGAACTTCCCCCTCATTTAGGAGTTTACGTAGAATTGGTTCAACCAGCTTCGTTGTTACCCACATGGAGAAATTAGAGATATTTTCTTCGTCGGCCATTTTTAAAGCGACCGCTAAAACAGGGATTGTCGTTTCAAAGCCAATTCCTAAAAATACAACCTCTTTATTGGGATTCTCTTTCGCAACTTTAACTGCATCGACAGGAGAATAAACAATTCGAATGTCTTTTCCATCTGTTTTTGCGTCCATTAATGTCCTTTTCGTCCCAGGAACACGAATCATATCACCAAATGAACAGATAATCCGATTTTCGCCTTCTGAAAGCTCGATCATCGCGTCAATTGATTTTTGGTCTGTCACACAAACTGGACAGCCTGGTCCAGAAATCAGTTTTACATGGTTGGTTAGTAGTTTTTTTACACCTGTCTTGGCCACAGCCATGGTATGAGAACCACACACTTCCATAAGCGCTGGCTCTTTTCCAAATTTATTTTTATATCTATCTGCAACTTCATAGATTTTCTCTAATAAAATCTTACTTATTTCAGGGTTAGAAAATTGTTTAAGAGTTTCTAGCATCCGCTATTTTCCTCCATTCTTCTAAGCTGGCATGAGCATAATCTTCATCAACGATCGACATTGCTTGACCAGCATGAACAATCACATAGTCCCCAAGTTTTACCTCTGGAACAAAAATAATTCCTACAGTCATTTGTGAACCCATGACATCAACAACCGCTGAATACTCTTGTTTTTCAATTATCTTAGCTGGAACTCCAACACACATTTTTCATTTCCCTCCTCATCTGTTTGTATTTCTCTGCTGCAATAATTATTTGACCTAGCGAAATTCCACCGTCATTACATGGCACATTTTTATGTGTAAAAACTTGAAACCCATGCTCTTTTAGCAGACTCATAAGTCTTGTCGCAAGGTAGCGATTATGGAAGCTTCCCCCTGACAGTACTACTTTTTTCGTTAAACTTGGCTTGGTTTGAGCAGCCACTAAAATCAAGGAAAGACACATTTGTACAATTGTTTCATGGAATTTTAGTGCTATTTGTTTAACTTCCTTACCTGCCTCAACTTCCTTTATAATCTTTAATATCATTTTTTTTACTGAAATCTCAATAATCCCTGCTTTCTTAGTTAGCTCATATGGATAATACTCATCACCCGCATCATTCACATCGACCAACTCTGAAAAACGGATCGCCGCTTCCCCGTCATAAGTAGATATATGGGAAACTCCTGTGATCGCACTAACTACATCAAATAGCCTTCCACAAGTACCTGCTAATGGACTATTCATTCCTTTGTCTACCATGGTGGAAATAACGTCGATTTCTTTCGTCTTATTAACAAAAAGTTTATTAGAAAGCTCTTTTCCAACTTTCATACCAAATTGTGAAAGCAAGAACCCAACTGCATTTCGCCAAGGCTCTTTGACGGCCTTTTCTCCACCAGGTAAGTGGTGGTATGATAAATGTCCAAGTCTCTCAAATGAATTTGGATTTCCATAGAGTAGCTCAAACCCCCAAATATTCCCGTCAAGGCCATAACCCGTACCATCAAGAATAATACCGAAACAAGGCTCTTTCAGGTGGTTATCTTCCATACAGGCTACATGGTGAGCGTGGTGATGTTGTACGGGAATAATAGTTGGACAATCAAGCTCTAATGCTAGTTTTCCAGTTTCATAGAGAGGATGTTTATCAACTGCTACTGCTTCTATACTTACACCCATCCATTTCATGAGGTGACGAAACTCGTTCATGTAATGTTCAGTTACCTCGATCGTTTCCATATCGCCTATATGCGGACCGATAAAAATCTGATCAAATCTACCAATAGCAAATGTATTTTTCTGCTGGGGCCCTAAAGCAATCACTCCATTAACCTCATGCGCTGTAAAGATTGGATCAGGAACATAGCCCCGAGCCCTGCGGAAAAATTGAGGTTCTCCATTTACTAGCTGCACTACGGAATCGTCAATGGGGTGGTCAATTTTGCGGTTTGAACTCAAAACAAAATCAGCAATCCCCTCTAAATAACTATATGCCTCATCATCTCTATAAAGAATCGGTAACCCCGATGGATTGGCACTTGTCAAGATCAAGTACTCAAGCTGTTGATCTGAAAACAATAAATTGTGTAATGGTGTATATGGTAAAAACAAACCTACCGTATTCATACCTGGAGCAACTACCTGAGCAATAGGCACGTCATTTTTTTCTTAGCAATAACGATTGGGGCCTCAGGTGAATGTAGAAGTTCAATCTCCCCTTGCGATAAAGATGCAATTCTCTCAATTGCAGTAATGCTCGCAGCCATAACAGCTAGCGGGCGATTGGGACGATTTTTTCTTTTCCTTAGTCTAGATACTGCGTATTCATTGGTAGCATCACAAGCTAAGTGATAGCCCCCAATACCTTTTATGGCCACGATTTTTCCGTCTTTTATATGTTTTTTTGTTTCAAGAATCGCTTGCAGCCCTTTGTCTATCTTTTCTCCATGAATAGACGTTAATTCGTAAATCGGACCACATGTGGGGCAGGCAATTGGTTGAGCGTGATGTCTTCTGTTCGTTGGGTCATCGTACTCTTTTTGACAGTTCTCACACATTTGAAATTCCTTCATTGTCGTAAAAGGACGGTCATAAGGAAGTTCTCTAATAATCGTGTATCTTGGACCACATTGCGTACAGTTAATAAACGGGTACTGATAGCGGAAGTTAGCAGGGTCTGCCATTTCCTCTAAACATTCCGGACATACGGCTGTATCAACTGGAATTACAAGTGAAGATTTACCACTTCGGTCACTCTCAATAATCGTAAAAGTATTGAAGCCCTGCACTTCAATTTCTTCAACCGTTACCTGATCTATTCTTGAAATACGTGGTGGGTGATTTTTTATTTCATCAATAAATGAGTGAAGTGAAGATCCTTTTCCTTCTGCAAATATTTTGACGCCATCCATATTATTTTGAACAGTCCCAAAAATCTCATATCTATCTGCTATTGAAAAAATGAATGGTCTAAAGCCCACACCTTGTACCCTTCCTATGATAGTAATCTTGGTAGCTTTATAGTTTTCCATAGGCTTCTCTGATCCAATTAAACCAATGATCCATTCCTTCGCAAGTTGTTGCAGATACTTTAAGTAGTTTAGAAACAGGGTTAATTCCTTTTAAATCTTCTTCGGCTAGTTCAACATTAAAATTCAAGTATGGCAATAAATCTATTTTATTTATAAGAACTAGTTCAGTTCGGCGAAACATAACAGGATATTTAGGGATTTTATCATTGCCTTCAGGAACACTTAAAACGGCAATTTTATGCTGTTGGCCAAGGTCATAACCTGAAGGACATACAAGGTTTCCGACGTTTTCGATAAATAAGATATCAATTTCTGAAAGGTCAAATTCGGGAATGGCTTTTGCTACCATTCTAGCATCGAGGTGACAGCCACCATTTGTGTTTATTTGTACAGCTTTAGCACCTGCAGCACGAATACGGTCTGCATCAATTTCTGTTGCTAGGTCTCCTTCAATAACACCAATTCGATAATCCTGACTTAATTCAGCAATTGTTTTTTCTAAAAGCGTTGTTTTTCCTGCCCCGGGTGAACTCATGACATTAATAACTAACGTTTTGCTTTGTTGAAATTGTTCTCGTAAAAAAGCAGCTGCAGAATTATTATCAGTTAAGACATCTTGATTTAATGTAACCTTCATTATTACGAACACCCCTCATATGAATATACTTTAAATGTTTCTCCAGATATTAGGTTTCCACTTGGAATTTTACAACTCGGGCAGATTGCTAGCTTCTGATCAGGGACATATTCCTCACTACAGATATAACATTTGGCTAATGCCTTTTCGCGGTGGATAACTAGGGTTGTTTCCTTGTCCAAGAAGGAAATTGACTGAGTTTTATAGATCGAAAAAGCCATTTCTAACGCGTCAGGCAAAGCATTGCTAATATCACCGACAATTAGTTCAATTTTGGTCACCTTTGACAAGTTACGTTTTTGAATATCGTTTTGAATGATATTTAGAATATCACCCATTAAAGCCATCTCATGCATAGCAATCTTCCTTTATCAATTTTTAAAATGCTGTTATCTCATTTTAGAACGCTCTTTTCTAAAAAATTGTTGCCATTAGCTTTTAGGTCGTAACCATGCGAATGCTTGGTTCTTCACACTTTGCGTGAAGCATTTGAGAATAAATAATCCATTGGGACAAATGAATTTGTCCCAAAAAGCGTATTTATATCAAAAGACGACCTAAAAGCAACAAAGTTTACGAAAACAGCCTTTTTGAAAGATTATTTGTATCATACTAAGCGACAAAACATCACGAAAAACGTTTCCAAAAGCAATGTTTACCCTAAAAATGTAAAAAAAGAGAAGGGACCTACACTCCAATAAACCACTCTCCGTTTTTCTCTTTGGTGTAATAACGTTTACAGGTTAGGTCCCCAGTTTCAGAAATAACATCTAATGTTTTGTCACAATTAGAGCATTTCATTTTATTCTCATACGATATCCATTGGGTTAATGACTGACAATTAAGACACATCTTCCCATACGCCTTTAACTGTCCACCCTTACTAACCAACAAAATCGATTTATTGTTAGTAAAAAATTCTTGAATACTTTGTAAAGAAGTTGCTGTAATCCCGTCAAGTTTTACCCATTTTACCCCAACGATTTGATTTGCCAATTCATCAAATTTTTCAAGCTCGTCAGTAATGATTGGTAAACTAATTTCCTGCGTAGTCTTTAGGAGACTCTTTCTCAATTCCGTAAGAAATTGAAGCCTATTCAAACTTCTCCCTCCAAGTATCCACTTGGTCCTTTATCATCCCTGCTAAGTTTTGTAACTTATCATTAACAGTACTAGTTAAATCAAGACCAAGTTCAAGAGATTCAGGCTGTATCCCAAACATAATCATTTCTTCAGGTAAACATTCTCTAATTCTCGCTGCAAAAAGAACTTCTTGAAAACCCACTTGGTGGACAGACATTTTCACTCCAAAGAAGGCAGGTATATCATCATTCTTAATAGTTATGATTGTTCCTGGTGCTTTCCCTGCATTAATAGCATCAAGAATGATCAAATATTCTGTGTCCTCCACTGGACCCAGTAGTTTCATCCCATCTGTTGCTCCCTCAATAATTTCCAACTCATCTTCCTTGCAATCTTTAAACATTTCTCGCAGGATTGATAAAATATGAACACCAACACCCTCATCTGAATAGAGGGTGTTGCCAATTCCTAAAATCGTTATTTTTTTTGTCTTTTTTTCTAGCTTACAAGTCATATTTTCACCTTCAGTACTAATATTAGCGTTCATCTTCATCATCTACTTCTTCCGTCTTATATCCTGTGAAAATACTTGACATGGAGCCGTTTTTTCCAAGCCAATCATCACGAAAAGCCATGTAAATATGAATAATTGTAAAAATAACGAAGCCCCACGCTACCCAATGATGAACTGCACGTACAGACATACTATCTCCCAAGACTGCAGGAACCCAAGCAAAAAGTGCAGCATACCAGGTATGCGGCGTTGGTTCAAATAAAAGATAATAACCCGTAAACGTTATGACTATTGAGCCAAATACAACGAAAATCCAATAACTAAACTCCGCCATTGGATTGTGGCCGATATAATGCTTTTTCTTATTTGGTAAAAATAAATAATACTTAAGCACTTCAAAGACACCCGTCCAAAATTCTTTTTTATGCGGATAAGACCTAGCATACTTATTTCCTTTGAAAGTCCAATAAAAACGAAAAATTAACGTAATTGTAAATATAAAAGCCGTATAAAAGTGAACATTACGCATGAATGACATTAAAACTGACGGTGTGGCATTTGTGTGCACGGTAGGTGATACAAACGGCTGTGCAATGTAAAATCCAGTGATTAATAAGATTAGAATTGCAGCAGCGTTCACCCAATGAAAAATCCGCACAGGGAGTTCCCAAACATAAACCTTCTTTAATTTTTTTTCATATTCCTTGCTCATCACTTTCTCAGCTGCTGAATTATTTTTTACGGGAACGGCCATTACCTTCCCCCCCTTAACCTACTTGAATTTCAGTAGTCTGATTGTTTTCTAAATCAGTTAAATGGACAGCGCATGCCAAACAAGGGTCAAACGAATGAATAATCCGTAAAATCTCTAATGGTTGACTAGAATTTGCTACTGGTGTTCCTTTGAGAGCAGCTTCATAAGGGCCAATCTGACCTAAATGATCTTTTGGTGAAGCTAACCATGTTGTTGGAACGACAGCTTGATAGTTGCTTGTTTTTTGATTTTCTATTCTAATCCAGTGTCCTAAAGCGCCACGAGGTGCCTCCATCCAGCCAACACCTTTAGTTTCTTTTGGCCAAGAGTTTGGCTCCCATTTCTCACTATTAAAAGTTACTTGGTCGCCATTTTTTATATTGCTAATAAGCTCATCCATGTCGTTTCTTAACCATTTAACGATAAGAGCCGTTTCTAGACCTCTTGCCACTGTTCTCCCAAGAGCTGATTGCAATGCTGTTATTGGTACATCTAACTTGTTAAGCGTAGCATCAACAATCTCAACGATTTCTGGCTGTCCTTTAGCATAGCCAACCATAATTCTTGCTAGAGGACCAACTTCCATTGGTTTTTCTTCCCAGCGAGGCGCTTTTACCCAAGTATATTTCTCATCTGTATTAAGTTGTTTAAAAGGTGCTTGTGGACCACTATACTTTAGTGTCGTCTCACCATCCCATGGATGCTTTCCACCACCATCTTTGCCATTATACGTATACCATGAATGATCGATATATTCTCTAATTTGTTTAGGATCTTTAGGGTCAACGTCGAGAACCTGCTTTAAGTTTCCATCGATGATAATTCCCCGTGGCATTCTATATAGATCAATATCGCGAACATCTCCCGTAGAGAAATCACCAAAACTCATAAAGTTTTGAATCCCACCACCGTGAAGCCAGTCTTTATAAAATGAACCTATTGCTAATAAATCCGGAATATACACTTTATTTACAAATTCCATGGCATCGTCAATTAATTGTGAAATTTGCATTAGCTGTGAGGCATTAATCGCATTATCACCATTGATATCAATTGGTGTTGCCATACCTCCGACTAAATAGTGAGGATGTGGATTTTTCCCACCTAAAATCGTGTGAATTTTGACGATATCCTTTTGCCAATTTAGTGCTTCTAAATAATGAGCAACCGCTAGTAAGTTTACTTCCGGTGGTAGTTTGTAAGCTTCATGACCCCAATAACCGTTTGCGAAAATCCCTAACTGACCACTGTCAACAATCTTTTGTACCTTTTGTTGAACTTCTCTAAAGTACCCTGGTGAGGATTTTGACCAATCAGAGATTGACTGAGCTATTTTACTAGTCTCTGCTGGATCTGCACTTAAAGCACTTACAACGTCCACCCAATCTAACGCATGGAGGTGATAAAAATGGACGACATGGTCATGAACAAATTGAGTCTCATTCATGATTTCCCGAATAAGCTGGGCATTTCTCGGAATTTGAATATCAAGGGCGTCCTCAACTGCACGTACAGATGCTAAGGCATGAGTTGTTGTACACACACCACAGATACGCTGAACAAATGCCCATACATCTCTTGGGTCTCGCCCTGTAACAATTTGCTCAAGACCGCGAATTCCTGTACCAGAACTGTAAGCGTTTTCAATTACACCATCTTTTATATCGGCTTCTATACGTAAATGCCCTTCTATTCTAGTTACGGGATCTACAACGATACGCTCAGTCATTATTATTCACCTCAGTATTATTTGGCGATTTTTTTTCATCATGTTTCTTTTTTAATGCGGTTACTGTTCCATGGGCAGCAATTCCTGCAACTGTAGCTCCCGTTGCGTATTTACCAACTATCATTGGATCTACAGCCGTTTTTGTTCCAGGAACTTTTGTACGACGCGTAAAGAATGGTCCCTCATCCCAGAAGTCTTTTTCTGAGCAACCAATACATGGGTTTCCTGATTGAATGGGGTAACTCACTCCTCCATTCCAACGCATTTCGGCACATGAGTTATATGTCGTAGGGCCTTGACAGCCGACTTTATACAAGCAATAACCAATTTTTGCTCCTTCATCATCAAAAGACTCAACAAATAGACCTGCATCAAAGTATGCTCTACGATTACATTTATCATGGATTCTTAATTTATAAAACGCTTTTGGTCTACCTTTACTATCTAACTCTGGTAATCTACCAAATGTGATTACATGAGCAATCACCCCCGTCATGACTTCTGCAATTGGCGGACATCCTGGCACGTTCATAACTGGAACACCTTAATAACATCACTTACAGCTCTTGCGTTTGTAGGATTTGGCTTAGCAGCAGCAATCCCCCCCCAAGCCGCACAACTTCCATAGGCAATTACTGCTTTCGCATGTTTCGCGGTTTCCTGTAATGTTTTAAGCGCAGAATGCCCAGCAACAGTTAGAAATTCAGCGTCTGTAACGTTTCCTTCAACAGCTAAGATGTATTCTCCGCTAAACTCTTTCATAATCTTCTCTCTGTTTTCTTCAATTTGGTCTCCAGCAGCAGCTGAAAGGACTTCACTGTATTCTAGTGAAATCATATCTAGCAATACATTCTCGGTCCTTGGATGTGATGAACGAATAAATGATTCAGAACATCCAGTACAATCCATAAGTTGAAGCCAAATAACCGGTACTCTTTTGCTCGTTTCCATCGCTTGAACAACATTACTAGTTTGAGAATAATCTAAACCTAGTACGGCTGTTAACGCTGTACACGCTTTCAAAAAATCCCTTCGCGAAACTCCTTTTTCAAGTGCAGCCTCAAAGATGGTTTTCTCAAAACTCATTTCCATTTCCCTCCCTTAATTAGAAAGAATAGGTATACATTACTAACAGTATCAAGGAAAAATGGAAAATTCTATGACTTTCAGCACAGTAATCATTCTATTCGGAAATTTGTCACAAATAGAAAAAAGAACAAGTCGCTAGACATCTAGTACTAAAAATGGTTGAACTTCCTAAGCTAAAAAAAGCAGCGAACCCAAAGGGTTTCGCTGCTTCGTTATTATTCATCTTCTTGTGTTAGTCTCTGCTCTCGCTTTAACTTCTTACGGTATACAATTGTTGATAAAACAATACTTACTTCGTATAAGAAAACTAATGGAATAATGACTAATACATCTGAAATAAAATCAGGCGGTGAAATTAATACCGAAATAACGACAATAAAAAAGAACGCATATTTTCGATTTTTTTGCATTCCTCTAGGAGTGACTATTCCTAGACTTGTTAGGAACATTACCACTAATGGCATCTCAAAAAGGATACTAAATGGAATTGTCATACGAAGCACAAATTGGAAATATTTGTCGGTCGTAAACATCATCGTAAACATTTCTCCCCCTAAACCAAAGAGGAAGTTAAGAACTAATGGTAGAACGACAAAATATCCGAAAGACAAACCACCCACAAATAACAATAAAGATGCTGGAATATAGGTTAACGTTACCACTTGCTCCCTTTTCGTTAATGCAGGTTTAATAAATAACCATATTTGAAAGATAATCACAGGGATTGTTAAGGCAATGGCAATGACACCTGCAAGTAAAAAATAGACATAAATAATGTCCATTGGTCCTAAAACCGTAAGTGGCATGTCCAAATCTTTGACAAACCAATCATATATATCTCGGACAAATACAAAGCTGGCTATAAAAAGACAATAAATGCTCCCAAAACGATTATGATTCGTTTTCTTAATTCATCTAGGTGATCAAGGAGATTCATACTTTGATCGGTCATGCTTCACAGCTCCTTAAAACAATGTTTAGAACAGCTTGGCCTACAAAAGATCTCAGGTAACAAAAGGAAAGTTGTCTCCTTAAAATCTAAAGAAGGTCTTTGTAGTATACGACTTTGTTCTTCTACCTAACGTAAAAAGATGTAAGACGGATTAAAACATATCTCACATCTTCATTCTTATATTTTTTCTAAGATTATATAGGTATATAATTATTTCTTAGCTTTTGATTTTGGTTTTTCGTCTTCAAACTCTTCCATAACATCATTAGTTAGTTCACGAGTCGATGACTTAAATTCTCTTAATGTCTGTCCAACTGCTTTCCCTAACTCTGGTAACTTCTTTGGACCGAAGATAATCAATGCTATAACAAGAATTAAAACTAAGCCTGGAATCCCGATGTTTGTTAACATATGTTGTACCCCCCATAGTAAATATTATTTTAGATATTTACTTAATTTCTTACTTCACTAGTATACCTGAACCGTATCATATATTCTACATTATAGTTTTAAATTTTAATTATTTATTTATTCGCCAAAACACCAAAACTTTGAAGCAAATCATCAATCGAAATTCCTTCACCGTAATCGATGCCTTCTTTTAAACGAGGTTTCATTAATTTATTTAATTCCGTTTGTTCTCTAGTAAATTCTATTACATTACTTTCTTCGAGAACTTCTGGTATTTCTTCTTCAACCAACTCAACCAAATTTTCTGGACTAGTGACTGAGAGAATCTCTGCAGCAATTTCTTCATCCCTGGTATACGATTTTGAGTTAGATGAAACGATCAGTTCGTAGAAAATTGTTCCCCAAACTAGCAAAAAAAGCAAAACTACTGAACTTAAAATTAGCCACTGTTTCATACTTTTTAGATTCCTTTCTATTTCTACATATCTCAACTCATAGTATACTATAAACTATAGTAACTTAACCATGTACCATGTACTAGAAAATAGGTGATCAATTGTATTTATTTATCATTAATAACCACTCCGGAAAAGGAACGAAGGTTTGGAAAAAGGTTTTGCCTCTATTAGACAAATGGGATATTCAATATAAATCCTACTTTATCACAAAGCCTGAAGAAATGTTAGAGTTTAATCTAGACATCAATTCTATAGATACAAAAGCTTTAGTTGTTGTTGGAGGGGATGGTACCATTCACCATGCACTAAAGTATATTGAGAATACCGCAATTCCGCTCGGTGTGATCCCGGCAGGTTCTGGGAATGATTTTGCAAGAGCATTAAACATTCCAAAAAATAGCCATCTAGCACTATTAAAGATACTAGAAGGAAAATTACAACACATTGATTTACTAAAAGTCAACAACCATTCATGCGCGACCGTAGTTGGCGTTGGGTTCGATGCAAATGTCGCACAATTAGTAAACCAGTCAAGATCAAACAATGGCTCAACTACATAAAGTTAGGTAACCTTGCTTATGTTGTTGGGGTTCTGAAGGGCGTATTTTCCTATACACCTAAAGACATGGTCATTACGATCGATGGGAAAAAGAAGACATTTTCTAATGTTTGGTTAATTGCTATTGCTAATACACCTTACTATGGTGGAGGTCTAAAAATCTGTCCCGAGGCTGATAACACTGACGGGACTTTAAATCTTTGCATCGCTCATTCTTTATCAAAATTGGAAATTTTAATGTTTTTCCCATTGGTTTTCTTAGGCAAACATACACTTCACCGCTCAGTATCGACAGAAAAAGGACAAGTAATAGAGATATCTTCTAATGACTCTGTCCTTGTTCAAGCCGATGGCGAGATGTTGGATCAAACTCCCATCTCTATTTTTGTTCAAAAGCAAAAATTTAACGTGATTATCTAGTTTTTCACCTTTTTTTAGTTTCATTTTCTTAAATGCTCTTTTCTAAAAGATTGTTGCTATTAGCTTTTAGGTCGTAACCAAGCGAATGCTTGGTTCTTCACGCTTTGCGTGAAGCTTTTGAGAATAAATAAGCCATTGGGACAAATAAATTTGTCCCAAAAAGCTTATTTATTCTCAAAAGACGACCTAAAAGCCATAAAGTTTACAAAAACAACCTTCTAAAAAAATGTTGCTCTTACTATAAGTTAGAAATGATAGGATATAACTTGCTCTCGGGGGCATCACATTTGAAGGTTTTAAACGCAGATATCTTGATTATTTATTGAATTACTAACCATAAAGCCACATTGTTTACTATATAATTAAAGAAAACGCCTATATTTTTAGATGACTCTAAAAATATAGGCGTTTTTATTTAGGATAAAGTTACATATTATGACATCCATTTAGGTGGGGTGTTTTTGGCCCAGAAAATATCACCTAAATCATGATGTTGTTCAAATTGATCTTGAACTAAATGATAATGAAAATTAAAAGAATGGCCCTCTCGCGGATGGTTTACCCTACGAACATGAAAACGGGCAACATCTTCCCCAGTTTGTTGATTAAAAATGTGAAAAATCTTTTCGCCATAACCACTTGTCGGCTTTTCAGTAACTTCAAAGGTAGCTATTTCTTCCTCAGGAGTTTCTAGTGCTAGATCACGAATAACCTCCTCAATCTTTGGAAGTATTACATTTAAAAACTCATCGCTTACTGCACTCGCAATTTTTTGGGCCAAATTTTTCTAGCGACTGAAACTTAGCTTGTTGTGAAACGTAGGAAATAAATTGCTCATGAACATTTATTTGATCTCCTGTAAGTTCCTGTACAGAAGACTGGTTAGTAAAGTGATTTTCTAATGATTGTTTTTCCCGATCATTTACTTGTACTTCTTGGTCGGATGCTTCAGCATCTAAGTAGGTTGGCGGGATAAACATTCCAAACGTCATAAAAGTAATTAAGACTACCGAAAGTTTGGTAAACCAAAGTCGCATATGTAAACGCCCCTTACTTTATACTTTTCTATTATTTTACCATAAGTAAACTAAAAGTCTATGAAAGTATTAAAACAAACTAATTAGGAATCGTGAACACCTTTGACCACTAGATGACTTTGAGACTGCAACAAAAAGCTCCAGTCTCAATGTTGTACTTAACCGAATTGCAATAAAGCTGGTCTAACAAATAAAAAATAAATAATTACTACAATAATAAACGCTCCGATTGTTAATTTATTTTTCAACTGTACTACCTCTTTCTATGAGTTGTTCGTTGCACAAGGCTGTTTTCACAAAGTTTGTTACTTAAGTACATATAAGAATTTCACTACTTATTTAGTAAATATTGCTCTTTTCTTACGCAAATTATTGAGTGATATCTCTATAAAAATATTTTTTCAATAAATTTAGGTTAAAAAGCAACAAGTTTTTTTGTGCGACGAGTAACCGCAGGAGCAATGTTTTAGAAAAGAGCCTTTTACAAATTCTTATTTATAGCTTTTCCAGTCAAGGGTACTTTCATTTAGAAGGTCCTCAAACGATTTATTTTTTTCCTTTTCAAGTCTTCGTTGTCTTTCTTGCTCCCTTGCTTCTGCTTGTTTTTTTGCTTCTTCGTCCTTTAACGCTTTTGACGTTTGCTTTAATTTTTCTAATACATCTGGACTGATTCGTTGATTAAGCGTCATCGCACTTTCTTCGTTTTTTTCTTTTGGTTTGACTTCATTTTTTCACCTTCTAATTAAAAATTTACCACCACGTACATCTCATTTATTTATCAATAAGTGCATGATAATCAATACACAGTTAGAAATAATCCTCAATTCGAGAGGTGAAAAGAATGTTATTTTTAGTTTTTTTTCTTGTGGCAATGATCACTGTTTTAACAGCTACAAAACTTTCCACATACGCTGATGTCATCAGCGAAAAAACAGCCGTTGGCGGAATGCTAATAGGTTCGATGTTATTAGCGGGAGCTACCTCACTTCCTGAAATTACAACGAGTTATACGGCGATTATTCTAGATAACCCTGATCTAGCCGTCGGTAGCATATTGGGTAGTAATGTCTTCAACTTGGTCATCCTTGCAACTTTAGACCTTTATTTCCGTAAAGATCAAGTTTTTGAACGTGTTTGGACCCAACATCGTTACACAATTGGGATTGGGATTGGGCTAATGTTTATTATTTTATTTTCCTTACGCTTAAATGTGATGTACATCATTTTAGGAATTGGGATCGATACGTTTGTTATTCTTGCTGGATATATTATTGGAATGTTGATCATGTCAAAATTGAAGCAAACGCCCAAGAATAAAGAAGAAAATCCTCCACGCGAAGCTGCCTTGCCACCCTTATCTGCTCGTCAAGCTATGGCACGTTTTCTTATCGCGTCAATTATTATTTTGGTAGCTGGGACAGCGTTAACCATAACAGGTGACAGAATCGCTGTCGTTACTGGACTTGGAGCAAGCTTTGTAGGTAGTTTTTTAATTGCTGCATCCACTTCCTTACCCGAAGCGGTTGCTTGCTTTGTTGCTTGTAGATTGCGAAATTTCAATCTGGCTATCGGCTCAATTTTAGGAAGCAATTTGTTCAACATCCTTATATTATGTGGAACAGATATATTTTATCGCCAAGGACCTTTGCTAGTGCATGTAGAACCTGTTCATGAACTAACAGCTTCTCTAACCATCTTCCTTTATTTGGTTACCTTTTACCTACTTATCAGGGTTAGGCCAAGAACGACGTTCAACTATTCCATTCCTTCAATCCTGATCCTGTTTACGTATTTTATTACTAGCTACTACATTTTCTTTCTTTCCTAATGTATGAATTTCATCATTCATTATCTTCGCTATTAAGTTCTAAATGTAGTTGGGTATAAACCATTCGCAACTACATTTAGATTGAAATGGTTCGGTTATGGTAATGATGAAATTCACTAAATGAGGAAAAGTCATAAGACTTTTCCTTTTCCTTTCGTTCAAGACCAGTAAAGCCTTGAAGCCGCTTATGATTCATTATATAATTTATTGGATTTCATCATCCAAAATTCCCCCAAATTAGTTCGAAATCGAAATTCACACAACACAGGTGAAATTTGGCGATAATTGAAACATTTTCTATACCTATTCCGTATGTAAGATAAGAAAAGGTTGGAGGTAAAAATTATGGAAGACAAAGACAAATTTAAATTAGAGATAGATCCAAAAGTTAAAGAATATTTTAAGCCATTAAATAATGAAGATGATATGAATCGTTTACTCGAACAGTTAAATGGACTAGGAACTGAAGCCCAGAAAAGTGCTGGAGAGTCTTTGGAGGCACTTAAACGACCTGTAAAAGAAATGATGGACCAGCCGAATAATGAATTACCAAAAAATTTACTCCGTTTAAGGGAAATTGTCTCTGAGCTCGAGCCTAGCCATTTAAAAAAAGGACAGGTGCAAGGATTTGTTGATCGTTTATTAAGAAGAAACCCTATGGAGCAATACGCTAGAAAGTATAAAACAGTAGAATCTCAGGTAGAAAACATCATTAGTGCTCTTCTTGTCGGCAAAGATAAGTTGCAAGAAGATACGGTTATGCTCCATCAATTAAAGGAAGTGGCAATTTCAAGAATTCACGGTCTTAACGACCAAATTGAAGTAGGAAAAAAATTAAATAACATGCTTGAAGAAAAAATGACCGATGAAACATGGGCTGACAAAAAGACAGCACTAGTCAAAGGTCAACAAAAGGTTATTTCTCGTATCAAAAATATGTCTCAGGCCGTTCTTGTTTTACAACAATCCTTAGCAAGCGTGGATTTAATCGTGGAGAACAACGAAAAACTCGAAGAAGCGATTTTCAACGCAATTACCATGACGAAAAATATTATTACGGTAACAGCCTCGATTCAGTTAGCATTAGGAAATCAAAAAACAGTCATTGACGCTGTGAAAAATGTTAATGAAGCAACAGAGGCCATGCTTCTATCCAATGCGCAAATGTTAAAGTCTAACACTGAGGAAACCCTAAAGATGTTAGAAGAGCCTGCCATTGCCATTGAAACGTTCCGTAAAGCTTATGAAGATGTGTATTCTGCCATAAAAATTACCGAGAGTTCCAATGAACGCATCATTGAAAGCGGTAAAAAATTCATCCTCGAACTTGATGAGTTAAACACTCAAATGAAACAAAAGCTCTTAGATTAAGAAATTATTTCGTTTTTGCCTTTTAAAAACTCGGGTCATCTTTTCTAACATTTGAAGGTTGTTACCGCAGAAATATAGAATATTTATTGTTCATAAATAACCATACCTAAAGAACAGATCAATTAGTGAGGAGGGTTTTCCATGCCCTTATTTTCGCGCCTATTTGAACTACCTTTCTTTGAAAGTTTGCTTCCTGACAGGCTAAAACCGGTGAAAGACGAATATATCTCAGATCAATATAGCCAAGCTCTCATCAGTGAAACTGAGAAGTTAATTGAAGATATTATTCAGCTTTCTGAAATGGAAAGAACGAATCGACTTTTCAAACGAAAAACACCTCAGTATAAAATCCTTTTAAAAATTAAAAAAAAGCGAATGCGCTTGGATTTTAGTGATCAAAAAGGATCGGACGCACCAATAAAAAAACGAATGATTATCGATATCTACCGGAAAATTTACAAACAAATAACGGTGTTGGTAAGATTGTTGAAGCGACGATTTACTACACTTACCAAGGCAATTCCTATGTTCGTTCTATCAAGCGCTCCCCTTATTTGCAAGGAATTCTATATAAATTAGATATGCTCGATGATGCTCTTATCGGTAGATTAGTAAAAAATAATGAACATGAAATTCGCCCTCAAGCAACAAATAGTCCACTTACAGAAAAACAAGAAGAGCTTCGCAATCTACTTGTTGAGATGAAACGAATTACAAATCATAATTTAAGTCTTGCCGTAGATCCTATGATTGAACATCGGTTAGGACGGGTCTTGCAACATATCGAAAAGATTACACCAGACTTTCATTTATTAGATATTGAAGAACGCCACATGATCAAACGAATCCTTAGAGAGGATCTCCCTAACCTTCTCCATTCCTATGTGTCATTATCTCAACTGCAACGACTTGAACAGAAGGAAAATGTCTTTGTAGCCATATCGCGAATTGAACTAAAGATCCTTCGTATTGTTGACCAAATGGAAAAAATGAAACTTGAACGAATGGAACACCTTTTAAGATTAAATAAAGTTCGTTACGAAGAATAAGAGTGCCTCCTTTGGGTTAGCACTCTTATTTTATTTACGTTTTTATGAGCCTTTTCAATGCCAGATTTTCTCAACTTTCAGAAACCGGAGAACTTTTCTAACTTATTCATGGGTGAATTTTACTCTTATGGTTCATACTAAAGATAGATTTCTTCATCATGAGGTGTAAACAATGTCAATCGATATTTATGAGGTTACCTGGCGGACAATTGCAGCATTTATCGTTTTATATTTCTTATGTAGAGTTCTTGGAAAAAAACAAATCATGCAGTTAACGTTTTTTGATTTTGTATCTGGAATTACTATCGGCTCTATTGTTGCAAATCTAGTTATTAACCCAAATGTAACGTTAACAAATGGACTTGTCGCCTTATCAGTCTTTTGTTTAATCGTCCTTTTAATCGACTACTCTGTTTTAAAAAGTATCTCAGCTAGAAAATTTTTTAGCAGCGAGCCGACACTTGTTATTAAGGATGGAAAAATCTTGGGTGAAGGAATGCGTAAAGAGAGGTTAAACAACGAGGAATTGTTATTTTTACTTCGTAAAAAAGGGATTTTTTATTTAGACGAAGTTGAGCTTGCTTTTTTTGAAACGGATGGTTCACTATCTACACTAAGAAAACAAGAAAAATTACCAGCATATAAAGAGGATGTACATGTTCACAAACCAAAAAGAGGCCTCCCACAAACATTTATTATCGATGGACAACTAATGAAGAATAGTCTGGCTTCGCTAGGCAAGGATATAAATTGGGTCAAAACACTCCTTAGTAACAATTCAATTAAAGACCTAAAGGATGTCAATATTGCTCAGATGGATGAGCAAGGTAATCTCTATCTAGATATGAAAGACGATAAACTATCTGAATTTGCCCAAGTAAAGCATTCTTGATTGTTTCTAATTCCATTTTATTCATTTCAATAACCTTATAATATTTTTGTAAACATTGAGGCTATTTAAAATACACTCGGGGCAAAAACAGATATTTATTCCCGTTTAACAAATCGTATGATAGAAAAGATACCCCGAGTCCTAAGTGTTTCAAGTACAGCACTCTTTAATCGAAAACAGCCTATAATATAAAAGCACACACCATAAATGGCGTGTGCTTTTAGGTTTATACCATAATTTTACAAACGTCATTAGTAAACTCCAATGGATCATGGAGGGGTAGACCTTCGATGAGCAACGCTTGATTAAATAGTAAGTTCGTATAAAGGGCCAATTTTTCCTTGTCTTTTGTAAAGGCTTCTTTAATGCCTTAAACACTTCGTGATTGCTATTTAGCTCTAGTACCTTTTCCGCTTTAACATTCTGATTATCTGGCATTGCTGTTAAGATCTTTTCCATTTCAATTGTTACTTCTCCATCAGTCGATAAGCAAACTGGATGGGTTTTCAACCTTTTTGAAACTCGAACATCTTTTACCTTATCAGCCAAAACAGTTTTCATATAGTCAAAAAGCTCTTGGTTCTCATTCAATTCCTGATCATCATTTTGTTGATCATCTGTTTCAATTCCTAGGTCACCACTTGATACAGATTTAAACTCTTTATCCTTGTAAGTCATTAACATTTTTATCGCAAATTCATCAATATCATCTGTGAAGTATAAGATTTCATATCCTTTGTCCGCTACTAGCTCTGTTTGTGGAAGCTTTTCAATGCGTTCGTTCGTATCGCCTGTTGCATAATAAATGTATTTTTGCTCTTCAGGCATTCTTGAAATATACTCATCTAGCGTAACGAGTTTCTTCTCTTTTGAAGAATAAAACATTAATAAGTCCTGGAGCTCGTCTTTGTTCATGCCAAAATCATTGTAAACGCCGAATTTGAGCTGCCTACCGAAGGATTGATAGAATTTTTCATAGTTCTCGCGTTCATTTTTCAACAACGCTTGAAGCTGACTTTTAATTTTACTTTTGATATTTTTAGCAATGAGTTTTAATTGACGGTCATGCTGCAATAGTTCTCTCGAGATGTTCAGTGATAAATCTTCTGAGTCTACCATTCCTTTGACGAAGCTGAAGTAATCTGGTAATAAATCAGCACATTTATCCATTATCAAAACGCCACTTGAATACAACTCTAATCCTTTCTCGAATTCTTTTGAGTAATAGTCAAAAGGGGTTTCTCCGGGATATATAAAATAGCATTATAACGAATTGTACCATCAACACTAATATGAATATGTTTTAAAGGCTTATCAAATCCGTAATGCTTCTCAGTATAAAAATTCTCGTAGTCTTCTGTTGTAAGTTCAGATTTATTCTTTCGCCAAATTGGCACCATGCTATTAATTGTTTGTTCTACCTGATACTCTTCAGGTTCGTTGTCGTTCTCAGCTTTTGGTCGACGTTCAGTAACATCCATTTTTATCGGATAGCGGATAAAATCAGAGTACTTCTTAATGATTTGTTTTAACCGGTAGTCTTCAAGAAACTCATCGTAACTTTCATCTTCGGTATTCTCTTTTATCTTCATCGTAATTTCTGTACCTACAGAATCTTTCTCACAAGGAGTAATAGTGTAGCCATCTGCTCCCTCTGATTCCCACTTGTAGGCTTGATCGCTATTCAAAGCTTTACTCACAACGGATACAACATCCGCTACCATAAATGCAGAATAAAAACCCACACCAAATTGTCCAATGATGTCATGGCCATCCTTCAGTTCAGTTTCTTTTTTGAATGCTAAAGAACCACTTTTAGCTATTGTCCCAAGGTTATTTTCTAGTTCTTCTTTGGTCATCCCAATCCCAGTATCAATTACCTTTAAGACACGCTTTTCTTTGTCAGCAGTAACTTTTATGTAATAACTTTCCTTGTCAACGTTAGACTTTCGTCTGTTAAAGCTTTGTAGTAAAGCTTATCAATTGCGTCACTGGCATTAGAAATTAATTCACGAAGAAAAATTTCTTTTTGAGTGTAAATAGAGTTAATCATCATTTCTAATAACCGTTTGGACTCTGCTTTAAACTGTGTTTTTGTCATGATAACCTCTCCTTTATTTTATAGTGTTTCGAATGGCTTACTGAGATGACATAAGGATTAGCACTCTACATAAGCGAGTGCTAATCCTTATTTTTATTTACCATACTATTTTTTACATGTCAATAGTATAGCTATTTCTCATACAAAATTATGGTTACTGAAAATCATAGACAACACCAGTAAGTTCCTCAGAAGTGTCCCATAACTTTTTCATCATTTCTTGATTATAAACATTTGCAGCTGGCGTTTCAATGGCGGGATTCCCTGTTCTATTACCTCTTCCATCTGGTCCAATGTACTCTCCACCACGTAACCCTTCTGAGGTTGCTGCATATATAGTCGGAAGAACTCCCATTTCAACAGGTTGGAAAAACCATTTTAATAAAGTCTTTAAAAGATTAGATGAGTCTCTCTTACCAAATTTAAATAAGTTTGTTGAAGTAATCCCCGGATGACAGCCAATACTGATTGTCGGGAGCCCATGTTGTTTTAATCTATTGTCTAGTTCTTTAGCAAATAATAGGTTAGCTAGCTTACTTTGACGATAAAACTTCATCGCCTTATAACCTTTTGAACCGTCTAAGTTATCAAAATCAATCGATGCCCCTCGGTGGGCTATACTACTTAATGTTACTACACGAGAATTAGAAGTTTTCTTTAATAACGGCAATAACAATCCGGTTAAAGCAAAATGCCCTAAATGATTACTTCCAAATTGAAGCTCAAAGCCCTCCTTTGTTCTTTCATACGGAGGAGTCATGACTCCAGCATTGTTAATTAATAGATCTAAAGAGTTATACTGTTCTAGAAATGCCTGTGCAAAAGTGCGAACACTATTTAAATCAGATAGATCTAAGTCCATGACTTCCACCTTTGCCTCTTTATTACCGTTTAGTATTGATGCTATAGCTTCTTCACCCTTTTGTCGATTTCGAACGGCTAAAATAACTTGTGCACCCTGTTGTGATAAAATTTTAGCTGCTTCTAATCCAATTCCACTGTTAGCACCCGTTACAATAATTACTTTTTCAGTTAAATCACTAATCAAAATTTATACCCCTCTATTCTATATATTGAACCTTCATTTGAGTGTCCTACATTTCTATTTTTAACCTTTATTTAACCTAAAAGGTGGTTAAAAGTGTACCTCGTAATCATCTAACTTAAATGATTACTAGGCACAACAACTGTTAATTATTATAGCATAATCTGATCGTCCTCTCTCTTCAACGAGGTAGAAATTAACGAGTAAGGTTCTCTTTTTGTTTTTGTATCATCTCTTTCACCTTAACTCGATGACTTTTTGGAGTTGGTACCGAATAAAAAAATTTATACTCTGCTAATCTTTCACAAAATACACAAATGCCTTTAAAGTTCTTTTCCTTAATTGCTGCAATATGGGGAGCCTGTAAGAAATGAAGCCCTTCCTTTATATGGCATTTACATACTAATAACAAGTTTATCTCTCCTTCATCAATATGTATTTCTACATGTTTACGAAGAACCCTAAAAATATATTCAACTTAAAGAGTTTCATAATCTATTTCCTCGTCACGAGGATTCTTAGGTGTTCAGAATTGTTAGCATTAATTTTGTACTCGGCAAGGCATATATTTCAGTCTACTCAAACAAATACGCTTGCAGTTCAAAAATTAGACACATTTTTCTCTTAAATAATACTTGTAGCTTTGTTTATATTATCGTATTCTTGTAACTATATTAAAAATATTGTGAACGAAATCACAAAGAATGAGCTTAACGCTCTTTTTTTACTTAATAACATGTGAATATTTTCACATTAATTGACACTTTTAAAAGGGGTAGATCATCAATGGATAAACCAAAAATTGTTATTTTAGGGTCTGGGTATGGCGGAATTATTACAACGAAGAAATTAGAAAAACTATTAAAATCAGGAGAGGCTGATGTCACTCTTATTAATAAACATTCGTATCATTACATTACGACTCAGTTGCATAAAATTGGAGCAGGAACTGCTCAAGACAATAAGATTGCCTTACCAATTGAGGAATTAATAGATATAGCTAAAATTAAGTTTAAAAAAGCCACAGTCTCCTCCCTTGATTTTGATCAAAATCAAGTATTATTGGATAATGGCGAGGCAATTAGCTATGATTATTTAGTTGTTGCACTAGGATTTCAGGTTGAAACATTTGGTATCCCTGGCATTAACGAACATGCTTTTAAGATTCGTAGTTTCAGAAGTTCTAAAGCTATCTATCACCACATTCAAAAACAATTTACAATGTATCAAGAGGATCATGATCCCGCTAGACTAACATTTGCAGTTGCTGGTGCAGGTTTTACTGGAATTGAAATGGTTGGTGAACTAGTTGAGAAACTTCCAAAACTAGCAAAACATCATAATATTCCTTTTGATAAGATCCAAATCATAAATATTGAAGCTTCTCCAAATCTACTACCTGGTTTTGAGCCGTCTGCTGTTTCTTACACGACTGAGCTTCTTAACAAAATGGGAGTTAAAGTGATGACTTCTACAAAAATCCTTGAATGTAATGAAAATTATGTAAAAGTCGATTCTGGAGAAATAGCAACTAAAACATTAATTTGGTCATGTGGAGTTCGCGGTCACCAACTATTTGAAGAAGCAGGTTTAAAAACAACTCGTGGAAAAATGGAAGTAGATAAGTTCCTACGAATTCCTACGTTGAAAAATGTTTTCTGTGTTGGCGATAACGCGTTATTTATGCAGGATGAAAAAACGCCACTACCACCTACTGCCCAGGTTGCGCTACAACAAGGCCCTATTTGTGCAGAAAATATTGTTGCTGCCATTCGCGGAACAGAATTAAAGCCGTTTCATTATCGTCATCAAGGTTCTGTTGCTTCTATTAGTGATTACTTTGCAGTTGGAAAAGTCGGGAAGTTTGTGATAAAAGGTAAATTTGCTGCTTTTATGAAGCAAATCATTGAGGCCAAATACTTATTTTGCCTCGGAGGGCCAACTCTTATCATTAAACAATTAGTTACAGGTCCTATTTCTTCTGCAAAAGTAACGGCAAAACAAGGTCAATAGTAGATCGAAATACCAAG
This sequence comes from Anaerobacillus sp. CMMVII, assembly GCF_025377685.1. Lineage (NCBI taxonomy): Bacteria > Bacillati > Bacillota > Bacilli > Caryophanales > Bacillaceae > Anaerobacillus > Anaerobacillus sp. CMMVII. The sequence goes on along the minus strand of NZ_JACEHK010000010.1, from coordinate 402,925 downwards.
AGGTTGTCCTATAGGACAACCTCTTTTTCACTTCATAGCAGCTAATTTTTACAAAAATTCAAAAATACCAAAATTAACCTACATACAGAAAGAATGTAGTGTATTATACTTACATTAAGAACTTTGTGACAAATCAGTGAACATTTAGTGACGTATTTATGAACACTTAAAATTAAGCGGTTACATTAAAGGAGGTTTTATATATGTTATGGGTTCATATGGTGATAATTGTAGGTCTACTAAGCATTATTCTTCCATTTATGCTTTTTTTACTAATGGGCTTAACGTTGAATAATCTATTAAGAAGTTTCCTAGTATCAATATCTTCAATCTTTTTCACCATTTCTCCAACCTTTTATATTTATTCAGGTTCTCAGCTTTACATAGTCATCTCTGCCATTACTATCATCTCAGTTTTAGCTGGAGTATGGTCTTACAGTTTCTTTACAAAGCATCTCCAAGAGCAAACCTTTCAACAAGATGAAGTAACAGTGCAATAACTTAAGTAATCCATTTCATATTTGAAAAAGACTTTCCTTAGGATAACGGGTTCAGTTTCCTGTCGCAAAACCCGAAAATGTAGCCCAATTTGTAGGGTCTTTTGTATCTGTTTTTGCAACCAAAAAAGAGGCTCAGTTCACTATTCTGAGCCCTTTTGGTTGCCTATTGAATCCCCCAAAAATCTTTTGCTCCTTCCCCAACCTTAAAAGAACGGAATCAGATGAGGGAATCAGTAGGGGTTCATAAATAAGCGGAGAAATTTCCCTTATTTAAAAAATAGCACTAAAAATAGCTAAAATAGACGGAATAATTCCGACTATTTACTCAAAAAACGTGAAAATGGTTGATTTTGCTTTGCTTAACCGGAAAATCTCCGCTTATTTCCGCTGAACCAAACTCTATCTGCAATTTAACCGGAAAATCTACGGTTATTTTAAATTTTTTGTAAGATAAATTGTATATCAACTTGAGGCAAAATTGTAGGGGTACAACAGCCATTGTACCCCTACATTCTAGAGTGCATTTCACTATACAAATTTTTATGTTTCCCTCCCCAAATGGCTTTACACCAATAAAAATTGAGTGTAAATTTCAAGTGTAAATTTGCACTCATTTTGACTTGCATTTTTAATATTTGTGATAAGAAACGGAACCCATTATCCTTAGGATAAGGCTTTTTTTTCGATATACTGGTATGGAAAAGGCTTTTTTTAGGGGGATCCGTCAAGTACACACAAGAACCTCTCGTGAAAATGTGCTTTTTTTGGCAACACAGCGATCAATAATCTCAAAGCCGGCACTATGAAGAAGTGAATCAAGCGGTTCAATAGAAATAATAACTGCTTTTTTAGCAAATTTGCGTGCACTTTGAAGCATTTCTAGTTGATCTTCCCATGGTAACACTGAACAAAGATTGTATGGCATGTCAATAATTGCTACATCATAATCATCTGTTATACTTCGGATATCACATAAAGTGACGTCTGTTGAAAATCCAAAGTGAGTAATATTCCTCCTTGTGCCTGGAAGTACAAGAGGATTAAGATCACTTCCTACTATATTTATATTCATCGAAAGTGCTTCAATAAGGACAGTACCTATACCGCAACATGGATCAATAGCTTTTTTTTCTACTGGATTTGGAACTGCAATATTTACAATCGCTCTCGCCAGCCGAGTACCAAGGGCTGTTGAGTAGTTTACCGGTTTATTTTGATGCTTAAACCAAACCGCTTCTGCTAACGATAATCTACCAAATACCCAGCGTCCATTCACTTGCATTATCCCTAATAAACAGTCAGGTGAAGATAAGTCCACTTTACCTTTCAGGGCTAGCCCTATTCCCCGCTCAAACTTCCGCCTCTCTTCAAAGCCAACTTTTTGTTCTTTGCTGAGGTCGCGATTTTGAATATATTGTACCTTGAAGGTTTTTTTAGTATAGAAAGCTTTTTCACTTGCTCGACGAGATTACCAAAGCTTATCCCCTCACAAATCACTTCTATTCTTTCTTTAATAAATGGACTCCTACTAGGATCAATGAAAACATCGCTTACTAAAATACTAGATGGAGTATCAAACCCAAATAAAGCGCGCATTTCTAAATAACACAAGTCCTGCTCGTCCTCATGATATGAATATGTATATAAATTATACTTTCGTTTTTGTTCTATAATTTCCAAGGTACTCTCCCTTCACACTGCAAATGCTTATCCTATCGAAACTACGGGCGCTTTCCCTCAGGTATCGATAGATAAATTTTCTAATATTAAAAAGATTGTTGCTATTAGCTTTTAGGTCGTAACCAAGCGAATGCTTGGTTACGACCTAAAAGCCACAAAGTTTACGAAAAGAGCCTATTAAAAAAAGGTTTTTACAACTTCTTCATCTGACCCGCACTCTAAACAATGGTACTCTATTTCCAGGGCATCTTCCCTTATTTTATGTAAAGTCTCCTTTTTACAACTTTTACAATAATATGTTTTTTCTATTTCCATGTTTGTCTCCTTATTCTACTATAATAATGTATTGTGAACCCTAACATATTATAAAAGCTCTTTTATTAATTCGTGTGGAACATTTAAAAACGACCTCCTATAATGACTTTACTATTTTTTCCTACTTTCTTGAATTTCATGTTTCCCCTCATAGGGTGGAGCAATTTGTTTTTGATTTGGCTTGAAATTAATTAACTTAGTTACTAGGAAGATATCTAATGAAAACAGTACCAATGTTTAGTCCCCTACTATCGCTTTATATTTACAAACAAAATAATGTCGATTACAATTATGGAAAATACAGTTATTTAGGGGGAAACAATGAAGAAAAAAACAGTTGATTTAGGAAATCGCATTTATTTAATCGATGGCTTCGATCTTGGACTTCCTTGTCGTACAGGCACATATGTTATTAATGATGAGTCACTTACATTAGTAGAAACAGGTCCGAGTATGAGCGTCCCGTATATAGTAAATGGCCTAAGGGAACTAAATCTCAATCCAAAGGATGTTCAGTACATTATTGTCACACATATTCATTTAGACCACTCAGGTGGAGCTGGACTTTTACTTCAAGAATGCCCGAATGCTAAAGTGATTGTTCACCCAAGAGGCGCAAGACATTTAGCTGACCCGTCAAGATTAATTATGGGCGCAAAAGCGGTTTATGGTGATGACTTTGAACGATTATTCGATCCGATTCTACCAATCCCAGAGGAAAACCTAATAATAAAAGAAGATGGCGATACACTCAAAATTGGGGAAAAGTGCGAACTTACATTTTATCACACACCTGGTCATGCTGATCACCACTTTAGTATCTATGATCCTATTAGTAATGGTATTTTTACTGGTGATACGGTTGGGGTTAGGTACGATCAAATAAAAGAATTTGAGTTTTATCTTCCTTCTACATCACCAAACCAATTTCGCCCTACAGAGATGTTGAATTCACTTAATAAGATTATTAAAGAACTTCAGGTTGATTATATTTTTTTCGGACATTTCAGTGTATCAAGCAACCCTATTGAAGTATTTAATCAAATCTCATACTGGCTTCCAAAGTTTGTTGAAATTGGCGAAAATGTCTATCGTAAGGGGCAAGATCACGAGCAATTAAGTAGTGAAATATTAGCCGTTGTCCAAGAAACTCTACAACAAAAAAATGTCCCTCTCGATCATCATGTATTTGAACTTATCAAACTTGATCTGCAGGTTTGCTCAATGGGAATTCTCGATTATCTAAGAAAAAAATATACAACAAATTAAGAATTTTTTAGCGGCTGCTCATAAACGTCGGTCTCTATAGACTAAAGTTCACGGGCAGTCAATTTACCTTTTTTTCTTTAAAGCGTTTGATTTTTTTATCCTAGGTAGTGTTGTGGGAGGTTGTTTTTTTATCCAATTTAGATATCTGATCATTTGTTCTTCATTTTGTAACCGTTCAATCGTGAACAAATCGCCTGCTAACTGCTCATTGGTATATAATGCGTGAGTTTGCTTATGACAAGGAATACATAGATTAGCGATTGGCCCATAATTCCCCCCCATTTCTCGAGGAATTAGGTGATGAACGGTTGTTTCGACCTCTCCTCGCCTACATAAGTCACATTGAGTCTTCACTTGTGCCCTACCTTTCACATTAAATTCTTTGCTTGTCCGTTAATACTTTCGAATGACTTTCACTTTCACCAAACTATTCATACAACTGCCATCAAGTTAATCATTTCTCATGAAGAGTAAAATATACTATAATAAAGTTAGTTTCAACTTAAATATTAATAAAGTGGGGTTACTCATGAATAGAAAAGAAGCAAACAATCATATTGGGAAAAAAATTCGTGTGGTTGATCCACTATTAGGTAGCTATATTGGGGAATTAATTGATGTTGTTGCTGAGCCGAGAAAGCCTTGGCGTGGTAAAGTGACAATTACGGCGATTGAACAATACCCAGTTCAGAATTTAACAGATATGAAAGATCAAGCTTTAACATATCCACCTTTTGCAGATGGAAAAACCTATGAAATTCCCGGTTCAAAAATTGAACCAGTGGGTGATATTGAACTAGAACTCAACTATAACGAGTCACTCATTAATGCTTTGCTAAACGAAATTAACCATTTTCAAGCAGAGAAAAACAAACTTGCTCGTGTTCTAAATGACCTCCAAGTCGAATTAAGAAAAGTAGACCCTGCCTATGAAATTAGTAATCAAGATGAATTAGACTATCAATATTACACGGTTGTAAAGGAAGATGACTACATTTATATTGTCGACGAAAATAACAATCAAGTTCCTTTAGACGATTGTCCATTTGATTTTCAGATTAGGGTAAAAGGTCGTTGGATAACTGTTCATTATTCTGAAGACTTAGTCTTCCTCGACCAAAAACAAAACACACACTATGTTAGTGAAGGTAGCAAAATTCGTTTAAACAAAGATCAATTTGATCCATACCATATTTTTATTAACGAATTAGAAAAACCGGCCTTAGACTCATTAAATAATGGTATACAAAAGTTTCGAATGAGCCATGACCATTGTGTTACTTGTCATAACACACTCCTTAATCAATACCTAGCATCTGAAGAAGAGAAAAAATTTATAGGAGTTAATTTTATTTCCTACCAAAAAGGTAGTGAGACATTGCTTGTCCAACACCATTATGAACGGGACATAAACGAAGATGGCGACGATATTACCTACGATCGCTTTGAATTTACAAACGATCAGGGTAAACGACTGTTAATGACTTACACAACTGAAAAAACGAAATGAAATTAGTTACTTCAAAGACATAGAGAGCTTTTTCTCTATGTCTTTTTTTCATCTATATACTTTTAAACAACAATCGACTCTTGTTACAATTCGAAAAGCTGATAGCAACAATCTTTATGAAAATAAAAATAAACCCACCAGGAAGAGGAATTCCTGACAGGTTCACCGTATAGCGGATTTTATTTTTGATACAGTAAACTTCTATACTTTTTACAAGTTTTCTAGGAACAATCGAACAACATCGGCTCCACCAATTACCGTTCCTAATGTGCTGCCTAGGTTTGTTAAAACAATAATAAGTAAAATTCTCGTAACCTTATTATTCCAAAAACCTTTTACCGTATAGACATCCTCTGAAAGATTCTCAAAATCTGCTACACTCGGTCTTCGAAAGTATGCTTGTACAAATCCTGAAAACCACCCCGCAGCCATTAAAGGACTTAGAGAACTCAGCGGTGCGACAAGGAAAGCTGTAATAATGGCCAGCGGATGCCCAAATGCAATTGCCGCCCCAAGTGCGGAGAAGGATCCATTCCAAAGCACCCAGCTGATGGTTTGTTGAAAACCTGCTGAAGGGTTAGCATAAAATGTATAAGCAATAATCGCCAGAATTAAGAAAGGGATCATCCATGCAATTACTTTAGGTGCTTTTGATTTTGGCGGTATCTTAGAAATTGCCTCTAAATCATGGTCTCTATGAATAACTTCTTTTATTCCAGGAACATGAGCTGCACCTAGAACCGCAACGATCTTTTTCCCTGGTGCTTCTTTTATTTTTTGAGCCAAAAATTGGTCTCTTTCATCTATTAAAGGAACCTTTAACCTAGGAAAGGCTAAGGTGAAATCATCGAGCATCGCGTTTAGCATATCCTGCGACTTAATTTTTTCTAATTCCTCTTCTGAGATGGTTTCGTTATTAAAGATACTAACAATAATTTGTGACAGAAGCTTCGCTTTGCCCCATAAACCGATTCCATGCCAAATCCGTGCAAACGTGATTTGAATATTTCGATCGGCTAGTACTAACTTTGCACCGACTTCATTAGCTGATTCAATACCTTGAATCATTTCCTGGCCTGGTTTAATCCCAAATTGTTTAGCCACTCGTTTTTGGAATGAAGATATGACCAAGTTCATTAATAAAAGCGTAGCTTTTTTTTCTTTAATAACTTTAAAGATATCCATATCTTTCCACTTATTACCATCTGTTATCGCCTGATATCTTTGTTCATCTAATTCAACACAAACTGTGTCCGGCCGTTCGGCTTCAATAACTTCCTTCACCTGTTCTGCACTCTTCTTTGAGACATGAGCAGTACCAATTAGGATCAGTTCTTTGCCATCTAAATGAATTCTCGTGATATTTTCTTCTGTCATAAATACCTTCCTTTTAAGGATATCTAGTTATAAAATAAAAATAATCCCATTTTATAATTATGAGCTAAATTATCCTAAATTTCAATTATGTTTTATTATTTATTCTAGGAAGGCGCTAACGATTAGTTAATTTACCAGTAGCAATGTTTTTGCGTGAAGTTTAGAACTAATTAAAGCTTCCTGTTTCTATTTGAAACAAGAAGCTCTAGGATGATATTTTCCCCCTAATTAGTCATTGTTTTTTTCATCTGTTTTCTTTTAGCGATCCAAAACGCAAAAATAACCAAAGGAATCGCAATTATAAAGGGAATATTTATATGACTCTGGGTAATAAACGCTAAAACCATTAATACTATGATGCCAATGATAATGTACAGGCACCCTCTCCCGAAAGTTTCCATCCATCTCACCCCAATCTCTAATAAACACATTATTTGCCTCAGGTTTTCTTATTTAAAGACTCTTTTTCTTAAGCAGTGCGGTTCTTTAGTTCTATAAATTGATATAATCCCCTGTTCCAGTTTATGAGTTAGATAAAATACCACTAGACCTTCAACCACCTCATTGTAAACAACAATCAATGCAATATACAGTCTAATCACAAGATTAATTATATATATTATTCATACGTGATACTTATTCGTGAACTCCCCACCACTTAATTTTCTAACGAAAACATTTGGCTAAAATGATAATAAGAAAAGCGCAAGCGCCCTGGGAGCCCCGACAAGCAAATGTTCTTCGAGAAAAAAAGTGTGCTCTTTCACTTTTATTCTCGAAGGTTATTTGACCTCGAGGGGCTGGTCGGTGGAGCTAGACAGTTATTACGTTGAAATTTTATACATTCTTATCTTTAAATAAAAGACTAACTAGAGAGTTAGTCCTATTATTTCTCATATGAATACCACGAGAAAATTTCTTCTTTTTGCTTTTTACTTATATCAACTAAACTAAAGGATTTTCCAAACACACTTGTTAGAATGGATACTTTTATCGTATACAACGCTCTAAATTTTTGAAAAAGTGATTGTTTCATCTCTAATGCTTGAATTCGGTGTCTCGGGATAATGACTAATGTTTTCGAGATAGAGCGAAAGGTCATCCATAGAAAATAATCATTGTTACCTACACCAGCATCTTTATATTGCCGTTCTCCAAGCAAATAACTCAAAGACAGCACCAGAACCGCACCAACATATCCATAGGGTATGAAAACTGCAGCTAAACCTGCTAAAAATGTAGCTGGGATGACCTTTCTGATAATATACCTTTTTTTGGCGCGCTTTGGAAGTGGATCAATCGGTTGGTCAAATGAATAGTCTGGAATTATTTCTTTTAAATGCCGTTGCAAATCCCTCTTTTGAATAAGAGGAAAAAGAATGGTTGAGAGCTGCTCGTCCTTGGAGCCTCCTCCCGCACTTTCAACGTAAACAGTTACTAAACCAAACGGTTGTCTCAACAGGCTCTCTACAACTCGAATCGCAGTTATTCTGGAGACAGATAATGTAAGTTGCCGCTTTTCTAGAACTCCCCTTGTGATTTCTAACTCATCGTCTTTTTTCACAATGATAAAACCACCATATTTCAATAAGGTACTGATAATGGATAGGATCCAGGCTAACAGCAAAATCATTACCGACATCGCCACAATTAGTACAAGACCGGATTGAAATAAGTAGCCTAAGGAATCAACAATCAATTGTTCCCCAAGCCATTCCTCTAATTGTGTGGCTATTGCCAGAATAGCCATAAAAGCAAGCCCAATTCCGCTAGATGTTAAAGCAGCTAAAAATAAATTTTGAGTGGTTAGCTTCCATCGGATTAATTCAGTTTTATCTTGGATGATATCTTGCTCGTTAGTCATTTCCGTTTGTGCACCCACATCTAAAAGTTGCTTTTTGATATGAAGTGCATCCTGGTTCGTGACTGCAGTTAACAAAACTTCTGGCTCATTTCCCCCTCCAGCTGTTTCGACTTTGACAGCTACTAGGTTGAACATTCTTTGTAGTACACCTGCGGTAATGTCGATACTATAAATTCTTTCCCGGCGAATAAAGCGGTTCTTCTTGATCATGATTCCTTGCTTAATTCGAAGTTCTTCACAATTAACCTCATATGTAAATGTCAACCACTTTAAATAACCATAAAAAAAGAGTAGCAGAAACCCACCGATCACAAAATACAGCGTAAATGGAAATTCCCATGTCGCAGCTCCTCTACCAAAGAAAAACGCTGCAATAATGGGCACAATTAATTCTTTTAAGCCCGAAAAGAACAAGAGGAAAATTGCAACTGGATGAAGTCGTTTTCCTTTAGACATCCTCATCAGCCTCGGTTGTTAATTTAGAAATTTGGTCTCTAAGACTTGCTGCTCTTCCTTCTGTTAAAGCAGGAATTTGATGAACTGTTGCGGCTGTTGTTATCGTCAGTGTTGCTAGTCCAAATCTTCTCAATAATGGACCTTGTCTAGTATCAACATGTTGAACGCGAATCATCGGAATTAATACTCTTCGCACTACTACAATGCCAAAGCGTAAATCTACTTCATTCTCATAAACTTCATAGCGCCAACTTCGCCACTTTAACGTTGGAATAATCATTATTTTAACCATACCAACAATAAGGATAGCACCTAGAAGACACCAAAATAACCACAAAGGAAATTGTAAAAAATGATTTAGGAAGAAGTATCCTACAGGAATTATGCTGTATAAAAGTGTTTCAAGGAGACCGGTGATCCGCCAAACCTTTAGGGCATTCGTTGATATTTTTTGAGTTGGATTTGGTCGCATTTTTACCGCCTACTCCTCATCGTCGGTAACAAACACAATTTTCACCCCAAGCTCCTGTAAAAGTTTAAGTACCTCAGCATTTAATGTTTCATCATAGAGAAGGCCAACAGACTCAACTAACTCTAATTCCTCTAAATCACCAGTTTGTGCATCTTCAATTAATTCAATAATATCAGTAAGTCCTTTTTCCTTTAACAAGTTTAAAATTTCTTCTATACTCATAATGTTCACTCCAATTAGATTTTTTCATTTTTAGTTTACCACCTTATATTATATAGTCAAAAAATCATTTCTAAAAATAAAAGGCTGTTTTTCGTAAACTTCGTTGCTTTTAGGTCGGAACCAAGCATTCACTTGGTTCCGAACTAAAAGCTAATAGCAACAATCTTTTAGAAAAGCGCGAAATAACATAATGCTTTCGTTTTTATGGTTAAGTATCGAAACCTTTTACCACTAAACACAAACACTAGGATTTTCGTTAGAAATTATCTTTTGTGTAAAGAAAAGCTCAAGGTGACCATCTTTCGGAGACAAGATGGTCTGCCAGATTTCGAAAAAATTTTTACAATATTTTTCCTAAACCCTGGATGATCTCAACAAACTTTGCTTTATCATTATATTTAGCCACAATTTCCTGATGTCGATTAATGATTACTGTCGTGGGCACCCCCATGCATTGGTATGCATCATAAACCTTTGTTCCATCATCCATTAAAACAGGAAATGAATAATTCTTCTCAGCGATCAACCTTTTACCGTCTTCAGGTTGACCTTCCCGCCCAGTTACATTAATGGTTAAGAAACCAAGTTTATCTGGATCAATCGTTCGGTAAAATTGATCTTTAAAATGGAGATCTTTTTGGCAGTCTGGGCACCAAGAGGTCCAAAACGTTAGAACTAAAGGTTTTCCTCGATAGGATTTTATAGAAATTACTCCCTCACCGTTTAACTGGGGTAAGGTAAAAGTTGGTGCTAGCATGAAAATCCCCCTTCACTTCTTAAAAACTCTATTGATTCTCTCTCAAAATGGGAAAAAATACGGAATTGTTAACATCATAACAGCCCAGATCACTAGTTGAAGTGGGACACCTACTTTAACGAAGTCACTAAACTTATAACCGCCTGCTGTCATTACAAGTGCATTTGTTGGTGAAGCTACAGGAGTTGCAAAAGCCATACTTGCAGCTACCGATACAGCGATTAAGAAAGGATAGGGGCTAGCCCCCACATTAATGGCTGTTGTAATAGCTATCGGAGCAAACAGCACTGCTGTGGCAGTATTACTAATAAATTGGCTAAACAGCATGGTTGTAAAATAAAAACCTCCCATTAAAGCTAATGGGCCATAGCCTCCTAAAGTTCCAATAATAAGGTCAGATAAATACAAAATACCACCAGTTTTCTCAAGCGCTGTAGCCATAGGTAGCATTGCCGCAATTAACACTACACTCTCCCAATTTATTCGACCATAAGCATCTTCCATATTTCTCAGACAGCCGGTTAAGATCATCAATACTGCAGCAATTAGCACTGAGGTAACTGCAGGGACGATTTCCAAAGTCATCATCACTAGCATGCCTAGCATGATCGCTCCGGCAATCGGTGCTCTTCCGCTTGCAGCTGCCATATTGGCTTGCTCTTTCGTTTGACCCAGCACCACAACGTCTTCTGTATCTTTTGCAAGCAGTTCTAAATCAGTCCATTTTCCTTGAACGAGTAAAGCATCTCCAAACTTCAATGATTTGTTTGGCCAATTCTTTAACTGATACTCACCTTTTCGATTAATCCCTAAAATATTTAAATTGTACTTTTCCCGGAAATTTAGATTTGAAATTGTTTCATTAATAAAACTTGAATGTGGCGTCAACAAAACTTCGGCAACGCCAAATTCTCTCGAGACTAAATTAGTAGGACTCGCATACTCATCTTTATTTAACAACAATAAGAGAAAGTCCTTCTTAAACAGCTTCACATCATCGATACTTCCTTGAACATATAAAATGTCATTTTCTTTAATGACCGTATTTGAAGTAGCTGGTATTTGTTGGAGACCAGTCCTAATTGGAATTTCACCATTACGTCTTTCAATGTGAATAATTCCGACACGGTACTTTTTCGGAAGTTGGAGTTCAGCCAGCTGTTTATTGATCATTGGTGATAATGGTTGAACTCTAACTTTGTACAATTGATCAGAAATATGAAAGGAATTCGCTAAATCATCCGGGGTAGTTTCACGTTGATTATGGAATTGTTCTTTTGGATCTCCTTTGGGTAGCAATTTTTTTCCGATTGTCATTAAGAAGGCGATCCCTGTAAATAGCGCAACTATTCCCACTGGTGTAAAATCAAAAAAAGCTAAACGTGGGTAACCATTATCAGCTAAAATTTGGCTAACGATCAAGTTTGGAGGTGTACCAATTAAGGTTAGTACCCCACCTAAGCTACTTGCAAATGCAAGGGGGATAAGAAATAAAGCTGGGCTTTTTCTCATACCAAGAGCTAAACTGATGACCACGGGCATTAATACTGCCACAGTACCTGTGTTACTCATAAACGCGCTTAAAATAGCAACTAGGATCATTAAAAGTAGTAATAAGCGCATCTCACTATTTCCACCAAATTTTAATAAATAATTCCCTGCAAGTCTCGCTAATCCAGTTCGAAAAATACCTCCACCAACAACAAACAATCCAGCTATCATTATGACAATTGAATTTGAGAAACCTGCTAAAGCTTCACTTGTTGAAATAATTCCTGTTAATACTAGTGCTAGTAACGAGCACATTGCAATCAGATCAGCGCGAATTTTCCCTAGCATAAAAAATAATGTTGTTATCAGTAATATGATAAATGTTAGTAAGAGTTGAGATTCCATTACCTTTACCGCCTTCGTGTTTTATGTATATAACCTGGATAATTTAGTATAGTTATTCCAAAAATTTGATCAAATACTTTAGATAAATTTAGAAGAATTATACAATAAAAAAGGGCAGATAACCTGCATAAAAGCATGCACAAGCAAAAAGCTAATCCATGTTATTAAATGCAACGATTATCTTCCCAAAAATGTCGTTTGTTTTTTTATAGGATCTGTTACAAAATTTTGCTTCTTGATCAAGCAATTTGAAAACGCATCGTGGCTTATCTAAACTACCGTATTAACAGCGATAGTATACTTTTAAAGAGCCTTAAATGCTTACTTGATCTTTAATGGATTCGTTTGCAGCAAGTAACCCTGCACCAGGCTCGCATTTGAAGCCTTGTTCTCGCAAGACATCCTCTATTGCCGCTAAAAATTGGGTGACATTTGTTTGCGTTGCATTATAGCCCATTAACCCAATTCTCCACACTTTCCCTTTCAACTCTCCTAAACCGCCACCGATCTCTATGCCATACTTGGTAAGAAGTTGGGTTCTTACCTCAAAATCATTAATCCCTTCAGGAATTAATACGGAAGTCAACTGATAAAGGCGGTGTTCTTTTTTCACCAGGAGTTCTAGTCCAAGCCCTTCTAAGCCAGATTGAAGAGCAGTTCCATATATCTTATGCCGTGAAAACACATTCTCTAGACCTTCTTCATGTATAATTCTTAAAGCCTCACGTAGTGCATAAACCATTGTAATCGGTGCAGTATGGTGATAAAACCTTTCGTCATTCCAATAATTTTGGATCATTGATAAATCTAGATACCAACTCTGGACTTTCGTTTTACGATTGGCCATCACTTTTAAAGCACGAGCATTAAATGTTACAGGGGCAAGCCCTGGCGGTGCACTCAGACATTTCTGTGTCCCACTATAAGCGGCATCTATTTCATTATCATCAATTTCCGTTGGAATGCCACCAATTGAGGTGACCATATCACATACAAATAATGCGTTATGAGCATGAATAACCTTACTTAATGGTTTTAAGGGTTGCATAACACCAGTGGATGTCTCTGCATGTACAACTGCAACAAGCTTCGTACCCGGGTTCTCAATTAACGCCGCCTCAATATCAGTAGGTTGAATAATTTCTCCCCATGGTGCATTTACTTGAATTACGGTGGCCCCAGTACGCTCTGCTACATCCACCATTCTCTGCCCAAAGAGCCCATTAACACCAATGATGACTTTATCTCCAGGCTCGATTAAATTTACAAAGACTGTTTCCATCCCTGCACTACCTGTACCAGACATCGGAATGGTTAGTTTATTTTCAGTTTGAAAAACAAGTTTTAATAAGTCTTTCGTTTCATTCATGAGCTTTAAGAATTCTGGATCTAAATGACCTAATAATGGTGTTGTCATCGCTCTTAGGACACGAGGGTGAACATCACTTGGTCCCGGGCCCATTAATAATCGCTTTGAAGGATTCAATTCATTTATCATTCAGTGACCACTCCCTTTTAAAATCGGTAATGGTAAATTATTCGCTAAATTGAAGGATATTCCTTCCAAAAACAAAATGTTCCCTATTTCTTCACAACTTTCGCTCCTAATACATGTTTTAAAATGCTGAAGTGCCCACTCATGACCCGTTTGCGAAAAACTTTGGACAGCATCTTCATGAACTACAATCGTGAAACCCTTATGATAAGCATCAATCGCAGTATGTAATACGCAAATATCCGTACAAACCCCAACTAAATGAAGCTCAGTTATATTTCTAGCTCTAAGTCGAAGTTCTATGTCTGTGCCGCAAAAAGCACTATATCTCGTCTTATCTACCCAATCAACATGAACATCATCAGCTTTTTGTAGTTGTTCATAATAAGTTCCTAATTTTCCATATTGATGTCTTCCATCCGTATTCCTTAAGTTATGTGGTGGGAAAAGTTTTGTCTCCGGATGATACTGATCGTCCTTTTCATGAACATCAACGGCAAAAATGACATACTCATTGCTCTGAACGAACTCCTCAGTTAATTCAGTAATACGTTCTTCGATTTCCTGCCCTGGTTTACCACAGGTCAACTTTCCTTCATCTGCAACAAAATCATTCGTATAATCAATAACGATTAAAGCCTTCATTAGTTACTCACACTCCTTTTACCTAAATTATAGCAAGAAACCACAGGTAAAAAACCATTCTTTAAAATAAATAAAAAAAGGCTAATCAGCCTTTTTATATTCCTAATATCATTTTATTTTGCATTTGGTGTACCTGTTGTTGCGCTCGAGTTAATAGATCTCTTTGTTCTGGTGTTGCACTCATTAATAATCGCTCAATTTGCATATTCATTTGCTCTAATTGTTGCTGCGCTTCATCGTATTTAAGCTCATCTCCACCTTGAACCTGTTTTGCAGAATTAAGCTGACTTTCAGCAAACTGTAAAATCTCATCAACTCTTTGTAATTGTAGTCTTATTTGATCATGAGTACCCATGGTTTAGCCTCCTAAAATCATCTTTAACTTCTATCGTTAATGTGGCATTAAAGAAGTTTATTTATGCCAGGAGGACATTAGAAAAACTTGGCTTCCTTTTTTTGAAAGGCTATTTTCGTAAACTTTATTGCTTTTAGGTTGTCTTTTGAGAAGCTTTTTTCACTTTATTTCACTTACTTCATTATTATGTTTTATCAAATATGTTTGTAAATCATTAGGAATAATGTGGTTGTAAAAATTAATTTTGCTTCTTCGAGTAACTCTTCAGTTCTATTACAATATCTTGAGCTAATATGATTAAGAAACAACACTTTAACATCATTTCTCTTAGCCAACAATGCAGCTTCTTTCGCCGTAGAATGAAAGTGTTCGTATGCTAACAGTTCATCCTTATCAAGAAAGGTGGCTTCATGATTAAAATATCAGCATGATGAGCTAAGACGTTTGATTATCGGTCAATCTTGTGTCACCAGCGATCGCAATAATTTTCCCCTTTTTTTCAGGACCAACAAAATCAGCACCGTTCACTACTTGGCCATTATCCAGTACGACCTTTTCACCACCCTTTATTTTTTAAAAAGTGGACCTGGAGTAACACCAATTTCCTTTAACCTCTCTACATCTAATGCTCCTGGAGCATCTTTTTCTATAATTCGAAACCCAAACGACTGTATGCCATGTTCAAGTTTTATTGCTTCAAAAGTAAAATATTCGGTTTTGAGAAATTCGCCTTCATCTATTTCAACTATTTCTAAAGGATAGCGAACAAAGGTGTTTGAAATAAGTAAGGTCGTTTCAATGAATTCCTTTATTCCTTTTGGCCCATATACTTGAAGTAAGTCTTTTGCCCCCTGAAATGAGCGGCTTCCCAACAAACCTGGCAGGCCATAAATATGGTCTCCATGTAAATGGGTTATAAAAATCTTATTAATTTTGCTAAGAGTAATTGATGAATGGAGTAATTGATGTTGAGTTCCCTCACCACAGTCAAACATCCAACATTCATTTTCATACTGAAGCATTTGAAGCACTAATGAACTAACATTCCGTGCTTTTGACGGAATCCCTGCACATGTCCCTAAAAACTGTAGTTTGATCATTTTATAATCTCCCTCACTTTATCCTAATTTTATCTTACAAATTATTTCTTAGGATCGCAAACCTTTAAGAAATTGCACCAGAAAATACTAATGCAGTACAATTCTTGTCCTTACGAATTTTACTGGGGAAGTATTCTCGCCCGATATTACGAGGAAGTTGTTTACTAATGAAGCTACGAAGGAGAGTTTCATCAATAATTTATTAACGCCTCTTACTGAAAAGGTTATTTTGCAGTTAATATTGATTTTGAGGAATATTATCCTGAAGATCGAACTAAATAATGAATTTATTCGCTCTGTAACACCGCGAATAAAGGAACAAGGATTTTTAGTTTCAAAAAGGATTATTATCATTCCTGTCCCAAAGTTCATAAATCGTTCTTGCATTAAGCAGGAATTACCACTATCTATCTAGTATAATATAGATATACCTTAAAAAAATAGGAGGTTTTCCTTATGCAAATTAAGTACAACGCAATACCAAAGAAAGATGTTAAAGTTTGTACTGAAGCATTTACAATTCAAGAAGCTTTAGAAATGCTCGAAGAAAACAGGGTACCGCTGCATTCCAGTTTTAGATAAAGAAACAAGAAATTCCTTGGCAATATTTATAAATCTCGCATTTATGAGTATATGGTAAAACAAGAAGGGTCAATTATAGACAGTATTACTAAATTAGTGAGAGAAGAGGACATCTTTACATATGAAAACTCTTCGTTCTTCAAAATTTTCTTTACCATAAAAAAATACCCATATGTGGCTGTTTTAAAGGAAAATGGTGATTTTGCTGGTATCTTAACACATGCAAATGTCATGTCTTTATTAGAGGACTCTTGGGGATTAAAAACTGGTAGTTATGCCTTAACGATTTCTACCCATGAATATCAAGGTGCTTTAAAAAATATTGTAACAATTATAAAAAAATACTGTAATATCCAAAGTTTACTAACACTAGATAATGAAAGTACCTTCTTAAGACGAGTGATTGTAACTCTTCCGAAGAATACTACAGAAAAGCAGTTTCATGAAATTGTTCAAAAGTTAGAAAGAGAAGGATTTCGGGTTTTCGATATCGAAAAGTTTTAACGAAGTTACCGGTATGATATACTTAAAAAAAGATTTTTTTAAGGGGAGTTTTAAATGGTCAGTGAAAATTTAGTAAAAGCATTAAACGAACAAATGAACTTTGAATTTGAATCAGCACAAGTGTACTTAGCTATGGCTGCCTATTGCTCGGCTGAAAGCCTTGATGGCTTTGCTAATTTCTTTATCGTTCAAGCGGAAGAAGAAAGATTTCATGCAATGAAGTTTTTTAATTTTATTAACGATATCGGCCACCGCGCAATTATTACTGGTTTTGAAAATCCTAGTAATGAATATAAATCGATGCTCGATGCCTTTGAAAAAGGCTTAGCTCACGAAAAGCTTGTCACTAAAAAAATCTACAACTTAGCTGATATTGCGTTAAATGAACGAGAGCATGCAACGATGACGTTCTTAAAATGGTTTATTGAAGAGCAAGTCGAAGAAGAAGCAAGTTTCGATACAATCATTCAAAAATTAAAACGTATTGAAAATGACAGCAATGCATTCTTTATGTTAGACAATGAATTTGCAACTCGCACATTCACCCCTCCAGCTGAATAAAGATTAATTAAAACGGTTCCTTCTGGGAACCGTTTTTTCAATTGGAACAAAAGATTGTACATTGTCTCGCTCCCCTCTCTGAGCAAATAGCTACACCCGTTCAAGAGTTAAAATAAAAATGCTAAAAATAAAAATGCAACAAAGGAAGAAAAGCACATTCCAGTAAGACTAAACGCCCATTTTTTTCTTGGTGAAATTTTGTTTCCATAAATATCAACTACCAAATAATGGATCAATACACAAATTCCAAGAAAGAGAAATAAAAATAAGTATCCAATTAAATGGACAGATAGTGTTTGTGAGAGAATTAGGAAAATTGCATACTGTAAGACAAAATATCCTCCAAGAATAAATACAATATGCAACAGTATGATTGAAAAAAATAATTTGTAATTCATTTAATCACCTCAAGGAGTCTTTTCTCCATTATCGGTTTTATTTCTGAAAAAAATACTTTAGAGAAATTAAAAGATAACCAAAGTAAAGTGAATAAAAAAAAGATAACAACCCTATTAGGAAGTCGTTATCTTATAGTATAGTAATCATACGTTTAAACAAACAGCTACTTATTCATGCTGTTATTATTAATTCTATTTACTTACCTTATTCTCTGGATATGATATCCAATCACTCCAACTACCTAAATACAGCTTAACATTTTTATAACCTAAAGACTTTAAAGCCAACACATTTGGACAAGCTGTAACCCCTGAGCCACAATAAACAATGATCTCTTTATTCTTATCAATCTCTTTAAATCTCTCTTCTTGTTGAGCTTGCGTTTGCCAATGCCCGGTATTCGTTAAACAGTCTTTCCAAAAATAATTTACAGCTGATGGAATGTGCCCAGCTTTTTTATCAATTGGTTCTTCGATCCCTAAGTAGCGCAGGCGATCACGACTATCAATAAGTACTACTTGATCGCTATTAGTAGCTTTGTTAACCTCTTCCACAGAACAAAGCATAGTTTCATTAAGAATAGGGGTAAAATGAACCTTATCCACTAGAGGAATAGAGGCTTCCACCTTGTAACCTTTATTTTTCCAAGTTGAATAGGGAATGTCTAATACAAAAACTTCTCCATGGCCAATATATTTGAGTAGCCACCATAATCTTGAAGCCATTGCTCCCCCTTGATCATCATAAGCAACAACTGTTACCGTCTCGTCAATACCAATTGCCCCCAATTTAGCAATAAAATCCTCAAGGTTTGGAAGCGGGTGTCGCCCACCATGATCTTTCACAGAACTAGACATGTCCTTTTCCAGGTCAACATAAATCGCATTTGGAATATGGTCTTTCAAATAAGCTTCAAACCCTGCAAAGGGACTGCCTAACTCAAAACGGCAGTCTAAAATCTTTACTTTTGAATCATCAATGTGTTGTGTAAGCCACTCACTAGTAACTATATGTTTTAACATTGGAACCACCACACTTCTTTTTATACCATTTTACTGAAAGGGGCTAAATGGTGTCTAGAGAGTATTTTAAATCTAGAAAGAAAAGATTCTCATCAATTTATTTTTACGTGGTTTTTTCAATTGTTCAGGAACATTATGTTCACTTCCACCAACAACCTTCTGTGTAATTACAGGTAACTGTTGTTCAATTCGATTCATACGTTCATCGATTTTTGTTATCATTGTAAATAAGTTGTCAAGCTCATTACGATGTTGTAAAACTTGATATTCCACCACTTCATCTGCCTTCACAGAAAGTTTTCTTTCAAGTTGCTCTATATGAATCATTAGTTGTTCTAGTTTATCCTCAAGAATATTGGTTGCTATCATCTTTTCTTTTTTCTCCTTCACAACTTGTACTGGATCATTTTTCTCACGAATTTCCTTCATTGTAAAACCTCTATTCAGTCGTTCTTTTATATTTTGAAGCGTATTTAGCTCCTGTTCTGCGATTAAGTAATGACCAAGTTCATTCGTTTTACATGGGATGTCAAAGTATTTAATCCACCTTTGAACCGTTGTTGGATTGACACCTAACTCCTCAGAAACCTCTTTTGTTTTAAGTATTTTTTCCATAACGCTACCCCTTTCAAAACTAATTTATATAGGTTATTCTTTTCATTTTTTTTAATCCCTTCAACCCTGACAAAACTAGTTTTCGTTCGTCAAAGAAAGTGTAATTATGGCAAAAAAAATAATCACTTACATGAAATTTCAACATCAAGGGGAAACTTAGCTTGTAAATAACCTCTCTTAAGGGGGTGAGAACTAATGGCAAAACGCAGTAAAGAACAAATGAAAAAAGCATCAAAAAACGAAAAACAAAGAGTTGTAGAAAATAAACCTGGCTATGGTGATAAGAAGTTAGGAGGCCCAGATCGCCCAGCAGAATGATCTTGAGCCAGCAAAGAGGCAAACACTTATGTGTTTGCCTCTTTTTATTTAAGCCTTTTTTCGTTTTCGTAAATTTGTTGCTTTTAGGTCGTCTTACTTAATTAAGTTTAGTAATTTCTGTTCAATTTTTGCAGCTAGTTGAAGCTGCTGTTGTTTTTGATAGTACCAATCTGTTAAATCGTAATCGCCTATTAATGTCGGCTCCTTCAGGTAATTTTCAACTTTTCGGGCATCTTTTTTAGAAAACCAGTCTCTATATTCACCTCGATGGTGGTGAATTACCGGAAAGGTCGATTTCAAGGTCGGAGTACGTTTTCTAGCTACTTTTTTTACAAATTTTTCGTAATCATATCTTGAACCCGTATGATTTACTTGAGCTGCAAATTCACGAATTTTCTCTTTTTCATTTGAATGAAACAATAACCAATTAAGTCTTTTTCCAAGTTCAATTCTATTTTTCACTTTAGTAAACCCATGCACTGAATACCCGTAGAGTCTTCCATCAAGTGTCGGAAAGAGAACAGTACTAAAATGTAATTTATCTTCAGCTATAAATGGCAAACTTCGAAATACTTTAGCTTTATAAAAGGAATCCTCGATCACTGGTTTTTGTATGACATGCTGCTCATTAACAATAAGCGCTTTACATAATCGCTCAACATCTTTATCACGCCAAAACCTCTGCCATTCAACTTCAATATATTTTGATATGTGAAAGAATTTCAGTAAATGAAATAACGGCTTTCCCTCTCGTTTAGAAATTTCGTAGATAAGTAACTGCGGATACGCATCGGAAAAGATTAGCCAATTCGCTCGTTCGTAGGTTAAAAATAAAATTTCCCGATAATTCTGTGGGATTAACTCACGAAACAGGTCCCCCTCTAAATCAGTCATATTCCACCCGGCATTTCTCGACACGAAACTTGCTAAAAAGGCCCAAATAATTTCTTTGTTCCTTAAATAAAACTGCTCATAAAATACGGTACGTGAAATATTATCTATATTACCTGCTTCGATTTCTTTGTAAACTTTTCTTATAAGTTCTTTCTCTGAAGACGATAATGAGTATATAGTCATGGCGCCAGCTCCTGGATCACAAGTCTATTCAGCTTTATGAAATTATGGTATGATTTAATGATGTAATAAGGATTATTACGAGTTCGCTTTGTAAAGGGTGCAGCAAATGACAATACGTTATCCAAATGGAAAAGTATATTCTCCAGTGCACAAAACAAGTAATCAACAAAAAAAATTACCAAACAATATCTCCTATGGCAATCGCGGAATGAGTCTTGAAGAAGATATTAATAACTCTAACGAATATTATTTGGCAAAAGGGAGTGCGGTTATTCATAAAAAACCTACTCCACTGCAAATTGTAAAAGTAGATTATCCAAAAAGAAGTGCTGCAGTGGTTAAAGAAGCCTATTTTCAACAAGCCTCAACCACAGACTATAATGGTGTATTTAAAGGGAAGTATATTGATTTTGAGGCAAAGGAAACTAGAAATAAGACGTCATTTCCTTTGAAGAACTTTCATAAACATCAAATAGAGCACATGAGACAAGTTCTTACTCAAAAAGGCATTTGCTTTTCTATACTTAGGTTTTCAATAACTAATGAAGTTTATTTATTGGATGCTAATCACTTATGTGCATTTTGGTTAAATCAAGAAAGTAGTCGCAAATCCATTCCCAAAAAGAGATAGAAGTTCTAGGGCACGCGATACCACTTGGACTTTACCCTCGTATCGACTATTTATCTGTTGTAGAAGAAGTTTATTTTTCATAAATCGAAAGGAAGATGGATCATGTCAGAAGATTTACGTACAAGGCAAGGTCGTCGTAAAGTTAAGGAATCAAACAAGAATAATTCAGGCAAGAAAAAAGGTATGATGAAAAAAATCTTAATTGCATTTTCAATTTTCATGGCTATTTTGGTAGTAGCTGGTGGCATAACAGTTTTTTCAATCATTAAAGATGCGCCACCACTTGACCCTAGTAAGCTAAGATTAGCTAATAACCCAGAAATATTTGACCAAAATGATGAACTCTTTACTACGTTAAGTGCATCAGAGAACCGTCGCTCAGCTAGCATTTTAGATATACCACAGTTGTTAGAAGATGCTTTTATTTCGGTTGAAGATGTGCGCTTTCGCGAACACTTTGGAATTGACATTCGCCGAATCGGTGGTGCTGTTCGAGCAAATGTTACTGGTGGCTTTGGTGCTGAAGGTGCAAGTACAATCACCCAACAGGTAGTTAAGAACTTATTCTTAACTTCTGAAAAAAAGGTCACTCGGAAATTACAAGAACAATACATGGCAATTAAATTAGAACAGTCTTACTCAAAAGATCAAATTTTAGAAATGTATTTAAATGCGATTTTCTTTTCAGAAGGAGCCTGGGGTGTTGTTGAGGCAGCTGATCGCTACTTTAGTAAAACGTTAGACGAATTAGCAATTGAAGATGTTGCACTTTTAGCTGGTATCCCTCAGCGCCCAAATTTCTTTAATCCTTTTAACAATCCAGAAGAGGCACAAAAACGCAGAAATATTGTAATTACCCTAATGGAACGCCATGGAAAGATTACCGCTGCTGAAGCAGAAACAGCAAAAGCAGTGAAAATTGAAGAACAATTAAAGCGGTCCGAAAAAAATTCTTATCCGTACCAGTCATTTCTAGACCAAGTTCTTAAAGAAGTTGAAGCAATTGAAGGAATTACTTCAAATGACATTTATACTGGTGGTTTAAAAATTTATACAACACTTGACCAAGAAGCGCAAGCATATACAGAGAAGCTATTACAAACCGATATTATTACTTTCCCTGACGAAGCTTTCCAAGCTGGAATTACGGTAGTCGATACGAAGACTGGGGAAATAAAAGCTATTGGTGGTGGCCGCCAAAAAGACAAAATCAAACGTGGCTTTAGCTGGGCAACAGACTCACGTCGATCGCCTGGTTCAACGATTAAACCGATCTTAGATTATGGCCCGGCCATTGAACATCTAAAGTGGTCGACATACCACCAAATTAAAGATGAACCGCATCAGTACTCAAACGGTGTACCTATAAGAAACTTTAACGGTCGTTATTCTGGTGATGTATCAATGCGTTACGCATTGCAGAAATCATTAAACATCCCGGCTTTAAAAGCATTTCAAGCTGTCGGGATTGATAAGGCTGCTGAATTCGGAAAAGGACTAGGGATCCCATTAGATACAATTGAAGAATCGTATTCTCTTGGTGGTTTTACAAATGGATTTTCAACTTTAGAACTTGCAGGAGCGTATGCAGCCTTCGGAAATGAAGGTGTCTACCACAAACCACATACAGTTAAAAAAGTTGTTTTCCCTGATGGAAGAACCATTAATTTAGCACCTGACTCTGAAGTAGCAATGAGTGATTATACAGCGTTTATGGTAACAGATATGCTTAAATCTGCAGTAGGTCCAGCAGGTACGGGTCCACGTGCCAAAGTAGATGGGCTTCCAATGGCTGGTAAAACAGGTACCTCTAACTTTGACGAAGAAGAGAAAAAGCGTTATAACATTACAAATGGCGCGAAAGATATTTGGTTTGCAGGTTATACGACCAACTACTCGATCGCTGTCTGGACCGGCTATGATACACCAGAGGATGGGTATCTAAAGTACGATGGTCATAGTGAACACGTTGCCAAATATCTCTTTAAAGAATTGATGGCTGAAATTTCAAAAGGAAAAGAAACTCCCGACTTTACACAGCCAAGCAGTGTAGTTCGAGTTGGTGTTGAAAAATCTACTGGTTTACTTCCAAGTCCGACAACACCGAAAGATGAGATCATTTACGAATACTTTGTCAAAGGAACAGAACCCACAGAGGTATCGGAGGTTTTTGCAAAACCAATGGCACCTCAGGACTTTATGGGAGAATTCCATGAACTTACAGACCAAATAATTTTAACTTGGACTTTCCCAGATGAAGGACGTCAAAACCACTTGTTTGAACTACAGGTGTCCATAAATGATGGGGCGTATTCAGTCCTTTCTCTTTCAGATGAAATGCAACATATCATCTTTAATCCCCAAGATGATGCACTTTACCGTTTTAGACTAGTAACTGTCTCCACTTTAAACGACCAGTTAAGAAGTGATCCAATTGAATTATCAATTGTGGTTCCAATGAAACAAGTTGAAGAAGAAGAAGAACCAATTATTACAATTCCTGACCCAATAGATATTATTGGTGGCGGAGATGACGATGATGATGATGACGACGATGATGGGGACGTTAGTGGCGAAAACGATGATAATGATGAGACTGAAAACGAATAATGAAAAAGCGTAAGGCATAATGCCTTGCGCTTTTTTCTATCTTTTATTTTGTTTTATAATTGCATATTTTTTTGTTGCTCAATAAATAGCTGTTTCAATTGCGTATAAGCATGATGATGATTGGGTGCTGATAGAATATAGCCAATTCTTTCCTCACTATTAACTGGCTTAACTTTTAGTTCATTAATTGAGGCGATAAGGTTCTTTAGATTAGGTACAGGTTGATTATTCGTCCAGAAAAGAAATGCTAAAAAGAGCTTAACCATTCGTGTCATAGGCTCTAACGCCCCTTTTCGGTCGCGTACCTGAAAAAAATTGATAATTAACGGCTCAGTTTTCTGCCAATCCTCTAGTAACTGAGGAATATATACGTTTTTATCTAGCCAGGGTTTTAAATGATCCTCGGATAAATAATGCAATACATCAAAAATGAGTGGTTCATCATTTATCATATCAATAAATTCTGCACCCTGATTAAATTGAATTTCTTCATGTTCATAAAAAAAAGGGGCAAGTACGAACGCTTCAGGAATTCTAATTTTTTTCATCTTTTCCTCCTTTTAAGCGCTTCTTCCCTTCTCTACATAAGTGCAACAGTGGGCAAATTTCACATTGAGGTGATTGAGCTTTGCAATGGTATCTACCAAAAAAGATAAAACGGTGATGAGTATCCGACCAAAGATGTTTTGGAATTTTTCGCATTAATGTATTTTCAACTTCTAGTACTGAGTCTTTCCATTTACAAATTCCTAAGCGCTTACTCACTCGTTCAACATGGGTATCAACTGCAATAGCTGGGGTGCCAAATGCCACCGAGATCACAACGTTTGCTGTTTTACGACCTACTCCAGCTAATTTAACTAATTCATCTCTTTCTCTCGGTATTACACCACCGTATTCTTCGATAAGGGCCTGAGATAATTTTTTAATATTCTTGGCTTTATTACGATACAAACCAATTCTTCTGATATCATTTTCAAGTTCTTCAAGTGGAACCGCTAAATAGTCTTCAGGCGTTTTATATTTCTGAAACAGATCTTTTGTTACTTTGTTAACTAAAACATCTGTACATTGTGCGGATAACAATACAGCAATTGTTAGCTCAAACGGATTTTCATGGTTCAGTTCACAATGGGCCTCAGGAAACATTTTCTCCATTTGCACTAATACTTCTTCTTCAATTTTCTTTTTGGTAAGCATAAAAACACCTCCTAGGAAGTTTTTTTCAATTTCAGTTTGGTCTCAGACATGGGAAAAGTGACTTATAAGGAAGTGAACTTCCCTACGTCACTTTTCCCATGTCTGAGACTGCTTCGCAGTGGGAATAAATTCATTCCCACCAACTGAAATAATAAGTTTTACTTTCTATATTTTTAAATAGCTCACGCATTTTGATCAATAAATTGCATTACATCTGACCTACGCATGTCTTTTTAAATACATTGCGAAGCGTTGATCAATCTCTACACTCTACACTCTACACTCTACACTCTACACTCTACACTCTACACTCTACACTCTACACTCTACACTCTACACTCTACACTCTACACTCTACACTCTACACTAGTCCTTTAGCCAATTATACGAAGGAAATTTCTTCTTGGGTTCTGCTTGTGTTGGGGTTGTTGACTTGTATTGATGATTACGGAATTTTTCACCGTATTCTTTGGCTTCTTTGACTGTTTTAACACCATTTTTGTTCCATTCAATTAAAATTCGATCAATATAGCGAAGATTTCGTTTTCCGGAAACAACACTCTCCATTAATGCTGCTTTAATAAGATTTGGATTATAGCTTTCTTGGTCCAACCAAATGTTGATAAGTTCACACTCCATCGGTGACAATGGACGTCCAAACTCACCCTCGAATAAATGATACAATGTTCGTTCATCATCGGCCTTTGCTGCCACTTGCTTTTCTTCTTTTTGCTCATACGATAACATGATCAGCTTGTCCCATAAAGGCGCTAAGGAGAATGCCTCAGATATACTATTGTTCTCATCTTTGGTTTCCTGTAGTTCTAAGAATCCCCTTTTCATAAGGCTTTGCAGCATTTGCATTGAATCTGCTTCAGAGTGGCTCATTCTATTAGCTAGAATTTCCGGTGTTGGAAAACTAGTTCCTTGTTGCAGAAACGAGTACACATGAATGAGCAACATAACTTCACTTTCAGTTAGTTTAAGCTTTTTATAATCTTGAATAAGTCTGCTAGGTATTGATACCGTGCCTTCGTTAATCCAATTTATCATCATCTTTCGGTCCATCTGTTTTCCACCTCAAAAGTAATTATATCATGATTTTGCTTGCAGTATTTCCGAGAACACTTGGCTTATTTTATACTGTAAAGAAGTGAAAAAACCCCGAAGATCGGGGTTTTAATAAAACTCACTATAGAGTTGTTTAGTAATCTCTTACTACTGGGTTTTCTTACGGATATAAACGGTTTAACAGACGTGGGAATGGAATCGTTTCACGTACATGCTCTAAGCCACATACCCAAGCCACGGTTCTTTCTAACCCTAAGCCAAAGCCTGAATGTGGAACAGAACCATAACGGCGTAAGTCCAAATACCACTTGTACGTATCTTCTGGAAGATTATGCTCTTCAAAACGTTTTTGCAATAAATCCATATCATCAATACGTTGACTTCCACCGATAATCTCCCCATAGCCCTCAGGAGCAATCATATCCGCACAAAGAACAACATCCGCTCGATTTGGATGTGGCTTCATGTAAAATGCCTTTATCTCTGCAGGGTAGTGAGTAATGAATACTGGTTTTTCGAAACTCTCGGCAATTGCTGTTTCATGAGGTGCACCGAAGTCCTCTCCCCATTGTATTTCATGCCCATTTTCTTGCAGGAATTTAATAGCATCATCATAAGTAATTCTTGGGAAAGGAGCTACTATTTTTTCAAGTTTTGAGATATCACGACCCAATACTTTTAATTCAAGTTGACAGTTCTTTAATACAGATTGAACCATATAACTAACGTACTGCTCTTGAACTTCTAGGCTCTCTTCATGGTCAACAAATGCCATTTCCGGTTCAATCATCCAAAATTCGATTAAATGACGACGAGTTTTTGACTTTTCAGCACGAAAAGTTGGACCGAATGAAAATACTTTTCCTAGCGCCATCGCAGCCGCTTCCATATAAAGTTGTCCACTTTGGGATAGATAAGCATCTTCATCAAAGTATTTTGTATGGAATAGGTTTGTCGTTCCTTCTGCAGAACTTCCTGTTAAAATCGGAGGATCTACTTTTACAAAGCCATTTTCATTAAAGAATTCATAGGTCGCACGAATTAATTCATTACGAACTTTCATTACAGCGTGTTGTCGCTTTGACCGTAACCATAAATGACGGTGGTCCATTAAAAATTCAGTTCCATGCTCTTTCGGTGTAATTGGATAATCAACAGCCTCATGGATGATTTCAATTCCTGTAACAGTTAATTCATATCCAGAGGGAGCTCGTTCATCGCTTCTTACAATTCCTTTTACATATAAAGAACTTTCCTGAGTCATGTTTTTTGCTGTTGCAAATACTTCTTCTGCAACTTCCGCTTTTACTACAACCCCTTGGATAAAGCCTGTCCCATCACGTAATTGTAGGAAAGCAATTTTACCGCTCGATCGCTTATTAGCAAGCCATGCACCAATAGTGACCTCTTGATCTGTATATTTTCCAACTTGAGAAATAGTCGTCTTCACAAATTTTCCCTCCATAAACATTGTATCTATCTATATGTATAATTAGCCAATCAGAAAAGCCTAAGCTAGGTAGCTAGACATCAATATCGACTTTAACCATTATACATCTGATTTGACAGAGAATCAACGTCATGAAGGGATGTAGTTTTTTTACGCCTTGATATTATTTTTTACAAATCTTTCAATTCGTGATAACGCTTCTTGTATTTGCTCTAAAGATGTAGCATACGAAAGTCTAACATTATCAGGAGCACCAAAGCCTGAACCAGGAACTAATGCTACTTTTTCGACTTCAAGGATTTTTTCAACCCATTCATCGACATTTGAAAAACCATTCATTTCTACTGCAGCTTTCACATTTGGAAATAAGTAAAATGCACCTTTAGGTTTAACACAGCTAATACCAGGTATGTTCACAAGCTGCTCATAAACTACATTTAAGCGCTCTTCAAAAGCCACATTCATCTTATCAACAAAATCACTTTCAACATTGTACGCAGCAATCGAACCAAATTGGGCCATCGTAGTAGGGTTAGATGTACTATGGCTTGCTAAGTCGGTCATTGCCGTAATAATCTTTGCGTCTCCGGCTGCATAGCCGATTCTCCAGCCAGTCATTGAATGAGACTTTGAAACACCATTAATGATGATCGTTTGCTGTTTTAACTCTTCAGATAGCTCAGCAACTGAAACATGAATTGCCCCACCATAGATGAGCTTTTCATAAATCTCGTCTGAAACAATAAGAATATTATGCTTTAAGCAAACTTCTCCAAGTTCCTTTAATTCTTCGGCTGAATAAAGAGACCCAGTTGGATTGCTAGGCGAATTTAAAATAAATGCTTTCGTATTTTCAGTAATTGCTTCTTCAAGCTGCTGTTTAGTTATTTTAAAATCATTCGTTTCAATACCTTCAATATACACTGGTGTTCCTTCAGCAAGCTTCACTTGTTCAGGATAGCTCACCCAATAAGGGGTAGGAATAATGACCTCGTCACCTGGGTTCAATAATGCTTGAAACAATAAATATAGTGCGTGTTTGGCACCACTAGCAACAACAATTTCTTTTTGTGTATAAGTGATACCTTGATCTTGTTTAAACTTGTTTATAATACTTTCTTTTAATGCAGGCAGACCACCAGAAGGAGTATATTTCGTTTGACCGTCGTGCATTGATTTAATTGCAGCCTCAATAATATAATCTGGTGTATTAAAGTCAGGCTCTCCTGCACCTAAGCCAATGACATCATGCCCCGCTTCTTTTAAAGCTTTTGCTTTAGCTGTAATTGCCAGGGTTGATGATGGTGTTAAAGTTGACACTCTGTTTGCTAATTTCATTAGTATCCTCCAATCCAACAATTAAACATTTTTTCTCTTTTTCGCTTTAAAGTATAACTGAAATAAATTCTTCTTAAAACATACTATAAATGTGTTATCAACAGCTTTCAAGCCTTTTTCAGATTATTATTAAAATTATCACATTCCTAGATGAAAATGTTTTAAATATGACCCATCTTTGAAGGTAATATAATAATACGAATACCGATTTTGTTGATCAATATAGATAATTTCATACAATGGAATATTATTTTCCATCCCAAGTTTAATACTAATTACTTCTTTAGGCTGAAGTTCTTCCTGTGTAAATTGAAAGGCCTCATTAAAGTTTATTCCTTCATTACTTTTTTTCACGACTAAAGAATCTAATGTATCAGGAACCCAAACAATGATTTCCTCCTCATTTTCAGTTAAGCCACGAAAAACTTGATAGCTTAGAGTTCCATGATAAAAATCTGCACTAACAATTTCGCTGATTTCAATATTTTCTTCTAAAAAAGTTAATGCTGAATTTTCAGCTTCGCGAATTGGATCTTTCACATTCGAAAAAAATTGTAGCCCTTGCCAGACGATAAGCACTCCTAAAATTACACCAACAAAACTAATTATTTTCCCCATATCTAATCCTATGAATGATAAATGGTAAAAACCATTTTTGTTTTGTCTTTTTCATCTGAAGCAAGGCCAAACATTAAATCACGATCTTTTAAGCTTTTGTTACAAGCATCAACAATTTTATATAAATCCGCAGTTTTGGTTACTTTTACAGTTGAAATTACTTCTATTTTGCTCATGGTTCATTCTCCCATCAACTTGATTTTAACGAAATTAGTCTTATCTTTTACTTTGTTTTTAAAAGCTAATCCCTTTGTCGAGGTACTTATGCGCTTGTAAGTTTTATTTACAGAAAAGCTTCTTCCTTCTTAAATAAATATTACTAAACATAGCTCTGTTCCTCAGGGAGATAATATTAGTACCGCTCAACAAAGGAGGCGTGAGCGTGAAGCAAACTCTTACAATAGAACCAACTTCACAACTGAGCATTTGTGAATGGTATCAACAGGAAAAAAAGAGCTTTTCTTTATCTTCACCGGAACGACCCAACTTTGAGAATACCTTGAATTACTGCTTTAGGCAGACTACTTTTCCGGAGTTATTCCAAAAAAAGTAATGCATTTTCATGGTTAGTTACTTTTTAACCAATTACAGTATCCAAAATAACCTCCAATACCTACACCTATTTTAAGGCTTACTCATTATGGCTAACGCCAAATAGATGGTGACCAATGCGATAAAAAGGCTACTTATGGTACCTTCTTTCGCAACACCATCTTTGAGTAAAGCCTCTTTTTTTAGGAAAGAATGTTACGAAATGCCCGATTAGCTTCAAAAATAATTTTTTCTTCATCCAATGTCAAGCATTGTTTGTTCCGAATGATACAATTACCTCTCACATAAACATCGATGACATCGCTACCTGATGCTGAATATACTAAATGTGAAATAACTTGCTGATTTGGTTGAAGATGAGGCTTTTGACTATCGATAACAATAAAGTCAGCTTCTTTGCCAATTTTCAGTATTCCAGTTTCTTCTAATTGCAAAGCCTTACTGCCATTATAAGTAGCCATTAATAAAGCATCTTGAGCTGAGACTACAGTAGGATTCTCTTGATTCCCTTTATGGATTAAAGCGGCCATTCTCATTTCTTGGAACATATCCAAATTATTGTTTGATGCAGCACTATCTGTGCCAATGGCCACTAAAATGTTTCTTTCAAGCATTTTGGGGATATTGGCAATTCCTGAACCTAACTTCAGGTTACTTATTGGATTGTGGGAAACAGCAACTTCATATTGTGACAATATGTCTAGTTCTGCTGCATCTAGATGCACCCCATGAGCAATTAACGCTGGAACTTCAAATACCCCTAACTCTGCTAAATGAATAGCTGGTCGTTTCCCGTAGGTATCAATATGATTCTGAACTTCTTGAGCAGTTTCAGACAAATGAATATGGATTGGAAGGCTTAACTTTTTTGCTTCTTGAACAACCATTTCTAGAAATGCAGGTGGGCAAGTATAAGGTGCATGCGGCGCTAACATTGTCGTAATACGTCCTTCACCAATCGATCTTAGTACTTTATTTAGCTCAATAGCTTCAGCTAATTTTTTCTCTTGCTCTAATGGCGAACAGAGTCCAATCATTCCCCTAGTTAAAACAGAGCGTATCCCAGATTGATCGACAATATTAGCAATTAATTCTAAGTGAAGATGATACATTTCTAAAAATGTTGTTGTACCGCTTTTTAACATTTCTAAAATGGCTAAAGAGGCAGCTGCTTCAATTGTTTCCGCAGTAAATTTCGCTTCCATTGGCCACATTTTTGTTTTTAGCCAAACATCTAAGGGTAAGTCGTCACCAAAGCCTCTTAGTAAAGAACTACCAATATGCCCATGAGTATTATTAACCCTGGCATTACCCAATTATTATGTAGATCAACTTTCTCATTTACTTCTTCTAAAGCATGTAATGGGTTGCCTGATCCAACCTCAATAATAACGCCATTTTCAACGACGAGATATCCATTTTCAATAACCTCATCTTTTTCCCCAGTTATAATGACCCCGTTGTAAAAAAGTTGTTTCATTTGTTTCTCCTTTACTACTTTGCTATTTGTCGTTCCAATAAATCAGCCACATCAAGCTACGTCTAGAGTTGAATGGTTTAAGTCAACTAGATGTAGCCTCTTGTGGCGTGACTAAAGTTAAAATGTAGAATGCTGAAAGTAAGGCCGGAGCAAAAATTTTTCAATCAATCTACATTTTACATTCTAAATTCTACATTTCAATTTAAGAAGTGGGTGAAGATATTGACAAGCTCAGAAATTCATTACATTAGTTTTTAAATATTTTTGATATATTGTTCGCTAAGCCAAAGGAAAAATCCTCCTCCTGAGGCCTAACAGTTAAGATTTCATAATCATCATTGTGACATTTTATCGATACGCTACCCAAGCGATATGTTTGATAAATATCAATCCAGGTTTCTTGAAGTCTTTCAAGCACTAATTCACTAACAGTTGCACCATTTTTTTTAAAGAGTATGGCTACTTGTGGATCAACCTCTTCTAAAAATGCTTGTGTAGTTCCCTTTTCACTTCCAAAGTCAGCAACCTTTAAAATAGTCGACTTTAACGCATACGCATCCACTAATTGTTTTTCGACCTGTTTATCGGCAATCCCCATAAATAACAGCGTTTGTTTGCCATATGTAAATACAATTACAAGAGCTCCCTTATCTTCTATTTCTCGGTCCTCGACGTAGATCACTTCTGTTTTTAAAAATGGTAGTAGTTCCGTTTTGTCACCTTTCTTCCAGCCAACAACTTCCTTATCATGAAGGTGGTGAAATGCAATCATTTGCTCCTTAATTACCTCAGGTAAGATCACTGTTTGGACATTAAAATTATTAATGACCCATTGTAAATTGCCTGTGTACTCATCTGACTGATTAGTAATAATGACGGTATCTATAGTTTCAACATGGTACATCTTTAATCTTTGTTCCAATTCTTCTTGTGATTCCAAACTACCTGTTCCAATTAAAATATTGTGTCCTTTGCCTGACTGTAATAGAGTCGCTTCACCGTTTGATAAGTCAAAAAATGTGTAAGCTAAATCTTGTTCTTCAAGATTTAAATCAACTTCAATTGACTCAGCAAAGACCCCGTATGTGGATAAAAATAGTTGTGCTATTAACACAAATACAACAAAAACTTTTCTCAACGTCATCACTCCGAAAGCTTGTTTCAAATCTTTTACATTATAACCAATTTTCAAGCTCATATAATAATTGTTCTAATGATTTTTGCTGCAAAGGAACAGTTGGTAAAGATTGAATAAATAATTTTCCATAGCGTGTCTCAGTAATTCTTCGGTCAAAAACAAAGACAGCTCCACGGTCTCGCGAAGAACGAATTAACCTTCCAAAACCTTGTTTAAAGCGGATAATCGCTTGAGGTAATGAGAGCTCCATAAATGGACTCTTCCCTAATTCTTTTAGTTTTTCACTTCTAGCCTCGAAAACAGGATTATCTGGTGGAGAGAACGGTAACCGAACGATAATAAGACAGCTTAAATCTTCTCCAGGAATATCAACACCTTCCCAAAAAGAACTTGTCCCAAACAAAATCGCTTGATCAAATTGCTTAAAGTTTTTTGTTAACTTCGCTCTACTACCACTACTAATGCCTTGCCCGATTAGTACAAATTCCTCATTAACAATCAGATCTTTTAATTGATAAAATGCTTTTCGAAGCATATCGTATGAGGTAAATAGCACTAACATTCTACCTTTAGTGACTTTCGCTATATCCAAAATGCTTATAACAACCTCGTAGGTATATTCGTTCTCATCAACTTCTTTTATATTTGGAATTGTGGTTGGAACCATAAGCTGTACCTGATCACTATATTTAAATGGAGAGTCAATTATATGAGTAGTGACACCATAGTCCTCCAAACCTAAACGTTGAATAATATAATTAAATGAATTTTTTACGGTTAGAGTTGCGGACGTCAAAACAACACTTAATTTTTTATTAAAAAAAGTATCAGCCATAATTTCCGAAACTTCAACAGGTTTACTATAGATATAGGTTGCATTTTTCGCTCCCTTTGCATCAACTTCAATCCAGTAGACGTAATTCGGATCGTAGTGTAACAACAACTCCTCTAGCTTACCCTTTTCTTCTGATAAATTTGCATATAATCCTTTAAATGCAGACAATATTCCTGTCTGAGTAAAGTTTAACTCATTGTCCTCAAGTGAAAGCTCATCAGTAATTCTTTTCATTAGCTTCAGGGTATCTTTCAATTGCATTTGTACTCTAAGAACTGCTTCTTGGATTTCTCTCCAGCCATTGCCTGTCATTTGGTCTGGATAATATCGTAAACTTAACCTTCCAACTTCATTTTTCGAGCGTGTCATGTTCCTTACAACAGTTGCATGTATCATTCGAAAGCATTCATCTAAATCATATTTCAAATCCACAATGAGTTGATCAAGTTCATGAAAATACTGATCCAAATTAAGTCCTAGCTTCTCTTGAATGGTTACAATACTTTTTAACAAATCATTTGTTTCTATTGTTCCTAATCTTGAAAATAAATGATGAAACGCAAAATAATCTGTGCGCATCCCAAAGTGATCACTTGCCACTTCTTCAAGGTGATGGGCTTCATCGACAATGACTTGTTTATAACTCGGCAACAATTGATGATCTTGCGTCATATCCGTAAACAATAAGGCATGATTTGTAACGATTAAATCTGCTCCATGTGCATTGTTTCTTGCACGATGATAAAAGCATCTTGAGAACCAAGGGCAATGTTTACCCACACATGTAATGGCATCGCTTTGGACTTCACTCCAAAAAACTTTGCCGCCGCTAGGCAAATTTAATTGCTCAACATCACCTTCAAGTGTTTCGGTTAACCAAATTAAGATTTGCCCTTTCGAAAGGAGGGTATCATAATTTTGGTCTAGATGATCATCAAGTTTTTGTTCAAACTTCCGCAAACACAAATAATGACTTCTACCTTTTAAAACCGCTGCTCGAAAAGGAAAAGATACTGACTTTTCTAAAATTTCCATATCCCGCTCTAAAAGTTGCTGTTGCAATTGTACAGTATGGGTAC
The DNA here is from genome assembly GCF_025377685.1 of Anaerobacillus sp. CMMVII. Taxonomy (NCBI): domain Bacteria; kingdom Bacillati; phylum Bacillota; class Bacilli; order Caryophanales; family Bacillaceae; genus Anaerobacillus; species Anaerobacillus sp. CMMVII. Next base: position 367,932 of record NZ_JACEHK010000010.1, on the reverse strand, counting down.
TTATGACCAAAGTAGTTTCAGTTTGTTTTGCAAAATAAAGACCGGGGAGTAAATAGGCAATAGATTTTCCAGTTCCTGTTCCTGCTTCAACAAGTAAATGTTGATTCGAATGTAAGGCATCATCAATTAAGGTCATCATCTCTTTTTGCCCATGACGAATTTCAAAGCCCTCTAATTCCCTTGAAAGCTTTGTCTCAATCTCAGGCAAATCTTCTATAAACTCAGTTATATCGGCAGGTGAAGATTGTTTGCCAAACAAAACAGGTTTACGTAAAACTATTTGACGGAACTCCTCTAACTCATGATCGTTTAGCGCAACCTTTGTTAATTTTTCTGTAATTGCATTTTGAATGATTTCATCTAAAGAACAATCCAATTTACTTACAATCGGTTTTAACCTTTGTAATGTTAGCAGCGGCAAATTCACTAGTTTTGAAAGTAATATCAGTAATATTTCAGCTGTTACTTCCGCATCACTATCTGCTTGATGTGGACGGTCATGGTTTAAATTTAATTTAGTTGCCAAATGATTTAGTTTAAATCCTTCTTCAGAGGGCAATAATAAGCGGGCTAATTCAACAGTATCAATAATTGGTCCTGTAAATCCGTTATAGCCGCACAATTCTAATTCATATTGCAAAAATGATAAGTCAAAAGGAACGTTATGTGCAACAAAATAAGCCCCATCCAAATATTCTAATAAAGAAGGCGCAACACTACTAAAAAGAGGTGCATCCTTCACCATCGCGTCATTAATTCCTGTAAACTGTTGAATAAATACAGGGATTTCTAGCTCAGGATTAATGAAGCTAGAAAACCGCGCTGTTATTTTCCCTTCTTGCACCACAACAAGTCCTATTTGAATAATCCGATCCCCTTTTTTCGGATTATTACCTGTTGTCTCTAAATCAACTACTACAAACTTTTCCTTCACTAGCTTCACCTCTCATATGTTCAAGTTTGTCTGTCTGCAAACTGCAAAATTTCTATGTATTCACTCTTTACTTTCCCCTGCAAAGCTTATAACGAAAGTTCAAGGGTAACAACCCCTGAACCCTTATTCCCTAAATCACTTGTCTAATCATACCACTAACTTAAAATTTTATCGATTAACGGATGGTCAATATTTTCCTTTTTTGCTTTCTTCACGAGTGTTTCAAAATGTTCTATGTCATTCCATTTAGATGAAAGCCATAAATATGATATCCAGATATTTGTTTCTTTTTCATTTTCTGCAAGAAGCTTCTCAAACATTGAAATTGCCAACTCTTTTTCATCTAGGAGGCCGTAGTTCCAGGCAATTCCATGGTACACCCATGGCTCCTGAAAACCTAACGCTTCTAGACGTTTGTAGCAATGAATAGCTGCCGAATAGTAACCAAAATTTTCAAACTCGTAAGCTATGGTCACAAGTAAATCTTTGTATTCCAACAATTGTAATGCAGCATACCAAGATTCGAATGCTTTCGTTTCATTCCCTAGCTTTAAATAACAATGTCCTAAAAAATAGCGCGCTTCACCGTCTTCATCATTTGCCTTAATTGTTTGTTCAAAATAAGGAATTGCGAGCTCGTATTTTTGTAACATCACAAAAGCCATTCCTATATTATACGGTACGTCGATATTATTATAAAGAGAATTCGCCTTCTCAAAATAATGAATGGCGTCCTCATACTGATGAGTTCTTCCGTATAAACAACCTAACCCTACATAAGCGAAATGCTTTTCAAGCCGATTTACACTAGTCTGAACAACGAACAGAAACGCTTCTTTTCCTCGATCGATTTCTCCCTCATATAAATAAGAAAAGCCTAAATAAAGGTAAAGGGTAAGCTCATGTGGTTTTTCAGTTTCAATCTCTGTTTTTAATGTATCAATTGCTTTTTCAAACATCTCTAAATGAAAATAAGTTGGACCTTCAAGATTTTTCGGTAAAGCAAAGGAATGACTATCAAAATTGGTTTGAGCTTTTAATTCTTTGATATCATCTAATTTATCTTCCATTTCCATCCAGGTTTCTAATAATGCTCCACATTCTTTTGCTAACTCTTCGTAGAGATTTTCATTTAGGCTATTGTTTTCAATTGACTTCTTTAACTTCCAATATCGGGTATGCCAATCATTGACCCATTTTTCCATAAAAAATCCCCCTAACAGTTAAAACAACTTATGCTAAGTGTTTTACATTAGGAGGATTAATATTCTTATCAGACTCGTTCGTTGATGTAACAACTCTCTATTATCCCAACTCGAACCAACTTCGGAATGGTCCGCGCCCTTTGGAACAGAATTTCTTCATTTAATGCCTTTTGGCGTTCCAACCGCACTCTTTGGAACATGGGTTTTACATTTAATTGTAATTTGACGTCCAAACTCACTACAACTTCGGACAAGTTTATTAAAATTCATATCCTGTCCGAATAGACTCGGTTTCCATCACTGTTACCTTTAACGGATTGTAAAAGCTGGTTCAGTTCCGATCATTTCAACGATGCGATTGTTTTCATCCATAATCGCAACTTTTGGTTGAAAGGATTTTGCCGCTTCATCAGGAACTAGACCGTATGCGATAATAATGACAACATCACCTTCTTGAACAAGCCTTGCAGCCGCACCATTTAAGCAAACAACTCCACTACCACGCTTACCAGGAATAATATAAGTCTCTAGTCTAGCACCATTATTGTTATTAACAATTTGCACCTTTTCGTTTGGTAACATATCAACAGCATCTAAAATATCCTCATCAATTGTAATGCTGCCAACATAATTTAAATTTGCTTCTGTGACGCGCGCGCGATGAATTTTCCCTTTCATCATATGTCTAAACATAAGTTTTCCTCCCAATTAAGGTTATTTAATCGTTATTGTCACATTATCTATTAGTCGTGCCTGCCGAAATTTTAAGGCAATGGCGATAATAATTTCATCTTCAAGAGTATCTACTTCTTTTAAACTTGGATAAGCTAAAAGCTCTATATAATCAACACTTCCGCTTGTTTTCGCTTGCAAATGAGCTTTTATGGTCTCTTTTATTACATTAGGGTTTCTTTCCCCAGCACCAATTAGCCCAAGTGCCTGTTTTAAGCTAGCGTAGATTTCAGTCGCTTCGTTTCTTTCATCATTTGTAAGATAAACATTTCGAGAACTTTTAGCTAAACCATCCTCTTCTCGTAAAGTATCACATTTCATGACATTTACAGGGAGATTAAAGTCAGCAACCATATTTTCAATAACAGCCACTTGTTGAGCATCTTTCATCCCAAAGTAGGCTCTTGTCGGTTGAACAATGTTAAACAATTTTAACACAACTGTTGCGACACCATCAAAATGGCCTGGACGGGACTTGCCACATAATACCCCAACACCTTTTTTGACAGAAATCGTCGCACTTAGGTCATTCGGATACATTTCGTTAACATCTGGGTAAAAAATAACATCTACATTTGCGGAGTTTGCTAGCATTTCGTCTCTCTCAAAGTCTCTTGGATATCGATCAAAGTCCTCATTTGGTCCAAACTGTAGAGGATTAACAAAAATACTTAACACAATGAAATCATCATGTTTTTTTGCTTTTTCAATTAACGAGAGATGACCTTCGTGCAAATAACCCATAGTTGGAACAAACCCAATGCTTTTCCTCTGTTTCTTTTTTTCTAAGACTATTTTTTGTAATTCGGTAATCGTTCGAGCAATTATCATGCTTCTCCTCCATACAAGCGGTGTAACTCTTCACTTTTCATCGTAAATGTGTGCTTTTCTTCAGGAAATTGTGCTGTTTTAACTTCCTTTACGTATTCACCAACCGCAGTTAAAATACTACTAGTAATATTTGCATACTGCTTTACAAATTTTGGGACATGACCGCTACCATATCCAATTAAATCATGGTATACAAGGACTTGCCCATCGGTATCACTTCCAGCACCTATACCAATAACAGGGATCGTTAGCTGTTCTGAAATTAGTTTTGCTAGCGGGGCTGGGACACATTCTAAAACAAGCATAGATGCACCTGCAACCTCAACTAGTTTTGAATCCTCAATTAAATGTTTGGCTGTCTCGGCATCTTTGCCTTGAACCCGATAACCACCCATTACACCTACAGATTGTGGAGTTAAACCTAAATGGGCAACAACAGGAACTCCAGCTTTCGTTAAGTGTTCAATTTTATCAATAACCTGACCATTTCCTTCTAGCTTTACTGCATGCGCCCCAGCTTCTTGCATCAGCTGCTTTGCATTGTTCATTGTTTCAGCTAATGTCGAATGATACGTTAAAAATGGCATATCTGTAATAATAAAAGTGTTACGTGCCCCACGTTTTACAGCCTTCGTGTGTAAAATCATATCCTCAAGAGTAACCGGAATTGTCGAGTCGTAACCGAGGACAACCATACCTAAGGAGTCCCCTACTAGAATTACATCTATACCGGCCTCCTCGACTAATTTTGCTGAAGGTGCATCATAAGCAGTTAACATCGCTATTTTTTCTTTCTTACGCTTCATTTCTTTAAACGTTGCTGTGGTTTTCATTCGTTTTCCTCCTTTTTGGTATCAGAGGAGTAAAGATGAAACTATTCATTCCAATTTTTCTGTCAAAACTAAAAAACTTCTCTCCAAAATAGGAGAGAAGGATTAAAAATTAGCATAACAGAAAAATTAGAGTTTCTGTGTAAGCAAATTTTGGTTAGTTTCATTATCCCTCTGTCCTAGTCCTTATGGATCAAGGCAGACTAATTTTTTTAAAAAGTTACAACCGATTCGGTGCAGTTCTATAGGATACTGCCCATTTCGCATTTAGTATATCAGAATTTCAAGATTTTGTGAATTTAAAATTCTATATCAGCAGAGTATATTTTATGTACCTTTCCAAAATCGTCTTCTAATAATAAGACACCTTCATCAGTAATTCCACTGGCATAGCCTTCTAATGAACCAGAAATAGTTCTCGCAGTAATTCTCCGACCAATTGTAGTCGCATAAGCTTCCCACATTAATTTAACCTGACTAAACCCATCTTTTAAAAACAGCTCATAGAGTTGTTCGAATTGAACCATAATGCTTTGCAGCAATCCTGCACGGTTAATTTCCTCACCTTTTTCAATTTTAAGTGAAGTCGCTATATCGCTAATCTCTTCAGGAAAGTTGTTTTGATTAACATTAATTCCGATCCCAATGATCACAGAATGAATTTGATCTGGGTCTGCCTGCATCTCTGTAAGGATCCCAACTAACTTCTTGCCATTTAATAAAATATCGTTAGGCCACTTTATATCACACTGAATGTTCGTATACTCATGGATTCCTCGAATGACAGCCACAGCTGCTAAAAGTGTTAATTGTGGGGCTCGCTGGGGTGGGATTTTCGGTTTTAAAATCAAACTCATCCAAATACCCGTCCCAATTTGAGAAAGCCAAGGTCTACCTAATCTTCCTTTACCACTTACCTGCTCATCTGCAACTACCAACGTTCCTTCTTTAGCCCCTTCACTTGCTAAGCGATGAGCAATTCCTTGGGTCGATGGAACTGATTTTTCATAAACAACAGTTTTTCCTATATAGGTTGTTGAAAGTCCTGCTTTGATTTCATTTTCAGTTACTAGATTGGGTTGATGGATGATTCGATATCCTTTTCTTGGTGCTGCTTCTAGCTTATAGCCCGCCTTTCGAAGCTCTTCTATATGCTTCCAAACAGCAGTTCTTGAACAGCCTAAAAATTGACTAATCGCTTCTCCTGAGACAAAATCACCTTGGTGGTCAATTAGCATCTGTAATAACTTACTACGCATGAATGAAGCCCTCCTTTTGTAACCAGTGAATGATTTCATCCTTTTGATTTTCTACCTGTTTCATAAGAACAGCTTTCTCTGCTAGCGTTAACAGTTCACTTATACGAGATTTCGGGTCATCTTTTGTTAAAAATTTTACTACATCAGTTCCTTTTATAGCCAATTGTTTTTTCTCCGTGATAGGAAGCGCTTGGAAAGCAGCTTCAATTTTACTGAGATCGGCCTCTTCATTTAAGAGAGCTGCTCTTATCCGTTCAGCCTTCTTGCTAGTAGCAAGCCCAAAATCATATAAATCCTCTGCAGTAAGCCCTTGATTAAGACATCGCTCTAATCGTGATAAAATAAGTTCCACTTCCGTAATGACCTTATTAGGTTGTTTCCATTGTTTTAAAAATTCTTTCACTCGTAATTCATGTTTAGTAAACAAAAGGACAGACCATATTTCAGTAACTGTATGAAGCCTGGGGAATGTTCTAATAATCTTTTCATCAGTCAAGGCTGGCTGGAGCGGTCTAAGGTGCTCAATTTTATTCATCAGCTTTGTATCTAAAAATTTCCGCCAAGCGCTCACAACATTTTGTCCGAACCAAATTTTTTCTAATTCTACAGAAACCCTTTCAATTGCTACCTTATTAATGTTATGACCATAGATTTCAATTGCAGATTCTGTTTCTTTCTCTATGGAAAAGGATAATTTACTAACAAAGCGGATCGCTCGTAACATTCGGAGTGGATCTTCGCTAAAACGTTCTAAAGGATTGTCAACAGCGCGAATGACCTTATTTTGAATATCTTTATGTCCAAAATAAGGATCAATGATTTGCCCATTACCCGTTAGAGCGATCGCGTTCATTGTGAAGTCTCGTAGCTTAAGATCTTCCAATAAACAGTTTCCGCGAAAACTAGTGACCTCAAAAGACTGATTACCATGAAGAACAATGACAGTCCCATGTTTAATAGCAACATCAATGGTTCTTGGAAATAGTCGTTCTATTTCTTCGACCCTAGCAGATGTAGCGAGATCAATATCGTGAATATCCCTTTGTAATAAGTGATCTCGAACTGCTCCACCCACGATGTATGACTCATAACCAGCCTTTTCTAATTTAGCGATAACCTCTTTTGCGTGATGAAAGAAAATACTCTTCATGAGCTTGATCCTTCTTTCTATTTAAGTCCTTTTTCATTGTTCAAAACGGTATAGTAAATATCTTCGTATTTTGAAATAATGATCTCTTGACTAAAATGTTCTTTTGCTCTGATTAAGGATTTCTTTGCCATCTGCTCATGAAGTTCATCATTCGTTAAAATCTCTATGGCTCTGGCAGCAATTGTATCAACATCACCAACGTTACAGATAAATCCGGTTTCACCATCTGCAATTACCTCTGGAATACCTCCAGCATTTGTCCCAATAACCGGAACCTGACAAGCCATTGCCTCTAGTAAAACTAAGCCAAAACTCTCTTTTTCCGAAAGAAGCATCATTAAATCACTGATCGATAAAAAATCTGCGACATGCTTTTGGTTTCCTAAAAATAAAACTTTATCTTGTATCCCTAGTTGTTTTACGAGTTGGCAAACCTTAGAATATTCTGGACCATCCCCAAGGAGCAATAATTTCGCATCGACGTGCTCTATGATCTTTGCAAAGCTTCGAACAACGTCAGGAACCCGTTTAACAGAACGGAAATTAGAGACGTGAATAATTACTTTTTCATGATCGGCAATTTTGTATTCTTTTCGTAAACAACCACATTCTTTTTTGTAGTAAACGCGCTGATCGATAAAATTATACACAGGCTCAATGGGACTGGTTGTATGTAAAAGTTGCTCTGTTTGTTCGATTAGGTCAACTGAAACAGCTGTGACAGCATCTGATTTTTCAATTCCAAAGCGAATAATTTCACTAAGTGAATGGTCATTTCCTAAAACGGTAATATCAGTTCCGTGTAGTGTTGTGACAATTTTAAGATTTCCCCCAACCATTTCTTTTGCTAAAAAAGCACAAATGGCATGAGGAATTGCATAATGAACATGAAGGATATCTAACTGTTCTCTTTGAGCCACAGCAGCCATTTTATTAGCTAAAGCTATGTCATATGGTGGATACTGAAACACTGAGTAATGATTAACCTCTACTTCATGATAAAAAATATTTGAATACACTTTATCTAAACGAAATGGTACGCCTGAAGTAATAAAATGAATTTGATGACCTTTTTCTGCTAAAAGTTTTCCTAGTTCAGTAGCAATGATTCCTGAGCCACCAACAGTAGGATAACAAGTAATTCCTATTTTAAGTTTCATTTCTTCTCCCTCAATAACTGCTGAATAAGAAGCGGTTGCTCAGATATAAAACCCTCTCCATATTCAACACCTACTTCTTTTCCAAATAAACTTTCCCTCGCTAAAACCGATGCAAGATACCCATTCGTCAAAGGTGTATCAATACTACCCGGTTGTTTACTAAATTGGCTTTCATAAGCATTTAGGCTTTCAATTTTGATGTTTATTTCAGCTGAAATATCGATAATAAATGATGGCTTATGGAAACCATTAATCATGTAATAATAGAAAGAATCTACTTTATGTGCAGGCAAGTTTAGTTCATCTTGATATTTTTTAATTCCTGCTGAGAAAATTGCTTCTTTTACAAGACTCGCACAATTGCCATGATCAGGGTGGCGATCCTCGTAATAAGGGGCAAATACCACTTGTGGTCGAAGTTTCCGAATGACAGAGACGACTTTTTTTACATTTTCATCAGTCATAGCAATCCCACGATCTGCAATGTCAAGTTGTATTCTAGTTTTTACTCCTAACACGCTTTGGGCTTTCCATGCTTCTTTTTGTCTAAGCTCCACGTTACCATTTGAGGATAATTCAGCCTTTGTTAAATCACAAATCGCCACTTCCTGGCCTTGGCGACAATATTGAGCAATTGTGCCCCCCATTCCAATTTCAACATCATCAGAATGGGCACCAAAAGCTAATAGCTGGACATTTTGTTCAGTAATCATGGGTTGACAATTTTTCTCCATTCAAAGTCTCCTCTAGCAAGGCCTTTCACTAAAATTTCGCCTGTCGCCATGTTTGTAGCAAGTGGGATACCGTAAACATCACATAAGCGAATTAAGGCAGTGATATCTGGCTCGTGTGCTTGAGCGGCTAGTGGATCTCTAAAAAATAGTACCAAGTCCATTTCATTTTTTGCTACTAAAGCACCGATTTGTTGATCCCCACCTAGAGGACCCGATTGAAATCTTTCAATTTGTAAGGAAGTGGCCTCCATAACTCTTGTTCCGGTTGTCCCTGTGCTATATATTTTATGTTCCTTCAATATTGACTCATAGGCAATAGCGAATTGAACCATATCAGGTTTCTTTTTATCGTGGGCAATTAAAGCTATCTTCATTATGGAATCTTCCCCTTTATTCAATAATATTTTCTAACCCGTACACTAACAAATCAAGCTTCATTACAGTTTCAACCGCTAGGCGAATTCCTGGCATAAAGGAGCTACGATCAATGGAGTCATGTCTTATTGTCAATGTTTGTCCTACGCCTCCAAATATCACTTCTTGATGAGCTACAAGTCCAGGTAAGCGAACACTGTGAATTCGCATTCCTTGGAACTCTGCGCCTTTAGCACCTACTAGTTCTTCTTTTTCTTCTGGATTCCCTTGCTGTTTTGGTTCTCGAACTTCAGAAATCATTTGTGCCGTTTTTACCGCAGTTCCTGATGGTGCATCGAGTTTTTTATCATGATGCATTTCAATGATTTCAACATCAGGTAAGTACCTTGCTGCCATTTGTGAAAATTTCATCATTAGAATTGCCCCGATTGCAAAGTTTGGAGCAATAATAGCGCCCAACTCTTTTTCTTCTGTAATTTTCGATAATTCTTCGACATCCTGATCAGTGAAACCGGTTGTTCCTACTACTGGCCTTACTCCATGCTCAAAGGCAATTTCCATATGTTTTCTTCCAACCTTTGGGTTGGTTAAGTCTACTAACACGTCTACCTCTTGTTCTGATAGAGCTTTATGTAAATCAATATACATAGGTACGTCTACATTAGGCATTCCCTCTATTTGAGAAAGCAATTTCCCCTCATCTTTCGTATCAATTGCGGCAACTAGTTGAAAATGAGGCGTAGATGTAACCATACGGACAGCTTCCTGTCCCATTTTCCCTCTTGCACCAGTGATTGCAACTTTAATAATTGGTTGTGTCATAATTACTAACCCCTTTACTCTTCTATTTTCGTCCAACGATCTTTGTCACGCGTTCTAAACTTCTCCATGACAAGATCAAAGGATTCTTCTAAATCAATGTTTAAAGAATTTGCAAAACAAACTAAAACAAAAAATAAATCACCTAACTCTTGTTCCATTGATTTGTCATCTTCTGAAGATTTTTTAGGCTTTTCTCCGTAATAATGATTTACTTCACGGGCTAACTCACCTAACTCCTCCGTCATCCTTGCAAGCATTGCCAAAGGACTAAAATACCCTTCCTTATATTGACTTATATAGAGATCAACTTCGTTTTGGATATCTTTTAGATTTTTCTCGTTCACAAAATCACCTCATTTTGCTTCTAGTTTACATGTTAGCTAAATCTGCATGATTTGACAAATATTTATTTTTAAAGTTTAGAGTGTAAAGCTATTTATTAGTTTTGAGTTTTAAGTTATTCAAGTAAAGCTTCGAAGCAAAACCCTACATAACTCTAAACTTTACACTCTAAACTATTAACTATTATAGCCCTGTTTTATTTATTGTAAAAACTTAGCTATAATAGGAATCATAACTTTAGTGTAAAGGAATTTGTTGCTATGAATACACCAATAAAACTAAAAAACGTTCTTTTTATTATGTTAGGCGCGGCAATTATGTCATTTGGACTTGTTTATTTCAATATGGAAAACAATCTAGCTGACGGTGGCTTTACTGGGATAACCTTAATACTGTTTTTTATCTTTAATTTCGATCCAGCCTATACGAACTTACTATTGAATATTCCACTATTCTTTATTGGATGGAAGGTACTTGGGAGAAATTCATTTATCTATACTCTCATTGGAACGTTTAGCCTCTCCTTATTCTTATTTATTTTTCAACGGTTTCGGTTTCTAGAAATTCTTCTCCATGATGACATGACACTTGTTGCTTTATTCGCTGGCGTATTTATTGGAGTTGGTCTTGGGATTGTATTTCGTTTTGGTGGAACTACTGGAGGAGTTGACATTATCGCCCGTCTCGGCTTCAAATATTATGGTTGGAGCATGGGTAAAACGATGTTTATGTTTGACGCTGCAGTTATCATTTCTTCTTTAATTCTCTATTTAGATTATCGTGAAGCTATGTATACGTTAGTCGCTGTATTCATTAGCGCGAAGGTGATTGATTTTATGCTTCAAGGTGCTTACTCTGGGAAAGCTGCGTTCATTATTTCAGATAAGTCTAGGGAAATTTCTTCAGTTATTCTCCAGCAAATGGATCGCGGTGTTACCATTTTAAAAGGAACGGGTAGCTTTTCCGGCTTAGAAAAAGAAATTTTGTACTGTGTTGTCAGTAGGAATGAAATCATCCGTTTAAAAACTATTATCGAAAAGATAGACCCACACGCCTTCGTTACAGTAAATGACGTTCAAGATGTTATCGGTGAAGGCTTTACGTTAGATGAATATAAGCGGCCAATTGAGCACTGAGTACAAGTTTTGAGTTTTGAGTTTTGAGTTTTGAGTTTTGAGTTTTGAGTTTTGAGTTTTGAGTTTTGAATTGAAAACCGTTTGTGAAAATTTCACAAACGGTTTTCATAATTCAGCATAAATAATTTATAATTATTAATTTATAATTATTAATTATCATCATTCATAAAAAAAAATGGACCACAAAAAATGTGACCCATCAATAACTTTATTAATCATCACTACGCATTCCAACATACATTAGTACAAAACGTAAAAGTTCCATGACTGCAACTAGTGCTGCTGCTACGTATGTTAAGGCCGCAGCATCCAAGACCTTCTTAGTTTCTCGCTCTTCATTGTTACGAATTACACCAACTGAAACAATTTGTTCCATTGCTCGACTAGAAGCATTAAATTCAACTGGTAAAGTCACTAACTGGAATAACACGGCACCAGCCATAAAAATAATCCCTAATAGGAGTAAACCAGACATTTGCATTAATATACCAGCTAAAATAATAAAGATCGCACTGTTTGACCCAAAATTAGCTACTGGAACTAACGCATGACGGAAACGCAAAAATGCATATTCTTCAGCGTCTTGCATCGCATGACCAACTTCGTGAGCGGCAACAGCAGCACCTGCAACTGAATGGCCATAATAGTTTTCTTCTGATAAGCGAACTGCTTTTGCCCGTGGGTCATAATGATCCGTCAGTTTTCCTTGAATTGGTTCTACTGTGACATTATAAAGTCCGTTATCATCCAATATCTTTCGTGCTACCTGTGCTCCTGTCATTCCTGAAGAAGCCGGTACTTTAGAATACTTCTTGTACGCACTTTTTACCTTCATCTGTGCCCATAGTGGGATTAGGATAAGTAAGGCAAAATAAATTAAGAAACCCATTGATGTCTAAACCTCCGTAATTTTTTTTGAGTAGAATGATTATCTTCTCAGTAGTTATTAACATCAATTTTAGTCAAAGTTTTCATTCCTGTCAATTGAATGAATGTTCGTTCCACTTCAACTAGATTGTGCTGCCCTCGTGACGCACCTTTGATTGGTATCATTGTTTCATCTTCACTTTATTCTTTTCACCTCTATACTTCTTATAACCTACATAGGATAATGACAATAAAATCATCCCTCCTGTTGAGATTATTACCCACCATAAAGATGGATCGGCTTGATCTTCCTCAAAGCCTTTATAAAGCCTTGCAAAGTCCTCCTCCATTAATTTCAATTGCTTGGCCTTTTCCTTATCTGTAATAATTGTTGCTCTGTATCTTTCAACATACTTTACGTGTGAATCAATTCTTTGAAATTGATGCGGTAATAGATCTATCATGATTGCTGGACGAATAACCGCGTAACGTTGTAGAAAGCCGTTAAAATGATGTTGAAAAGAGCTATTTTCACCACTAGAAATTGCTTCACGCATCTTTGCAAAGTAATTCATCACTTGAGTCTCTGTATTTTTCCAAAGTGGATGATGATCCGAAACGAGAGCATCAATTACTAAACGAAATTCAGAAACAGCCAAAATTCGCTCTTCGTGGCTAGCATTAGCACTAGTTACCGCCCCCATCGCACGTTCATAGGAAGTTGTAATTAAGCGTAAATGGGTCATAGATAAATCTTGATCCTCATAACGAATAGCTAAGAATTGCTTGGAAAAAAAGTCCATCAATTGTTTTGCATCGCTATATTTTTCTTCCTTAACGAGCTGAAGAACCTTATCAGCCGTGTGATTTAGATTCCGCCACGCATCTTGATCTAAGTCCTTTTCAGCATGAACTTGAGTAGTAAAAACAAGAAAAAATAACCAAATAAAAACGAGCATCTTCTTGTGCATGCCTGTCCCTCCTCTTCTTTCTAATTAAATCCTATGAAGAGTTGGACAAGAGTAGACCTATAAATTAAGCTTAAAACGATTTTTTCTTACAGCAAATAGATAAACTAATACAATTGAAAGGATACTCAACCAAAAAGTAAAATAACCTATCTCTGCAATGTAATCTAGTAATACCCTCGAGACCCAAGGGTGCATCCCAAATACGTAATCAATGATATCATTATGTAAAGTCCAGACTGAGACGACTACAAGGTGCCACGGTTTAATACGGAAATATGGCGCGAAAAGTAATGCCTGTACAGCCATTGCTAGGTGCGAGGCAATTAACATATAGTTTTGCCAGGATAATGTCGCACCAGCCACCCCTGCAGCAATATTCATCACAACTGCCCAAACTCCATATTTAATTAGGGTTACTGCTGCAAACGCCTCCATTAATGGCCAATTTTTCTTCAGTAGAAACGCAGCAAGCACAAACACTAAAAATAGACTAGCAGTTGGGCTATCAGGAACAAATATATAAAATTGAGCTGGTGTTATCGCCAACTGTTCTTTGTACCACCAATATCCATAAATTGTCCCTAATAGATTTGCAACTAGTAAAATAAAAAGAACCCAAGGTTCCCTGAGCATCCGAATAAAATAATTAATCATTGCATATCTCCTAATCATAAGTATGTATTGTTATTATTTTTCCACTCTTGTTGTGAGTGGCATAGCACCTTTTCTATATTTTACCATACCCTTCACTTACAAAAAAAGCTGACAAAAATGTCAGCTTTTTTCAACTTTATTCAGGTGTACCATCAGCAGCTATGTATTCTGCTAAGATTTCAAGTTCTTCATCCGTACCAGTAAATAACCCACCTGACATAATACCCTTACCATTTACAATAATGTCAATGATCTCTTCTTTTGTATAGCCATGTTCAAATACTGATGGAGCAACCCCAGGGTTACCAGCCATATTTTCACCATGACAGTTAATACAAGAACCTTGAGTAAGCCAGATCTGATAGCCTTCATGTTCCATATCGATTTGCTTTTCTTCTACAATTGCACCTTGTTTAGCAGCAGCTTCCCAGTCATGGTTAGCAACTGATTCGTACGTTAACCAAATAATAGAAGCAATTGCAAGCAACATTAAACCTGAAGCAATTGGTCGCTTAATTGGACGACGTTCTGGTCCTCTATCTAAGAATGGCGCAAGTAATAACGCACCAAAAGCAATTCCCGGAATAACTACTGCTCCCAGAACTGTGTAATCCCCTGAAGCAAACTCATATTTCAATAATTGATACAAAAATAAGAAATACCAGTCTGGTAATGGAATATAACTAGCGTCAGTTGGATCCGCCACTCGTTCAAGTGGTGAATAATGACTCACTGTTAACATTAAATAACCAACTAAGAAAACTGCACCAACCATCCATTCTTTAAGTAGAAAGTTTGGCCAGAATGCTTCTGTTTTCCCAGGGTATTCGGAATAATCCTTAGGAATGTTCGGTGTTCTTTCTGCCGGTACACGAGAGTCCCCGACAAATTTCATTCCTTTCCCACGATGCATAGTTTTCCCTCCTTTTCGCCTTATCTTAACGAATGTTTTTTAAAGTGGTCCAGAAATCCCTTGTTTACGGATCATCACAAAGTGAGCTCCAAGTAAACCAAGTAAAGCACCTGGTAAGAAGAATACATGGATCGCAAAGAATCTAGTTAGCGTTTGAGCCCCAATAATTTCTCCACCTGCTAATAATGTCTTCGCAAATCCTCCAATTAGAGGTGCACTTTCAGCAATCTGAAGGCCTACAACTGTTGCAAAGTAAGCTTTCATATCCCAAGGAAGTAAGTAACCTGTAAAACCTAAACCTAACATAACAAAGAAAATAAGTACCCCTACAATCCAGTTTAACTCACGAGGTTTTTTGTACGATCCTGTAAAGAAAACACGTAATGTATGTAAGAACATCATTACAATTACTAAACTAGCACCCCAGTGATGCATTCCACGTACGATAACTCCAAACGTAACTTCATTTTGTAAGTAATAAACAGATTGATAAGCATTAATGATATCTGGTACATAATACATTGTTAAAAACATACCAGATAAGATTTGAATAACTGTAATGAAAAATGTTAAGCCCCCAAAGCAATATACAAATGCTGAAAAGTGATGCGCCGGATTAACATGCTCTGGCACTTCATGATCAGCAATATCACGCCACATAGGCGTAATATCAAGTCGTTCGTCTACCCAATTATAAATCTTATTTAACATTGATTACGCCTCCTTACACTTGTGGTCTTGGTCTTCCTAAATAAACAGTGCCGTCTCGTACTTCTAAGTCATACACAAATAACGGTTGTGTTGGCGGAGTACGGTCAACGTTCTTACCATCCTTCTCAAAAGCACCATAATGACATGGGCAGAAGAAGCGATTTTGATGCTCATCACTTGTATTCCAGTCAACTGTACAGCCTAAATGTGTACAAACTGGCGAAAGTGCAATAATTTTTCCGCCTTCCTCATAAATCCAAGCAGATCTAGAGACTTCTGATTCATACCAAGCATCAACTTGGTCTATTTTAAAGTCAAATCGCTTCGGTTCATTTGAAAGTTGGCTTACTTGGGCTACAGCTACCATGTCCGTTTCTGCGCCTGTTTGTAAAGCTGGATCGAGGGCAAAACGAACCAACGGTAACGTAATACCTGCAGCCATAAATCCTCCAACACCTGTTAACGTATAGTTCAAGAACTGACGTCTTGAAACTTTATGCTCTTTTTCACTCACTTACATTTCCCTCCCAACATTTTATTATAAGTCCCTCCGGACTATTGTAATACTCATTATACTAGGACATAATCATGATACTTTAATAACATTATCACTGTCAATAAAATGATAGAGTTAATTCTCTTCATTTTTCGGTTTTTGCCACTTATTAGTAAGAATTGGTAACATTTGCTTAATTTGGTTAGAAAGTGTTTCCATTTTGTATTTTTGCTCCATATGTTCTAACGGAATCGACGGGATCCAAAGTAATGTATCCATCATATCGCCCTCAATCTGCTTCCACTCAATATCAGATGTTACGTAAATAATATGTTCAAAGCCATTGCTCTTTAAGTGCTCATCTAAGGCATTGACCCTTTGTAAACGCTCATCTAGACCTTCTGTTTTCAAATATGTAAATGATGGGAATTGGAGCACTCTTCCTTTAAATTGTCTCTCTAGCTCATCACTGATTAACGTGATAAATTCACCCATTTGAACAGTACTTTTAATCTCACTTCCCCAGTTAATTGGAACAAGTGAAAGAATCGCCGTGTCCACGTATTCCTTCGCTTGTAAATAAAGATCAATTTCCTTTGCTTGCCACTTCATTGCTTTTAATTCCTCCTCTATGGTTTGACTCCTCTATATTATACCTAATGGGAAAGTTAACCACAAAATTGAAGCATTTCCTCTTTTATAAATCTATTCCTTGTATAATATAAACAAATATAAAAGCCCTTATTCTTTAAGGGCTTTTATATTTGCTAACATGGCACTATATTTAAGAAAACTTTCTTTATCCCCAGTATCCAAAGCTTCATCAATCAACTGAAGAAGTCGCGTTTTTTCAAATTGATATTTCGCTTGGTCAATAATTAAGTCTGCAAATAAACTGAAGATTTTTTCTGTTTCCTTGTCGATTGGGGTAAACGGATTATCTTCTAGAACTGATACGTATTGAGGATTTGTTTTAGCATTTTTAAAATTAAGTTGAATATAGATTTCCTCTTCTTTGTTTAAGCGAATATCATGGAATGATTTTTCCGCATCCATCGTGACGTGTTGTCGTTTGTGGAAGCTAAAAGGGATACAATCGACGTCATTAGCCGAAATGATTAAAGATTTTGGGCAGTATTCAGCATTTTCTACAAAGTGAACTTTTTCCATTAGGTGGTCGTCACTCATTAAGTAATTTAGCAACCAGGCACATTCTCTTCGTTTTAACTGATAATTGTTTAAAAACCACTTTAAAAAATCTTTTTTTTCTAAAACTGAGATCGTGCTACTCATATCATTTCCCCTCCCCTATTAAGAAAAGCGCTAGAGCTGACATTATCTATTAAATCACGATACTTTCTTTTAAAACAAAGCGCTAGAATCTGCTCTTGCACCCCACGTTTAATCTGTTTTCTTCTAAAAATCCTTACTATGTATTTATTCGTTTACAAAGTCAAAATTCCTCTAAAAAACAGATATTTTTTAATATTAACTATTACTTCAGAAATTTCAGACTCGGACCCACGGTAAATCCAGAAATGTTATGAAACTCTACCCTCTTGATGACATCCATGTATTCAAGCATATAAAAAAAACGTTTTGTAATAATATCCTCTTTGTTATCAAAATAGTACTCATTTACAAAAGGGGTGAGGAAGGAGATAAGTGGTTCTTCTTCAAGGGC
Source organism: Anaerobacillus sp. CMMVII (assembly GCF_025377685.1). Taxonomy (NCBI): domain Bacteria; kingdom Bacillati; phylum Bacillota; class Bacilli; order Caryophanales; family Bacillaceae; genus Anaerobacillus; species Anaerobacillus sp. CMMVII. The sequence goes on along the minus strand of NZ_JACEHK010000010.1, from coordinate 350,126 downwards.
TTCACCCTCTGTTAGTGAATCCAAAAGAATTTGATATAAGAGTCGCACAGTAGGAAATGGTCGACGATAAAGTTTTTGCCAGTACGTGATAATACTTTTCATCAACTGTGGTAGCCGCATGTCATATAGGTCTTCAACACAAGGCTGTACCGTAAGCACCCCTTCTTTTTCAAGAAGCCAACCATTTTCAAAACAAAAATCATATAACAATGAAAAACGATCCGGATATTGAGAAAAGCGGCGACCATAGCCAAACCGCCATTGTTCATTTGGAAGTGTTTCTTTGTATCTAAAATGATTCATCATTGATTGAAAGTCTTTTTTATAAATAACTCCTGTTTTTGTCAGTGACAATGGCTTCTCTTGCACATAATCAATAAATACAAATAAATCATTGACAATGCTAATCTCAGCATCAAGAGCCGTAGCCGGTAAGACTAAACGATAGTCTTCAATTTTTAAATGTATTGAACGTACTAACTGCTTTTTAATTTGCGAAGGAATCAAATAATTACGATTCACATAACAAAATAAAAATCCATTTGCAGTAAGTTCCTCAATTACCTTTTGAAAAGTAATTGTATCTAGACTGGGTGTTAAACCGTATAACTCTTCTTTGGATAGAAACAGCTTTTGGTCGTAGCATAAGGCTAAAACAATCTTTTGAGCTTCGTTAGTAAGAGAGTCAAATTTCGCAGAAATGTGTTCGGAATTTAGTAGCATCGGATAAAGTACTTCTACCAATTCTCGTTTAGAATTAAGGTTAAAGGCGACTTCTCTCTCTTTTACTAGTTTGATTAATTCATTTCTATCTTGAAAAAGCAGGACATCCATTAAGTTCATACTATTCACCGTACTCTCATCTAGGATTACTATTCTATAGTATGAACTTTTTTTTATTTCTTATTTAATAAATAGGCTCTTTTCGTAAATATTGTGGCTTTTTAGATACCGATTAAAATAATCGTTCCTATTTATATGTTTACAGCCATCGCATGTTAGAAAAGATGCCCCTGAGACCTTGATATATCTCTTGTCATTACTAGCAAATTTAAAAGCAATAATCTCTGGCAAACGCTCTTTTCTAAAAAGTCGTTGCTACTAGCTTTTAGGTCGTAACCAAGCGAATGCTTGGTTCTTCATGCTTGCGTGAAGCTTATTTATTCTCAAAAGACGACCTAAAAGCATCAAAGTTTACGAAAACAGCCAATAAATATCATAATCTTTTTACCCCACATATCACTAAGTAGCTGCTGATTTATTCATAACTGTATGATCAATCATTCTCTAATTCAAACAGTAATTGTTTTAGTTCATCTTTTGAAGGGTCTAATTTAAGTGCCATTTCAAAGATATTGATTGCCTTTTTTAGGAATCCATTTTCTAAAAGGACTTGTCCAAATTCCTCTAAGAAGTCACTGTCATATGAGAGTTGCTCAAAAATTTCTTCATAATTTTCGATAACATTAGGATCATCATCTAGGTTTCGCTTAGCAGTTGCTAGAAACCAATCAAATAGTGGATCTTCTTCGCCTTGCTCCTTTAAAAAATTAATTAATTCTTGAAGGTCTTCAAAACGTTCTTCCTTCTTCAATAAACTAGCGAGCATCTTTGCCCCCTCAAAGTTGCTTGGATTAATCGCTAACACTTTCCTTAAGTAACTTTCACCCTCATCAATATAGCCGTTGTTTAACGAAACTCTCGCTCCTTGAACGTATAGTGCTTCATTAAACTCATCAATCTCAATTCCCTTTTTAAAAATTTGTAAAGCTTCATAGATTTTACCTTCTTCTTCATAGGCTTCTCCTAGGTAGGAATAAACGCTTGAATAGCTCTCGTCCATGTCTATTACTTTTTCAAAATGAGCAATTGCTGTCGTGTATTCACCTATTTGAAACGCTGTGTAACCATAGCCGAAATGAGCATCAATTGGTGAATCATCGCTAATTCCTTTTTCATAAAACGTCAACGCCTCTTCAAAGGCTCCACTCGCGCTGTATGCCTCAGCTAAACGTAAAGCAATATTTGTTCCATCTAACTCTTCCTGGAAAGGTAAAACTCTTTTATAGTAAGGGATTGATTTTAAGTAATCACCTCTAAACAAGTAAAATTCCCCTAAACCAAATAAAACGACTGGCTCATCAGGAACTAACGCTTCTGCACTTAATAGTTTTTGTTCAGCCACTTCATCTAATCCTTGAAGTTGGTACAGATCTGCTAATAGAAGTTGCCCTTGAACAAACACAGGATCACTTTCTTTAATTTCCAAAAGAATTTCAATAGCTTCATCTTCCTCATCTAAGTCTATTAATAGCTCAGCCATAAAAGTATATAGTTCACCCTCATCAGGGTATAGTAGTAAAAGCTCTTCGATGATTGCTTTAGCTAAATCTACTAATCCTAATTCATAGTAAATTTCTGCTACAGAATATTTTGTTTCGTGATCACCAGTTGCATTTACCTGTTGCAACAAGGCAAGCGCCTCTTCCATCTTCCCCTCTTCAATAAACTGCAACGATTTTTTTAGTCCTATATTCATGTTCCCGCTCCTATCCGTTCATTCATTTTATTTTATGGATCTTTTCGTAAGCATTGTGTGCTTTTTCCTAGGAAAAAGTGTGTTTACTTTTTTTCCCTGCTTAGCCCCTACAAAAGGTCCGACCTCGCAAGCTTGGGTTGCCTCATCTAAGATATAACATCCTATCTTTTAAAAACGCTCTTTTCTAAAAGATTGTTGCTATTAGCTTTTAGGTCGTAACCAAGCGAATGCTTGGTTACGACCTAAAAGCAACAAAGTTTACGAAAACAGCCTTTAAAAAAGAAAAGCCACCGCTAATTTGGTGGGCATTAAAGGAGTACTATAATTATAGACATTTCTATTAATAATAATCAATAGATATAGCATCGGACTGAAACGCATTGCTAATTGGATTAAACCTCCGTGGAATATTTACAATTAGCTCCTTTCCACATCCTGGCTGCATTATAACGTTGGACCCTGCCTTTTTTACTATTCCATTCGCGATAACAACGTCGGGATAGAGTTCCCCAAGATCACTTTCATTATCAACTAAACCTTTACTAGAGAACAGTAAATAGTCTGCATCAGTTCCTACTTGTAAAGAACCCTTCATCGGATACAGGCCAATATTAAATAAAAACTGTTTTGGTAATGGTGTATGTTCTGAAGGAGAGTCTTGTTGTGTCAAAATCTTATTCTTGGTTAATACGTCATCCCAATCAGATTTTAATTTACGGAGCTTCCATGCAGGAGCAGAAATATTCCAGATAGGAACAATCATGATTTGGTAAGGAAAAAGCTCATTACGAATCCATTGCCATTGGATCGTGTGAATGTCTTCTGGGGCATTAATCTCAGTAAACAAGATTGGAACTTTGTATTTACAGCATTTTCTTACGAGCGTGGGAGTTAGCTTCTTAAGAGGTATTTTCACTCCTAGTAAATAGTCAATACTACTGTTTATTAATGCGTGCTTAGCTCTCTTTAACTCTCTATCGATTTGATCCTCTACCTGGACATCACATGCTGTAATTAACGTTGTGCAACCAATGGTTTGTAAGTGTTTCATACCATCTTTAAAACCTTGAAAATCATCAATCGTAAGAATACCGAAATCAATCATGATATAACCAGGTGTTAACACAAACTGGTTTGTGTTAACTCGGAAGTGACGATATTTGGAAAGGTGCTTTGAACTATAAATAACTTTCGAACCTTCAATAATATACGAATTTTTATGTTCTACACCGTAGAGGTTTGTTAGCGTATTCTCAATTATATAACTCATTTTGCCCTCCTTCACATCATAAAAGCGCCAAACCCGTATGGACGCTTTCTTTTTTAAAACTTTCTTATAGACAAGCTATGTGAGGAAGGAACATCATATACCTAAATTTTCTTATCCTATATAATTCAATCACAACAAAAAAAAGCTCCTGCCCGTGAAGGCAGGAAAATTGGTTGGAGTGGAGAATTGAAGTTATACCGCAACATTAAGCACTAAGTATAACTAACTAAAAATCGTTAAAATGGGAACTGAATACTTTCATTATAGTCTTGAAATTATGAGCTGTCAATAAATATTCTGAAAATTTTTTATATTAAATTAATTCCTCTAAATGTTGAAAAAAGTTCGGATAAGATACATCGACAGCTTCAATTTCATCTATTTCTACTGGTTGATTAGCCACTAGGCCGGCAATAGCCATAGACATTCCAATTCTGTGGTCCCCAAAACTTGCTACTTTCCCACCCGACAATAGCGTAGGTCCGTGGATAATCATCCCATCCTCGGTTGCTTCAATGTTTGCACCCAATAATTTCAACTGATTTACCACAGTATCAATTCTGTTTGTTTCTTTGACTTTTAGCTCTTGGGCATCTTTAATAATAGTCGTCCCATTTGCTTGTGTAGCTAAAATAGCGATAACTGGAATTTCGTCGATTAGGCGTGGAATGATCTCGCCACCAATTTCAATACCGTTTAGTTTTGATGTCCTAATGGTTAAATCAGCCATTCTTTCTTCGTTAATGATCTTTTCATTCGTTATTTCAAGTTCAGCACCCATTTGAAGTAGTACATCAATAATTCCAGTTCGTGTTGTATTTACACCAACATTCATTAATTTGATTTCACTATTAGGGATAATCGCACCAGCTACTAAAAAGAAAGCTGCTGAAGAAATATCTCCAGGCACAACAACATGTTGTCCTTGCAACGCTTGTCCACCACGAACCGAAACAGAAAGTTCGTTTTCTTCTAACTCGACTCCAAACGCCTTCAACATTCGCTCCGTATGATCACGAGATTTATGTGGTTCCGTTACAGTTGTCACCCCTTCACTTTGCAAACCAGCAAGTAGGATGGCAGACTTTACTTGAGCACTTGCGACAGGTGACATGTAGTTAATCGCTTTGGTTTGTCCCCCCCGTATGGCCAGTGGAGTAAAATCCCCTTCATTGCGACCATCTATTTGAGCTCCCATTTGTTTTAGGGGTGCTGTGACTCTGGCCATTGGCCTTTTGGCAATTGAAGCATCTCCAATTACAATAGAGTGAAAAGGTCGTGTGGCTAAAATCCCTAACATTAAGCGAGTTGTCGTTCCGGAATTCCCTACATCTAATATTTCAGAAGACTCTCGTAGTCCTTCCCAACCTTTTCCATGAACAGTCACACTTTCTTCTTCCTGCTCGATTTTAACACCAAGTTTTTGAAAACAGGAAATCGTACTTAAACAATCTTCACCCGGCAAGAATCCTTCTACCGTTGTTGTCCCATTTGCAATTGCACCAAACATAACAGCCCGATGTGAAATCGATTTATCACCAGGAACTTTAATTGTTCCTTTTAATTGTTGAACACGTTCGACAACTTTTTTTGTCATGATTGACCACCTCTCTATATTTCGAATAATCGATACCATCTATCATTCATTTTCAACTATGTATTTGTGCTGAAAATCATTTTTTATACTATGCTTTACGTTCATACAATAGATTGTCGTTTAATGGAGAAGCTTTAAGAACTTATGTAGCCCTCGTATAAATGCTCCTGTAAACAAGATAATGCACGATCCCGGTCTTGGTCAGATCTAAAGCTCAGTCGGAGCACACCCATAATATCCTCACGAGTTTCTAAAATCCGAATGTTCGTAATACTAATTTCTTGTCTAGCTAATATTCCTGTTACATCAGAGATAACCCCAGGGTGATCAGGAACATCTACATACAAATCATAAAAAGATGGAATTGCTCCTTTTTGTTTTACTGGTAGTTCGTCTCTAAACGTTTTGGCCGCTTGAAAATACTCAAAGATCTGCCCTGCTTCAGCATTATCTATTAATTGCTTCACATAATCCATTTCCTCTTGCCAACGAGTTAAGAGCTTTAACAAGGTCTCTTTGTTATGAATTAGGATGTCTCGCCACATAATTGGACTAGCGGAGGCAATTCTTGTAATATCACGAAAACCTCCTGCAGCTAGATTTGAGAGCTCAGGTTGCTCTTCCTCCATTTTCGCTACTTGGTGTACTAAGCTAGCTGCAATAATATGAGGAAAATGACTAATAACACCTGCAAGTTCGTCATGTTGTTTTGGAGACATTTCTATAAATTTTGCTTTGGTTCCTTTCAGCCAATTTTGAAGCTGAATAATTTTGTTCATATTTGTTTGTGGTGAAGGAGTCAAAATGTAAAAGGCATTTTCAAAGAGATGAGCCCTAGCAGCGTCAACCCCTGTTTTATGGGAGCCAGCCATTGGATGACCACCAATAAATGCCACTTTTTTGTCATTAAAAGCTCTTGCCTTTTCAACGATTTTTTCTTTTGTACTTCCTACATCTGTAATAATCGCTGATGGTTTCAACTCACAGTTTACCAATATGTCAATAAGTTCTTCTGTTTTTGTAACAGGAGTTGCTAATATAATTAAGTCAGCATTGGTAGCTCCTTCGTTTATATCTTCTACATATTCATCAATAACTCCTAAGGATTTTGCCATTTTCAGTTGATCTTCTTTTATATCATAACCGAATACTAGGGCATTGGAATGTTCTTTTTTTATTGCTAAGGCGATTGAACCACCTATCAATCCTAATCCAATGACAAACACTTTCCTAATCAATGTTTCTTCTCCCCCATTTCAATCTATAAATGATAGAGTGTAGAGTTAGTTAAGAATCGGAAACACCAATTCCTTACACCCCACACTCTACACAATTAACTATTTAAAAAATTTTTCAGTTCTTCAATGATAGCATCATTTTGCCTTGCATTCCCAACTGTTATTCTAAGTGATGTAGGAAATCCTAATGCTTCACCTGAGCGAACAATAAAACCTCTAGCTAACAAATAATTAAAACTATCATTTCCTGGTTTCTTTAAATCAATTAAGATAAAATTTCCTTGCGAAGGATAGTAGTCTAACTTATATTCATTGCAAAACGAATAAAACTGTTCAAGCCCTTCACGATTTTGAGACTTACAAGAACTAATAAATTGCTGATCCCCTAAAGCAGCACTTGCAGCAACCTGTGCAAGTAAAGAAGTATTAAACGGTTCTCGTGCCGGTTCTATTTTCTCAATGAATTGTGGATTTCCAACTCCATAACCTATTCGTAACGAAGCCAAACCGTAAGCTTTAGAGAACGTCCTTAAAACCATTAAGTTTTCGTACTCTTTTAGTAAAGGGATCGTTTCCGGGTAGTCTTCAGCCACGACATACTCATAGTAAGCTTCGTCACTCACAACTAGGACATCTTTAGGGACCCTCGCAATGAATTCTTTAAACTTTTCGGCAGATACATATGTACCAGAAGGATTATTAGGGTTACAAACCCAAACGATACGGGTATTCTCGTCAATTTGTGCGAGCATCCCCTCTAAATCATGAACTCCATTAATCAAAGTAACTTCGCGAACTTCTGCACCTTCAATTACTGCATTATGTTTATACTGGGGAAAAGAAGGAACAGCGCATACCGTATTTGTTTCAGGACTTAATAATGCCCGACATAGAATTTGAATAATCTCATCAGAGCCATTTCCAAATATAAGCTGGTCTTCCTTTACTTTCAAGACATTGGCAACATCAGTGCGAATCGTAGCTGCATAACCGTCTGGATAGATCGCTAAATTATCTAATGCTTCGCTAATTGCTTGTTTTGCAAATTTCGAACATCCAAAAGGATTTTCATTTGAAGCAAGTTTAATGACTTCTGCTAATCCAAACTGTTTTTTTACTTCTTCAATCGGCTTTCCAGGTTTATAAGGAGGGAGCCCGATAAGTTGCTGTTTCACTTTCATCTTTTACACCTCAATTCACGAAATTTGATCCTACTTTTCCATCGAGCTTTCTTGTCTAGCTCCCCTGACTAGCCTCTCGGGCAAATAACCTGCCGGAGAAAAAAGGGAAAGTTCACACTTTTTCACCGTCAGAACATTTGCTATTCGGGGCTTTCAAGTCAGGTGAGCTTTTCTTGTCTAGCTCCCCTGACTAGCCCCTCAGGACAAATAACCTGCCGGAGAAAAAAGAGAAAGTTCACACTTTTTCCCGTCAGAACATTTGCTATTCGAGGCTTTCAAGTCAGGTGAGCTTTTCTTTCCATGTTACGACGAAATGAGTGAATAGACAAATGTTTTTATTTCAGAAAACGCTTTCTCTTTCAAATTATTGTCTAACATTTCAGTCTTTTTTGATTCTATCATTTTTACAAGCGCACTACCAACAATAATTCCATTACAGTATGGTTTTAAATTTTCTATCTGTTCACGGTTAGAAATTCCAAATCCTACAGCCACAGGTACCTTACTATGTTTTTTTACCTCATTTAAAAACTGATATATTTCTGCTCCTATTTCTTTTCGGACTCCTGTGACCCCAAGTGATGAAACACAATATAAAAACCTTTAGCTTCCTTGGCAATTTTTTTTACTCGCTGCTCCGACGTTGGTGCCACTAAAGAAATAAGTGGTAATCCTTTTTGATCACAGAGTTCACTAAAATGTCTACTTTCTTCATAAGGTAAATCTGGTATGAGGATCCCATCAAGGTCGTTTTGTTCCATTAATAACAGAACGTTTTCTTCGCCGAATTGCAAGACTGGATTATAATACGTAAATAAAATAACAGGAATGGTTAACCCCCGCGCCCTCATCTCTGGAACTAAATGTATCGCTTTTTCTAAATTCATTTGATATTGCAAGGCTCTTAATGCTGCTTGTTGTATAACTGGACCATCTGCTAATGGATCAGAGTAAGGGACACCCAACTCTAATATATGGGCACCGGCTTCTTCCAACAGTAAAGCTAACTCAATCGTTAGTTCGGGTGAAGGGTCTCCGGCCATAATAAATGGAATAAATAATTGTTCCGTTTTATCCAAAATTTCTTCTAGCCGTCTTTTAACCATTAGCGTTTCCCCCTATTGTTTCCATTAGCGTGTGTACATCTTTGTCACCTCTGCCAGATAAACAAACCAAGATTGAATGCCCAGTCGATAGTTCTTGCGCGTGTTTAAACGCATAGGCTATTGCATGGGCGCTTTCAATAGCTGGAATAATTCCTTCTAGTTGAGACAACAATTGCAGCGCCTCAAGAGCTTCACTATCGGTCACACTTTCATATTGAACTCTTCCAATATCTTTTAAGTGTGCATGCTCAGGACCTACCCCAGGGTAATCAAGACCTGCTGAAATAGAATGTGGTTCAATAATTTGCCCGTCTTCCGTTTGTAATAAATAGGTTAACGATCCATGAATGACACCTTTTGTCCCCTTCGTTAAGGTGGCTGCGTGTAAATTCGTCTCCACACCTTTTCCTGCCGCTTCTACCCCGATTAGGGTAACATCGTCTTCAAGGAATGGATAAAAAATCCCCATAGCATTACTTCCCCCACCGACACATGCAATTATTGCATCGGGGAGTTTCTCTTCTACCTGTTTAAATTGTTCCTTTGCTTCATCACCAATGACTCTTTGGAAATCCCTCACCATTTGTGGATAAGGGTGTGGTCCAACAACAGAGCCTATTAAATAAAACGTATCTGTTACATGGGTAACCCAATAACGTATTGCTTCATTTGTAGCATCTTTTAACGTCTTACTGCCACTGCTAACTGGGATTACTTCTGCACCTAATAACTTCATTCGAAAAACATTTAACGCTTGTCGTTCGATATCTTTCTCACCCATAAAGACTTTGCACTCTAAGCCGAACTTTGCTGCTACTGTAGCCGCCGCTACACCATGTTGTCCAGCACCTGTTTCAGCGACAATTTTTTTCTTACCCATGCGTTTTGCGAGGAGAGCTTGCCCAATGGCATTGTTGATTTTATGAGCACCTGTATGATTTAAGTCTTCACGTTTCAAGTAAATTTTTGCGCCACCGAAATGATTTGTACTATTCTCTGCAAGCGTCAACGTCGTTGGCCTACCAGAATACTGTTTCAGTTGTTTCATATATTCAGAAACAAAACTTTCCTCATTTATGGCATCTTTGAATGATTTTTCAAGATCATGTAAAGCATACATTAAGGTTTCAGGGACAAATTTTCCACCAAATTGGCCAAAGCGCCCGTTATCGTCGGGAAATTGATAGTTCATAGAAATAACCTCGCTTCAAATTGATTTTTAACCTTTTCTGACTTCATTCCATTCACCTCAATCCCGCTAGAGAGGTCTACTCCTAGGGGCTTATATTGTAGAAGGTCTCGAACAGAATTTACGTTTATTCCACCAGCTATAAAGCATAGGACATTTTGCAGGCTTGCCTCTTCTTGATAAAGTGGAATCGCCTCCCACTCAAAGGGCATACCCGTCCCACCTCTTTGTCCTTCCACTTTACTATCGATAACGAACCCGTCAACTAGGTGACGATATGATTTCATCTTTTTTACACCTGACTCACTGTGATGAATGACTTTCCAAACGTTTATTTGAAAGTATTCTTTTATGCGTGCCACAAAATCCGGGGGTTCATCGCCATGGCACTGGATGACATCTAATGGAACATAATTCAACACACGTTCCATTTCTTGTAATGTTGAATTTACAAAAACTCCTACAAGCTTTTGTGTAACGCTTTGTTCAAGTAGCCATTCTTGTACTTCTAAAGGGTCAACACAACGCTTACTAGGCGCAAAAACAAATCCTAAGTATTGTGCTTGACTATTAGCTGTTACAACAATGTCTTCAAAACTTTGATTTCCACAATATTTAAGCAAAGGTTTCATGGTCTACTTCTCCAAATAACGTTTGAATTCCTATTAGGGGAGTTTTCGCCCGCATAAACGTCTCTCCAACTAAGACTGCCCTTACATAGTCTTTTACTTGTTGTAGGTCATCCAAGGTTACAATTCCGCTCTCGCTAATTACAAACTGATCTTTAGGTAACTGTCTACCTATTTCGATGGTTTGGGTCAGGTTTGTCTCAAACGTTTGCAAATTCCGATTATTAATTCCGAGCATCTGTGGCTGAAACTTTGAAAATACATTTTCAAGCTCTTTTTCAGAGTGAACCTCAACAAGACATTCCAGTCCTTTTTCATACGCTTCTTGATAAAATTCATGTAATTGAGTCCTATCTAAAATTGCTGCAATGAGTAAAATTGCATCGGCTCCCATCCGGACACTTTCCTCAATTTGCTTCGAGTCAATAATAAAGTCTTTACGTAGGAGTGGAAGATTTACATCTTTTTTTATCTCCGTTAAAAATGAATGATGACCTAAAAAAAATTTTTGATCGGTTAATACTGACAAAGCGTCAGCACCACCTACCTCATATTGTTTAGCTATTTCTAGTGGATTAAAATTTTCTTTAATAATCCCTTTTGAAGGTGAAGCCTTTTTCACTTCAGCAATGAGTCCTATACTTCGATTTGGATTACTTAGCCTTTCAAATAAGGAATATCGAGTAACATCTTCTTTTTCTCTTAATTTCAAATCAAGAACTTCTTGTTTCTTCACTTCGACGATTTTGTCTAGCATGATAACGCCCCCTTATTTGTTTGCAGTAAGCGTAATTGCTCTAGTCCCCTACCACTTGAAAGGACTTGTTTTGCTTTTTCTACTCCCTCTTTGATCGTTTCTACCTCACTTGCAACGTAAAGTGCCGTTGCACTATTAAAAACAACAATATTTTCAGCCGCTATATTGGCTTTTCCTAAGAAGATTTTTTCGATTAACTCTGCGCTCTCCGCTACACTCGAAACTTGAAGATCTCGTAATTCCCCTCGTTTTAATCCCACTTCCTCTGGCGTAATTTGGTAACGAACAACTTTCCCGTTTACAAGTTCAACAACCTCTGTATAAGACGATATTGAACATTCATCTAACCCTTCGCCACCAGTTACAAATAAAGCTCGCTCAGTTCCTAATTCCCTTAGAGTTTCAGCCATTTTTAACGCATAAGAAGAATTAAATACACCAATCATTTGACGATCTGCTCTAGCAGGATTTACTAGTGGACCTAATAAATTAAAAACCGTTTTAAACCCTAGTTGTTTTCTGACATCACCTACATGTTTCATCGATTGGTGATAAAGTGGGGCAAATAAAAAACAGAGCCCCTTCTTTTCTAAAGCTTCGATAGCTTCTTGAGGAGAAGATTGAACTGGAATATTTAACTGTTCTAAAACATCTGCACTCCCACTTTTTGAAGACACTGCTCGATTACCATGTTTAGCAACTTTCACATTGCTTGCAGACAGTAAAATTGCAGTTGCTGTGGAAATATTAAATGTAGCTAATCCATCTCCTCCAGTTCCACAAGTGTCCAATAATTTCCGCTCGTTATGCTCAACCAAAACACCATGTTCCCTCATCGCTAAGGCGAACCCTACCATTTCATCAACCGTTTCCCCACGTAGACGTAGCATGGCTAACAAACTGGCAATCTGAACTTTCTCAACGTTCCCCATCATCATTTCATTCATAATTTCTTTCGCCTCAGACCTAGTTAACGTCTTTCCTTCGGAGCATTTCTTTAAGATATACTTAAACATTGCTTGCTGCCTCCCTTCCATAAGCAAACATGGTCTCGGCGATAGTAATGGCTTTAAGTAATGCTTTAGCTTTGTTCCGAGTTTCTTCCCATTCCATCTCAGGAACTGAGTCAGCAACAATTCCTGCACCTGCCTGTAGGTAGGCTTTGTTCCCTTTAATCACTAAAGTTCGTATAGCAATACAAGAGTCGATATTGCCATCAAAACCAAGGTAAGCAATAGCCCCAGCATAATACTCTCGTTTAGTTGGTTCAAGCTCCTGCAATATTTGCATAGCTCTAATTTTTGGGGCACCTGAAACCGTTCCAGCTGGAAACGAGGCAAACAAAGCATCGATTGGGTGTACTTCCTTTTGAAGGCGCCCAGTGACTTTTGAGATCATGTGCATAACGTGGGAAAACTTTCCAACCTCCATTAGAACTGGAACTTCTACTGATCCATATGTTGCGACACGCCCAATATCATTTCTAGCTAAATCTACTAGCATATAATGCTCAGCCCGTTCTTTTTGATCTTGTAAGAGCTCTTCTGCAAGAGCTTCGTCTTCTTCTTTTGTATTTCCACGTTTTCTAGTCCCTGCAATGGGGTGAATTTCAATGTGTTGGTCCTGAATTTGTACCAACCGCTCAGGGGAACTCCCTACTATTTCTATATCGTTAAGCTTTAAATAAAATAGGTAAGGTGATGGATTAATCATCCGTAAGATACGATAAATTTCCATTCCAGTAACGGTAATATCCATTTCAAAACGTTGTGAGAGAACACATTGAAAAACATCCCCAGATCCGATGTACTCTTTAATTCTCTCAACGTCACTTATAAATTTGCTTTTTTTATAGTTAGAACGAACCTTGTCAAAGGTTACTTCTTCCTCGGGTGGAGGCTGATAGAGCTTAGACACCACGTTCGTTTCAGTCACCTTCTGAATAAGCAACTCAATCTTTGCTTTGGCAACGGAATAACAATTCCTTAGCTGGGCTTGGGTTTCTTTACCGGTAACATTCACATGATGAATTAAAAATAATTCTTTTTTATGATGATCGTATGCAAGAATGGTTTCACAAAAAATAAAGCTCATTTTTTCATTTTCATCACCACGATCTAGCTTAGGCTCGATAGTTTCTACAACATCATAAGTAATTGCTCCTACAGCACCTCCACGAAATGGAATCGGAATTTCTGCTTCTTTTACTTTTAAGTAAGTAAGCGCATCTTGAAAAGCTTCTTTAAAACTAGGAGTTGTAAAAACGATTTCTTTTCGTTCGTTAAGAAATTGATATTGTTTCTGTTTTTCTATTAAATAAAATTTAGGTGTTAATCCAATAAAAGAAAACCTTGACCAAGGTGATTGCTCATCTTTACTTTCTAGTAGAAAGACAGCATCATCTTCAAGTTGTTGAAAAATTTGTATGGGAGTTAAAGTATCTGCAAAAAAATGGGAAGTAAATGGAATTGTTTTATACTTTGTAGCAGCGTCTAAAAATTGTGCTAATGTTTGGGTTATCATTTTTTTCACCTCTTATGATTAGGTGAAGAAAATGAAACAGAATTATGAGGGTGAGTTGTTAAAACTTCAAAATGTTTTAACATAAAACGGGGTATTTAAGTAAGACGTTCTACACACTGATTGTTGTTTCTTCATTGAAAGTAGTAAGATAAACCTAGCTCTCTGGCTTATTAAACTAAAGTATGTGTCCCCAAAAAGAGTACGGTACACCTGCTTTTCAATTTACAACAACTTCGCCTTAAATAAAAAAGCCTATAACTGTACAGTTATAGGCATAATTAAATAACATACCTCTGCTCAGCTCATCTCAACTATTTTCATTCTCTTCTCTTCTCGACTCTTCTCAATTAACTAAACTATTCTAAACATTCTAAACTATACTAACTCTTATCGGTTATATTACACCTCTTGATGATGATCTGTCAATTGTAAATCCGGCCTTAGATTTACTGCTTCTTCTAAGTAAATATGTTTAATTTCATTTTGTGCAACGTCAGTGTTTACAGTAAGCATAACTCGAATACACATAGGCAAACTGTCTTGAACTGGAATTTCCCGTGAGCACATGACCGGAACATAGGTCCAATCAGCAAATGAACGTAAGGCTTTAGCAGGAAATGCAGCGTTTAAATCTTCTGTAACAGTAATAAATACATGGGCAACCACATTAGGTTCAATTTGATTTTTACTAATCATTTCTTTTAAAAGTCGTTCTGTAGCTATCAAGATTTCTTTCTCATCATTTTTGGTCACTGTAATCGCACCACGCACTCCTCTAACCATGAAACCCCTCCGTCGTTTCTATATTTTAGAAAAACTTGGCTTATGAAAGCAAAGTCCTGATCCTTGATCCTTACACTTTTGGTTTAACTTTCATTCATTACCTAAAGTATAAAAATCGCTTAATATAGCATTTAATCGCTCTTCCGAAACTGAAACGACCTCTACTTTTCCAATCTCACTCAATAACACCATACGTACTATACCCTCTTCTGACTTTTTATCTTTTTTCATTGCCTCAATTAGTTCATTAACACCTAATTGAGAAGGTAATAATACATCATATTTATATTTCTTTAACCACTTGATAATGCTTGGTACATTTAAATCTATTTTATAATGATCTTCACTTACTCTTAAAGCAAATATCATCCCAATTACGACTGCTTCACCATGAGTTATGTTGCCATAGCCAAGCTTTGCTTCAATTGCATGACCCAACGTATGGCCAAAATTTAAAAATGCACGAATTCCTTTTCTGTTTCATCTACTTCAACAATCGCTTTTTTTACGGAAATCGACTTAATTAATAATTGTTCGGCCAAAGCACCTCTAATTTCTGAGAAACTATTAATAGAATCATTTAACCAATTAAGGAACTCAGGATCCCAAATAAATCCATGCTTCAAAACTTCCGCAAATCCTGAGCGCCACTCATGCTCTGGCAATGATTGCAATGTAGACGTATCATAAAAAACTGCTTCCGGTTGATAAAAAGCACCAATCATATTTTTCCCTAAGGGATGATTAATGGCAACTTTTCCACCAACACTGCTATCATGAGCAAGCAAAGTCGTCGGAACTTGAACAAAAGCAATACCCCTCATAAATGTGGCTGCAACAAAACCTGCTAAATCACCAACAACTCCACCACCTAGAGCAATGATTAGCGAACGACGATCAAGCCCTTTTTCCAAGGCAACCCCTTGAATATCATAGAAGTTTTGAAAAGATTTTGAAGCCTCCCCACTTGGAATGACATACTCATAAACATTCTCAAACTCAGTAAGAGACTTTTTCACATCATTTAAATATAATGGTGCAACTTTATCATCGGTAATTATTAAAATGGATGTTACCTTATTTTTTAAAAGATTACCCAAAAGGCTCCCAAGTTTAAAGCGAATGTTCTCACCAATATATAATGGATAATGCTTGGTACTAGTTTCTATTACCATGGTTTCCATTAAAAGTCTCTCACCCGTTCCTTGTAACGCTCAATATTCTCACTAATTTCATCAATAAAATCACTTCCGAATTTATCCAATAAGGCTACTGCAACTTCCCATGCCACACAGGCCTCTGCAACAACAGCCGCAGCTGGAACCGCACAACTATCAGAACGTTCAATCGATGCTTCGAAAATTTCTTTCGTCTCAATATCAACACTTTGGAGCGGCTTATAAAGTGTTGGAATCGGCTTCATAACTCCACGAACAACGATTGGCATACCTGTGGTCATTCCACCTTCAAATCCACCCAAATTATTTGTCCGACGTTTATAACCCGTTGCCTGATCCCAGATGATTTCATCGTGAACTTTACTTCCTGGTTTGCTAGCAGCTTCGAATCCAATTCCTACCTCTACACCTTTAAAGGCGTTAATTCCCATAACAGCACCAGCAATTTTTGCATCTAATTTCTTATCATACTGTACATAGCTCCCTAAGCCAGCTGGTACCCCTTCGATCACAACCTCAACAATTCCTCCGATAGAATCGCCATCTTTTTTCGCTTGGTCAATCGCTACCATCATTTTTTGTTCAGCAATGGGATCTAAGCAACGAACCGGAGAATTTTCCGTTTTCTCTTGGAGTTCTTCAATTGATTCATAGTGTGTAGTTTCTGCTTTAACTCCGCCAATTTCTAGTACATGACTACCTACTTTAATTCCAAAAGTAGCTAATATCTTTTTAGCGACTGCGCCTGCAGCAACTCTAACCGTTGTTTCTCTAGCAGAAGATCTTTCCAAGACATTCCGCATATCACGATGATTGTATTTCATAGCGCCAACCAAGTCGGCGTGGCCAGGACGAGGTCGTGTTATTTTTCGTTTGACGTCCTCTTCTGTCATGGTATCATCTAATGGTTCAATTCCCATGATCGTCGTCCAATGCTTCCAATCATCGTTTTCAACAATCAAAGTTATCGGTGCACCTGTGGTTTTACCGTGTCGGACACCACTTGTGATCTTCACTTGGTCCTTTTCAATTTGCATTCGTCTGCCACGACCATGTCCCTTTTGGCGTCTAGCTAAATCTACATTAACATCCTCTTGTACTAAATTTAAGTGGGCAGGAACCCCTTCTATTATTGTCGTTAATTGTGGGCCATGTGACTCACCAGCAGTTAAATATCTCATTTCTTGGTTCCTCCTAATTTCTTTAGCGCTTTTATGTGCTAAATTATATCATGGTTTACTTCTTTTGTCTTACTTTTACAAAAACTTTTTCATTTTGCAAGCTTTTTTCATAATTTCCTCCAATAAAAAATGCACAACTGTCCTGCATAACACTCTTCTAGCTTTGGACTTATTAAATTAACGCTCTTATCTAAAGGCTCTTTTCGTAAACATTGCTCCTGCGGTTACTCGTCGCACAAAAAACTTGTTGCTATTTATCCAAAGATAATTAGATAAATCCCTTAGTTGAAGAATTCACCCATTAAAATAAGTAAGAAAAGAGCAATGCTTACTAAATAAATAGTGAAATCTTAGTGTTCATGAGTAAAAATCCGGCTTTTGGGATTTTACGAAAGCAACAAAGTTTACGGAAACAGCCTAAATTAAACAAAAGGTAAATCATTAGATCAACCTTTTGAGTATGTATATATACTTATGTGTTGCACTTGATTTAAATCAAGTATTATTTTGTAAAAAAAGAAGCAACTATCTTTTTAACGGGTTCCGTTTCCTGTCGCAAAACCCGAAAATGCAATCGAAAATGTAGCACAATTTGTAGGTTCTTGAAAAAAGGCTCAGTTTACTATTCTGAGCTTTTTTTGGGTGCCTGTTGAAGAACCGCCCCATCCTTTGCTCCTTCCCCAACCATAAAAGAACGGAACCAGTTGAGGGAATTGGCAGGGGTTCATAAATAAGCGGAGAAATTTCCCTTATTTAAAAAATAGCACTAAAAATAGCTTAAATAGTAGGAATAATTCCGACTATTTACTCAAAAAACGTGAAAATGGGTGATTTTGCTTTGCTTAACCGGAAAATCTCCGCTTATTTCCCCTGAACCGAACTCTATTTGCAATTTAACCGGAAAATCTCCGGTTATTTTTAAAATTTTTGTAAGATAAATTGTATCAACTTGAGGCTAAAATTGTAGGGGTACAACAGCCAGTGTACCCCTACATTCTGGTGTGCATTTCACTATACAAAATTTAATGTTATTCCCACTCAAATGGCTTTACACCAATAAAAAATGAGTGCCAATTTCAAGTGTAAATTTGCACTCATTTTGATCTGAATTTTTAATGTTTGTGATAGGAAACGGAACCTGTTACTATCTTTTCAGGTTTTTCGATAAGCCTGTTCTCTCATAAATTGTTTTTTTCATTAGGCCATTACATCAAGTTAGGCGGGTATCTTTTCTAACTTGCCATTCAACAATTAAATAGCAACAAAGTTTACGAAAAGGGCTTTCGATAAAAAAAAGTATCCTCGTTTTCAAATCCATATTCACCTGGGTTAAAGATTTGTTCTGTACTTCCTACGAAAAGAGTTCCACCCGGACGCAATGCTCGACTAAATTTGTGGTAAAGTTCGTCTTTTGCTTCCTCAGTAAAATAAATCATCACGTTTCGGCAAATGATGAGATCAAAGTTCTGCTCAAATTTATCAGCTAATAAGTTCCCTTGTTTAAAAGTTATCATGTTCTTTATCTCATCTTTGACTCGGAAGCCCATGCCATCATTTAAAAAGTACTTTGCAAGCATTTCTTTCGGTACATCTTTCATAGAACGATCTGTATAAATACCAGCCCTGGCTCGATCCAAAATAGATCGATCTATATCTGTTGCAATAATTGTAGTATTATCCGCAACCCCTTGCTTATTCAAAATCATCGCTAACGTGTAGGGCTCTTCCCCTGTAGAACATGCTGCACTCCAGACCCTCAATCGTCTATTCGATTGTAAGAGACGTGGTAGCACTTTTCTCTCAAGTACTTCCCACCGTATTGGATTCCGATAAAATTCTGAAACGTTAATCGTCATCCTTTCAAGAAATTCATCAAATAATTCTTGACTTCTAATCATTGCTTGAAAATAACTTAAAAAATCATTAAACCCACGTTTGTCTCTTAAAGAACTTAATCTCCGCTTCATTTGTGCTTCTTTATATAATGACAAATCGATGCCAGTCTTACTTTTTACATTTAAGATAAAACCCTGATAATCATCCATTAATTTTTCCCCTTAAATCAGTTAGCTTTTTCTTTCTTTATAACATATTCTTCATTTTGTTACTAGATAGTCTTTTTCTTATTCCTTGTTACCATCGCTTTGAAAATACTAGATCTAATAGAGGAAACATCCGGTAGATCATCATTAGTAACGATTAACAACTACTTTTACAAAGATTAACCACAGGAGCAGATGGTGCTTGTACTAGACATCATCATAAATTCAATTCCCTATCTTACTAAAAACACAATATAAAAAGGCTAAGCAACAATGCCTAGCCTTCTAAATAAATTCTATATTATACCCATGTACCAATCGTTTTTTCATAATTATTTAGTTCTTCTTCTTTAAAGAAGATGCCAATCTCACGAGTAGCACTTTCAAGTGAATCGGAACCATGAATAACATTCATGCTTAATTTTGCAGCATAATCTCCACGAATTGTTCCAGGAAGAGCATCCTTAGGATTTGTCGCACCCATCATTTGACGAGCGATACTAATAACGTTTTCACCTTCCCATACCATAGCAAATACTGGACCTGAAGTAATGAAATCAACAAGTTCCCCGAAAAATGGACGTTCTTTATGCTCAGCATAATGAGTTTCTGCCATTTCCTTTGTAACCGTTAACAATTTTGCACCTACTAATTGAAAGCCTTTTTTCTCAAAACGAGATACGATTTCTCCTACCAAGTTCTTTGTACACCATCTGGCTTTACCATTAAATATGTTCTTTCCATTAAAATAACCTCACTCTCAATTATGTATCTATTTGTTGGATATTTCGGCAAGAAATAGCAAACCAACACTGAAAATTATAACAAATATTCTAAACTTATTCAATATTAATAAAAATAGTATCCGTGTTGTTAATTCACAAAAATAAATTTTATGAATGATAGATTTATGAAAATAGAACGCTCTTTTCTAAAAGCAAACAAAATTTACGAAAACAGCCCAATAGAAAAGCAAACACTCTAAAGTATTTGCCTAAAAGTTCCATTTTTATAAGTGGATTTGATTATTTTTTTTAATACTTTCTTGTTCCAATATACTTAGCTATTTGATAGAAGGATTCTTTAGCAGGGATATCAGGAAGCTTTTCAAGTTCTTTAAATGCTTTATTTAAATAACGATCACTGATCTCAAACGAATGGTCAACTCCACCAGTCGCTTTAATCCCTTCAATAATCTCACTCATCACTTTTTTATCAGCACTCTCACTATTAATCAAGCTAACGATCTGCTGACGTAACTTCAGATTGTGACACATACTATATAAGGCTGGTAAAGTTACATTCCCCTGTTGTAAATCACTGCCAGCAGGCTTTCCTAGTTCTTTTTCTGTAGCGATAAAGTCTAAGATATCATCGGTAATTTGAAAGGCCATTCCAACATTGTAGCCGAAGCGATACAAGCTAAGTTGTACATCTCTTGGTGCATCAGCAGCTAATCCACCTAACCTACAACTTACTGCAATAAGAAGTGCAGTTTTTCGCTTTATTCTGCGTAAATACAATCGGAAGTTTTGATTCCAATTATATTGGTCTCGTATTTGTTCTACTTCCCCAATACACATTTCTACCATCGCATCTGATAATATTTGGTGAACTTCTGGTTTCTCACAGTTTGTTGCCATTTCAATGGCTCTTGCAAAAATATAATCACCTGTATACATAGCCACACGATTATCCCATTTAGATTTAATCGTTTTCTTACCTCTACGTAAATCAGCATCATCAATTACATCATCATGAACAAGGGAAGCCATATGAATCAGTTCTAACGGTACAGCAACTTGCTTAATTTTTTCAATATCATAGTTACCAAATTTAGCAGCAAGCAAAACAAATACTGGCCTAATTCGCTTGCCTCCAGCCTTTAGTAAATGAGCCGAGGCTTTCTTCAAGATGGGATGCTTAGCATCAATTGTCGCCTCTAATTCTTTTTCAATTTTTGCTATATCTGAGCGTAAATGCCAATATATATCTGTTAACTTCATGCTTTCCACCTTAAATTAAATGGAATGACAATGATCTAATGCACTCCATAATGATATTTTGTTAACTTTCTTAAGCAACCCTAACTCTGTTGCTTTATCATAAAAAAGATAAAGCCCCTCAATATGTTTGTCAGTTAAGTCATGGTTCAAACCTTGAAAATAATTTTCCCAATATGTTTTTGAACCACTTAAGTCTTTCCTGATTGAGGAAATCATTTCTGAATAATTGTTTTCAAGACATTTATTCTTACTTGTCATAAATCCATCATATAAAATACTGATTCTTTCATTTTCTCTTTCCAAGATCTCATTACGAACAGCTAAAACAGCAAATGTCATCGGTAATTTGGTATGTTCATACCAAATTTGCCCTAAATCATAACGATGGAAATCAGGTGACAATCCCCATAATGTTACAATTGCATCATCGCCAATTAACAAACAAGCATCATGGTCTTTTAACATTTCATTAAAATCAGGCTTCATCACCGTATAACTTACATCCATCTGATAAAATGTTTGCAATATGATTTTCAATAAATTTACAGATGTAGCTGAACTTGATGTTAATGCTACTTTTTTTCCGTCCAATTGGGTAATTGGTACCTTAGAGAAAAGAAAGATAGATCCAACATTTTTGGGTGCAGATACAGACAAATTAGGTAAGAGAGTATACTGATCTACATGTTCACCGTAAGAAAACGAAGATATCCCCCCAACATCTATGGCCCCTTTTGACATAGCCTCATTCAACTGCGCGGGTATTTGTGGAATGAACATGCATCCAATACGATTTAAATAATCCCGATCCAAATAATAATAAAGTGGAAGCATGTTTGTATAGGAAATTTCTCCAATAACTAAACCCATAAGTTAATCCCCCCATCGGGTAAAGAGTTGATGATCAACACCGATATTATCTAGTACCTTACCAACTACAAAATTAATTAGATCATCCATTGACTTAGGTAGCTGATAAAAACCTGGCATAGCTGGAATGAGCTTTCCTCCTACCTTAGAAACTTTTAGCATGTTTTCAAGATGAATCTGATTAAATGGGGTTTCTCTAGGAACAAGAATAAGTTTTCTACTTTCTTTTAGCATTACATCTGCAGTTCGCTCTAAGAGGTTCCCAGAAGCCCCATTCGCAATACCTGACAAGGTCCCCATCGAGCAAGGAATAATGACCATTCCTTCATTACGATAAGAACCACTAGCTATTGGTGCTGTAAAATCACGTAATGTATGATAATGAAGCTTTCCTACAGCATGAGGAAAAAGTTCGTTTAAGAGTTTTTGACGATCACTGGTCTCTAAAAGAAGTTCTTCTTTAAATACCTGCCATCCTGCTTCAGTAACAATTAAATGAACTTTATAATCGGCTTTTAATAGTTCTTGAACAAGTCTTACACCATAAATTGCACCGCTAGCCCCCGTAATTCCTACTGTAAAAATCTTCTCTGTTGATATCATAGAATTAAATCTCCAATCGTGAAGACTAGCATAACCACACTTAAAATACCGTTCATTGTAAAGAAGGCAACATTTACCTTCGAGAGATCATGCGGTTTTACCAAAGAGTGTTCATAAACCATGATAGCTCCTGAAATCAAAACTCCTATTAAATAAACCCACCCTAGTGGTGAAATAAAAAACAGACTAATAAGAGAAATAAAACTTAAAATATGAATGCCTTTTGCTATGATCAATGCTTTTGCTATTCCAAAGTGACTTGGAATGGAATACAATTTCACTTTTTTATCGTAATCTGCATCTTGTGTTGCATAGATGACATCAAATCCTGCTGTCCATAAGGCTACACCTAGAAATAAAATGAGTGCATCAATTGTTAACGTTCCAGTTGCACCTACCCAACCACCTAAGGGAGCTAGTCCTATCGTAATTCCTAATACCAAATGACACGCCCATGTAAAACGTTTCGTATATGAGTAAATAACTAAAAGAAAACAGCTAGTGGTAATAAATATACTGCTAACATATTTAACTGGTATGCTGAATAAAAAAGTAAGGCAAAAGAAACAATAATAAAAATGGCTGATTCAAAAGTGGAAATTAGCCCTGCTGGTATTGCACGGTCTTTTGTTCTTGGGTTGGCTCTATCAATCTTCGCATCAATGACACGATTTAAGGCCATGGCAGCGCTTCTAGCTCCAACCATAGCCAACGTAATCCAAATCCATTGAGAGGCTGTTGGCCATGTATTGTTAATCAATAGACTTCCTAACACTGCCCCTAAAAATGCAAACGGTAATGCAAAAATCGTATGTTCGAACTTTATCATCTCAAGTATAATTTTTATTTTTCTAATCACAGTCCGCTCTCCAGTCTATCTCGTTATTTCACTCCAAGATGCATGGCAGCAACTCCGCCTGAATAAGATTGATTTGAATATCTTTAAATCCTGCTTCTTTAAACATCTCTGCTAGTTTTTCTTTATTTGGAAAGGACATCGTTGACTCCTGCAGCCAAGAATACTCCTCATAACTCTTCGCAAACAATTTACCAAATAACGGCATTACGTTTTTGAAGTAAAAATTGTACAGTTGTTTAAAACCAAAAGAAGTAGGTTGTGAGGTTTCTAAACAAACAACTTTCCCACCAGGTTTTAAGACACGATGCATTTCCCTCAGCACCTGCATATAATCTGGTACATTTCTTAATCCAAAACCAATCGTAACAAAATCAAACTGGTTATCAGGAAAAGGTAATTCCATTGCATTTCCGTGAATAAGTTCGATTGAGGTATTGTTCGCACTTTTTCTTTTCCTACAGAAAGCATATTTTTACTAAAATCTAGGCCGTAGACCTTGCCTTCTTCCCCTACAGCTTGTCCTAAAGCAATCGTCCAATCCGCAGTTCCACAACACACATCTAATGCTTTATTTCCTTTTTGAACATTCATTCGTTTCATCGTATCTTTACGCCAAGCAATATGACGTTGAAAACTTATAATCGAGTTCATCGTATCGTACTTTTTATAAATGGTCTCAAAACTTGATGTACTTTTTGCTCTTTTGATTGCGCCATTTTCTAACCTTCTTCCGCAACTTTTTCTTTTAAAAGATCAGCCTCAATAAGCATTTGATCCATTCTCACTAAAATAAATGAATTTAATGGAGACGCTTGCTTACATAACGAATGTAGCTTACTTTTTGAAAGATAAACATATTTATCACACATTTCTAAGCAGTGTTTCAACCTTGCTTCTTCGGTTAACTTTAAGAAGCTTGAACTGTTACCATTAACAATCATATTAATTAATGGGACATCTTTACCTTGCAAGAGAGATTCTCTGTCAGTCATCAACCGCTTAAAAAAGAAAAACTCACTAGCGATAGCCTTCCAATTTGGTAATTTAAAATGGTCAGCAATTTTTTGAATAAGCGACGATTCAATAATCTTTATATCTTCGATTGATTGTGATATGTTTCCATGAGTACTTTTGTAAAAACTCATCTTTGACTCGTTAATTTCTTGAATAGAATTAGCTAACAAGCGGATCATTGTTATATCATTAATTTTTGCGAGCAAAAATAATAAAGACTACTGTAGTAATCTCCCGCTAATACTGATAACTGCCGTTCTTTTTTCACTCTATCTGAACTAACACTTGACGTTGATACTGTTTCATGAGTATCTAATGCCGCTTGAACAAGAAGAGTCGTAATAATATATTCATTTAAACTTTTCTTAGCAAGCTTTTGTTCTTCAAGCATCGAATAAAGAAGAAATAAACGGTCCTCATCTAAATTAGGGTCTTCGATAAACTTATTAATATAAGGATGCTTAATCCGTTCGTAAAACCGTTCTTTTATTTGTTTTATTTCTTCGTTTATATAATTAATCAAAATCATCTTAAGTCCCCCAGAAAACAAAACAATTTTCCCCTGCAAATTACATCATGAGTAGATCTAAATAAAAATCACCATACTTGAAGTTATACTTTCTCAAGTGTAAAAAGAACATTACTAGTATAACATAATATTAAAAGAAGGTTAAAGTGCGACATTTGAATTAGAAAAACTTGGTTTGACAATAAATGATAAAAAAGCAGGCTTCGCCCTGCTTTTTAGCTATCAGTCTCAACTTCACCGTGTTTCGTTTGGATGATTGCTTTGCCTCGAATTTTTATAGCAGAAGTATGGTCTGTAAATTGGGCGATCATAACCTCACCTTTATCTAATTTCTCTGAATGGTGAAACCGTGTGTCTGAACCCCTAGTTAAGCCGATAACATTGACGCCGTTTTCTTTTGCTTTAATAACAATAAAATCATCATTACTTGTCATCGTAATCCTCCCCCTGTAACCGCCGTTAATTAAAGTCTCTCTTTACTATTACCTAAGGATAAATGATTGTCAATAAGGTACTACATGATCATTATGTACGCTACATAAACCCCGATTAAAATGATTACCATTGGAATGATCCAACTTAAAAGTTGAGTTTTCGTATTATTTCTCATTAAGATCACCTCTACATTAAGTTATCCATTTATTGAAAAGAAAATGTAGAATGAAAATTGCTTATCATTCGCAATAGTTTTATCTTGCATTAATTAATGATAACACTTCTGCCCGCGCAGCTGGATTGTTAGCAAATGCTCCACGGACTGCAGAAGTCACTGTTGATGAGCCTGGCTTCTTAACTCCACGCATTGTCATGCACATATGCTCAGCTTCTACGACAACTATGACACCAAGTGGTTGCAAGGTTTCAACCATTGCATCAGCAACCGTTGACGTAATTCTTTCTTGTAGTTGTGGGCGCTTGGCAACTGCTTCAACGGCTCTAGCTAATTTACTTAAACCAGTTACCTTTCCCCCTTTAGGAATATAACCAACGTGAGCTTTACCAAAAAAAGGAACCAGATGGTGTTCACACATTGAATAGAATGGAATATCTTTAACAAGAACTAACTCTTCATGATCTTCACTAAATACTGTAGCAAAATGTTCTTTAGGATCTTGTTGTAACCCTTGAAAAACTTCTTCATACATTTTTGCTACTCGTTTAGGTGTATCCAATAATCCTTCTCTGCTAGGATCTTCTCCAATCGCTTCTAGGATCATGACAATCGCTTCTTCAATTTTTTTGTGATCAAATTTTTCAAAACAAATATCCTCCAGTCAATACAAAACTTCGTATAAAAAAAAGCATAGCATAGCAAACATTACCAAAGCAATTAAAAAATTGGATATTCTTCGCTAATAGGATACCCAGATTGTATTTCTTTACTAACTTCAGAAACATTTATTATTACTGGTGAAAATTTTACAGCAATTACTTTATGAGTCTCGCCTAACATTATCATTCAAATACATAAGTAAGACATTCCTTACATTCTTAA
The DNA here is from genome assembly GCF_025377685.1 of Anaerobacillus sp. CMMVII. Classification (NCBI taxonomy): domain Bacteria; kingdom Bacillati; phylum Bacillota; class Bacilli; order Caryophanales; family Bacillaceae; genus Anaerobacillus; species Anaerobacillus sp. CMMVII. The sequence goes on along the minus strand of NZ_JACEHK010000010.1, from coordinate 323,537 downwards.
AATAGCCAAAGTTTACGAAAGATAACGAAAAAAAAAAGAAGAGATGTTTGCACATCTCTTCTTGCCCCATATGTATGAGATTATTTTACTGCATCCTTAAGGGCTTTACCAGGTTTGAATGCTGGTACTTTGCTAGCAGCGATTTCAATTTCTTCACCTGTTTGAGGGTTACGTCCTTTACGAGCCGCGCGCTCACGCACCTCAAAGTTACCGAATCCGATAAGTTGTACTTTATCCCCACTTTGAAGAGAGTCAGTAATTGCTTCGAATACAGCATCAACTGCATTAGTTGCGTCTTTCTTAGAAAGACTTGACTTCTCAGCAACCGCATTAATTAATTCTGTTTTGTTCATGGAATTCACCTCCTCCCAAAATTTCACGTTATTCAATTTCTTGCACATTTTCACAAATTTTATACTTGTTTTACGGAAATACTTGAATAACAAGCCTTATATTAAACGATCATCAGCAATAATTCAATATGTTTTCATCAATTCTTTGCATTTTTAAGACTTTTTTCCCTAAATTTTCATCAAATCCCTTAAGAATTTTATTACAGTTTAGGGAATTTTATCATATCTGCCAAACATTAGCAAATAATATATAATTTTATGTTTTTTCGTAGTATTTTGTCATTATCTCACTTCTACTAATTCTTCGCCATTCAATAGTGACTACTTCTTAACTGATTGATCTTCAATTCAACTCTTTTGGAACATAAATTTTATAGTTCTTACTGGTTTTGGTTCCAACCACCACTATTGGAACATATTTTTATAGTTTCTTACTGATTTGTGTTCCAACCCGATTACCGAAACCACCCTGCTTCTCACTAATTCCACGTTCCGCTCTTTGATACTTAAATCTTACATTCCCTTGCAAAACACACTTCTTTAACAACTTTATAAACTCAGCTTTCATCTCAAGATTGAATTCCATGAGCGGTTCCATACAGAAGAAAAAGCCCCACAGATAACGAAAAATACCATAAACAAAAATAAAGCAAAAAACTCCCTAAGAGAGTTTTTTGCTTTATTGTGAACAACTATAAAATGATGGCAATTAAACCGCCTGAGCCTTCATTAATAATTCTTTCTAAGGTTTCTTTTAGCTTATATCGCGCATTTTCTGGCATCAGTGATAATTTTGCTTGAATGCCTTCACGCACGATTGAATTTAATGAACGTCCAAAGATATCAGAGTTCCAAATTGATAATGGGTTGTCTTCGAAATCTTGCATTAGATACCTTACAAGCTCTTCACTTTGCTTTTCAGTACCTATGATAGGTGCAAACTCTGATTCGACATCAACTTTGATCATGTGAATTGAAGGAGCAACAGCTTTTAAACGTACTCCAAATCTAGAGCCTTGGCGAATAATTTCCGGTTCATCTAAACTCATATCGCTAATTGTTGGTGCAGCAATACCATAGCCTGTTTGCTTAACCATCTTTAAGGCTTCTGCTACTTGATCGTATTCCGATTTCGCATGTGCAAAATCTTGCATTAACTGTAAGAGGTGATCTTTCCCTCTTATTTCGACGCCTACGACTTCTTTTAAGATTTGGTCATATAGATCGTCTGGAGCGTATAAGTCGATTTCAGCAACTCCTAGGCCCATTTCAATGCCAGCTAAGCCAGCGTGATCAATGAACTCAAATTCACCGAATAAACCTACCACACGGTCTACATCACGAAGACGCTTGATATCCTTAACAGTGTCACGTACAGCTTCCTCATAGTTTTGTCGTAACCAGTGTTCTTCTTTTAACACCATTACCCAGCTAGGAAGGTTAACGTTTACTTCGTGAACAGGGAATTCAAACAACACTTCACGGAGAACACTATTAATATCTTGCTCATTCATACTTTCAACACTTAAAGCTATAACCGGTACATCATGTTTTTCCATGAGTGATTGTCGGAGAGCTTCCGTATCAGGATGTTGCGGGCGTACTGAGTTAATAATAACGATAAACGGTTTTCCTACTTCCTTTAACTCATTAATAACTCTTTCCTCAGACTCAATGTAGTTTGAGCGTGGTATTTCACCAATTGAACCATCAGTAGTAATCACAACACCTAATGTTGAATGCTCTTGAATACTTTTCTCGTTCCAATTTCAGCTGCTTCTTGGAATGGAATTGGCTCTTCATACCAAGGAGTACTAATCATTCGAGGTCCATTTTCATCTTCATATCCCGTTGCTCCTGGGACTGTATAGCCCACACAATCAACGAGGCGAATATTTACATCTAGACCTTCATCAACATGAATTGTCGCAGCGTGATTTGGGACAAACTTTGGCTCTGTCGTCATAATTTGTTTACCAGCAGCACTTTGTGGTAATTCATCTTTCGCTCTAGCTTTTTCAGATTCATTCTCAATATTTGGAATGACCACTAGTTCCATAAACTTTTTAATAAAGTCGACTTACCCGTTCTAACGGAGCCCACCACTCCTAAATAAATATCGCCACCCGTTCTTTCAGCGATATCTTTAAAGATATCAACTTTTTCCACGTGATCCCCTCCCGAATCATTTGTTTAAATTATTTCATCCACGATATTAGGAATGTTGCTTAATCTATTAGTACATCAATTAATCGTGGAAGCTTCCAATTGCCGTTGTTCTAATCTCGGACATTATATACTTATGATGTTGTCCAACAAATATGACACTAGTTTCCAAAAGTTATTAGATTAAGTTCAATTTGGTAAACTTTTTCATGTTTTTACACTCATCACCTACTCATTTATATTAATTTTTCATAGAGTTTGGCTTTATGTATCTTAAAAGTGAACACAAAAAAGCCCCTTCCTTTTTGTATATATATGTGGAGAGAGGCTTTATATAACTATTTATTTAAAAATATTTAAAATTAACTTTCAATAAAGATAGCGTTACCTTCAAAAATCGTATATGGAACAGAGTAAGCTGGAACAAACGGAAAATGCTCTACTAGCAGCCCACGAATATCATCCCCTGGTTTAAAGTTATGCTCAAATTTACTTAAAGCATAGTTTAAATCAATTGTATAATCTACAATTACTTGGCCAGCTCCATCGATATATAGCGGGAGACGGTGGTCAGGATGGAATGGACTTTTCACAGTTGGCGGTTCTTTTAACCTAATTTTTTCGTGATCGACCAAAAACACTCCATTGGCAATGACTTCTTGAACTGGGGCAAACCGGTGTTTTCTTCGGTAGTCATTAACAGTCCTCTGAAACTCTTGGATTGCCCTTGTCATTGTTAAGTCAATAAGCTTAACTTGGGGATTTTCTTCAACGTCAACCAAGACATATTGATAAACCCCACCACTTTCAAAGGAATTACCTGGTGGTTGCTGTAAATATCTTGGTACGAGTTTTTGGAAATCTACTAAGTACCTTTGAAAACTATTTGGTTCTGTTTCCTTATAATGAACAGGTAACGCTTGATTATCAAGTCTAAACTGAACAATCGCATGTTGGACAGAAAGGATTTGATCTTCATAGGGAATTTGATTTTCTACTTTTTTCTCATCTGGATAAAGACATCCTGTCAATAATAATAACAAAAAAGTAATCGGTAATAACCTCTTCATACAATCAACCTCATTATCCAGTTTTTTAGACGGTAGGAACATTTACGACTAGTAATAAAATAATAATGCCCGCAAAAACGATACATATAAAAGCTATTCCTAATACTATTTTCTGGAAAATACCTGATAATTTTTTTCTAGCAAAAACTGAACCAAAAACAGCAAAAAACATTAAACCCATAGCTATAAACGAAACCCACATTTTTAACAACCCTTCAGTCATAGTTATCCTCCATTTATTTATATAATAGAATTAGCAATAAGACAATTGCCGGATTATTATAGCACAAAATAAATCCACTTTACATTAATAACACCTCCACGGTATTAATATATTACTTTCACAAAAACGAAAAAAAATGGTCACTCTACTTGAGCAACCATAAAAATGAAGCATTTTCGTTGTATCCAACTAACAATTATTAGACTACGCAGCCTATACATGAGGTTTTAAGGACTACTATTGACTAACGTAAGAAGGGGCATTTCCTTAAGTTAGCTAGCTAAATACTAATTCCCTAAAAAGAGCCCTTGTTAATGTTGGTTCCGTTTCAGTATATGCAAATGTAAATTAAAGCGTAGATAGCACTAGCCTAGAAATTCACTATTTTTTCCCAAACATTTTTGCAAGAGATGCGAAATCTACTGGCATGTTATTATTTACAATTGTCTTAACAAGTTCATCCTCTTTTTCTTTTGGGACCGATCTATTTGCTAATTTCGCTACTTGTTGAATCAGGTTACGTACTGTTTGTTCATCCTTAAAGTTAGCACCGCTAACTGAATTTGCCAAATTAAAGATATCCTGTTGTTTTACGTTTGTTTTCTTTTCCAAGTTATCAAAGAAGTTGTTGTTGTTTCCCACAGTGATGTCCTCCCTAAAAGTAAGTTTCAACATATCATATGCGGGAGGGGGGCTATTGTGAAAAACTATTGTATTTATAATAGGCTTTTTTCGTAAACTTTGTTGCTTTTAGGTCGTCTATTAAGAATAAATAAGCTTTTTAGGACAAATTTATTTGTCCCAATGGCTTATTTATTCTCAAAAGCTTCACGCAAAGCGTGAAGAACCAAGCATTCAATTGGTTACGACCTAAAAGCTAATAGCAACTATCTTTTAGATAGGCTGTTTTCGCAAAGTTTGTTGCTTTCGTAAAAATCCCAAAAGTCGGATTTTTACACAAAAATACTAAGATTTCACAACTTATTTAGCAAGTAGCGCTCTTTTCTTACTAAATTTATTGAGTGATATCTTCATCATAAGGAATTTTTCCAATTATTTTACGTTAAAAAGCCACAATGTTTACGAAAAGAACCTTTAGAAAAGAGCGTAATAATAAGAAAAGCACAAGGCGCCCTAGGAAAAAGCGTAGTGCTTTTTCCTAGGGCGCCTGAAGGTAGACATCAACTACTAAAAACGTTTAAATATTTTAGTCTTTCTAGAAAAGTCAAAATAACTCGTCTTACAAACGCAAATCTTCTACCTCATGAGTTTTCACTCGCCCCATAAGCTCATCAACAGCTACCTGTGGCTGTTTATTATTAAACAATACATCATAAAGAACAGTTGTAATTGGCATTTCTACACCCTCACGAATGGCTAATTGGTAAGCCGCTTTAGTTGTTCGGACACCTTCTACTGCCATTCCCATATTCTCTAGTACCTCGTCTAGTGACTGCCCTTGTCCCAATAGATTACCTGCTCGCCAATTACGGCTATGAACACTCGTACACGTTACAATTAAGTCTCCTAACCCCGATAAACCTGCAAAGGTTAATGGGCTAGCTCCTAATTTTATTCCTAAACGAGCAATCTCAGCTAAGCCCCTTGTCATTAGCGCCGCTTTTGCGTTATCTCCAAAACCCAAACCATTTGTTAAGCCAGCTCCAAGAGCTATTATATTTTTTAACGCACCTCCGATTTCAACTCCAATTAAATCTGGATTTGTATAGACGCGAAAATGCATATTCATAAATAAATCTTGAACATATTCAGCTGCTTCCATTTGCAAAGAAGAACTAGTAACTGTAGTTGGTTGACGCAGACTTACTTCTTCCGCATGGCTTGGGCCAGATAAAACGACTACAGACTTTCTAAATTTTTCAGGTATTTCCTCCTCTATCATTTCAGAAATACGTTTCAAACTGTCAGGTTCAATACCCTTACTAGCATGAATAAACGTTACTGATGATTTAAGAAAAGGTCTTATTTCCCCTAAAACCTCCCGCATTGCTTTCGTAGGGACTACTAGTAAAATCGCTTCGACTCCAGCAATTGCTTCTTCTATATTTGTAAAGCCTAAGATATTTTGAGATAAGGTAATTCCAGGTAGATACTTTTCATTTGTATGATTTTCGTTAATTTCGCGCATCTGCACTTCGTCACGTCCCCAGAGACTAACCTGGTGGTTATTATCAGTCAAAACTATACTTAAAGCACTTCCCCAACTTCCTGCACCAATAACTGCAACTTTTGCCATCTATTTCCCTCTCCCTATTATTTTACTTTTTTCCCAATCTTACTTTCATTTCCTTTACTAAGTCTTACTATATTTGCCCGATGTCTCCATATTGATAAAATGGTAACAATGATAAGTAAATATACATACTCAATTGGATAAATGAAATAATCACGAAACATACTCGTTATTAAGGTTGTTAAAAGCAAAAATAGTAATGAACCAAGAGACACAAAACGTGTAATTGCAATACTGATAATCGCAAGAACTCCAGCAATTAGAGCCGGCCAGAATACAAGGGTTGCAAGTACTCCTATTGTCGTTGCAACCCCTTTTCCACCCTTAAAACGTAAGAATACAGGCCAATTATGCCCCACAATAGCTGCAAGACCAGCTAAGGCAGGTGCAATTCCTTCACCAACTAAATAAAAGCCTAGTAAGACCGCTAGAATTCCTTTTATTGCATCTAACAGCAAAACAGCAATCGCGGGACCAACGCCTAAAACCCTTAGTGTGTTTGTCGCTCCTGCATTTCCACTTCCATGTTGACGAATATCAACCTTTTTCAGTCTTTTTCCAAATATATAACTAAAACTAATTGATCCTAGTAGGTATCCTACTAAGACGGAAACAAATATAGCCATCTTTTCTTCCCCCATTTATACCTTTTTAAGATGCTTTGCATTAGGAGAAAACGTTTAGTCGTTCTTTTTCCTAGGAATGATTTTAATTGGTGTTCCTTTAAACTCAAATGTAGCTCTGATCCGATTTTCTAAGAAGCGTTCATATGAGAAGTGCAGCAATTCCGGTTCGTTAACAAAAAGTACAAACGTTGGTGGTTTAATAGCCACTTGAGTAACATAATTAATTCGTAAACGTTTGCCTTTATCAGTTGGCGTAGGATTCATAGCAACAGCATCCATGATTAAATCATTTAGAACGTTTGTCGGTACACGTAAGCTATGATTTTCTGCCACAACATTAACCATTGGTAGGATTGTATTTAACCGCTGTTTAGAGTGAGCTGAAACGAAAAGGATAGGTGCATAGTCTAAAAATAGGAAGTGATCTTTAATCTTCTGCTCAAACGTTTGTAACGTTTTATCATCCTTTGTGATTGCATCCCATTTATTAACTACGATAATGACCGCTCTTCCGGCTTCATGTGCGTAACCAGCGATTTTTTTGTCTTGCTCTAAGATCCCTTCTTCTGCATTTAAAACAACTAAAACAACGTCTGAGCGTTCTATTGCCTTTAAAGCTCTTAGTACACTATACTTTTCGGTACTCTCATATACTTTTCCTCTTTTTCTCATTCCGGCTGTATCAATTAATACATATTGTTGGTCATCTACGGTAAATGGAGTATCAATCGCATCTCTCGTTGTCCCGGCAATGTTACTAACAATGACTCGTTCTTCCCCTAACAATGAGTTTACTAAGGACGATTTCCCAACATTTGGTCGACCAATTAGTGATACACGAATGGTATCTTCATCATACGCATCTTCCTCACCCTCTGGAAAATGTTTGATGACTTCATCTAATAAATCCCCTAAACCTAAACCATGGGAACCAGATATCGCAACTGGATCACCCATTCCTAATGAGTAAAACTCATAGAGTTGCTCGCGCATTTCAGGATTATCAATTTTGTTGACAGCTAAGACAACAGGCTTTTTTGAACGAAACAAGATCTTTGCAACTTCTTCATCTGCATTAGTGATTCCTTCACGGCCGTTTACGATAAAGACAATCACATCTGCTTCTTGTATCGCTAACTCTGCTTGATGTCTCATTTGCGTTAATAACGGCTCATCACTTATTTCAATACCACCTGTATCAATTAAGTTGAAATCTTTATTTAACCATTCTCCAGAGCTATAAATTCGATCTCTTGTCACTCCTGGCATATCTTCAACAATTGAAACTCTTTCTCCAACAATTCTGTTAAAAATTGTAGACTTTCCTACGTTTGGTCTTCCTACAATTGCTACTACTGGTTTTGTCATAATATAATTACCTTCCTTTTTCTTACCTATTAATTTGTTATAAAAATGAGTGAATTTCATAATCACCTTAATCAAGCTATATATTGAACATATCGCGGAAGTAATGAATGATGAAATCCATAAGAGTGTAAAAAAAACACCTTTGATTATTTTTCACACAATTTCACTCGGGAAAAATTTAACGAAAATTATAGCAAAACCCTTCTATTTAGATAGAAGGGTAAAGTTTCCTTTAAATCTTAGCTTATCCATTTTATCAAAAAACAATAGAAAGAAACAAGATTTTTCTAAAAGAAAGAGAACAAGGTTGCTACTCAGCCAATAAATGGAATATTTTTAACACTTTCCCTAATAAAATGACTCCGCTTATTCATTATGGTCTTTTTGTAGAACCGACTACGGCAGTTCTTTGTTTTACATATTCATCTAACATAGCTACAAATTTTTCAAAGGCAAACCACACAAAGCAAATGCTTGCAGTAAATGCTACAATGTCCAAGCTTTCTAATTGCCCTATCACTGGTTGGGGAACGATACTGTTTAAGAAAACCGTATAGAAAATTTCCCCCTGTGCGATCGCTATAAATAATAAGCCAATTCTAATTAATTGCTCTCTTATCAAAAAAATTGTCATTAGGCCTAATATTAAAGATAATTTCAATGTGGGATGGAACATCACCCAAACAGGGTCATACAATTGAAACAATCTAAAAGTTACATAAGATGTCGTTAATATTAAGCTAATACTTAAAGAGTAGAGAATTGACTTCTTTTTAATATGAGAGATTAGATAATAACCGTATCCTAGACAAAATAAGATGCCACTATTTACTTCCATAGCACCAACATTAATATACTTATTTGAAAATATTATGAGCAATAATAGTGCAATTGTAATCCTTATACGCTTCTTCGTTTTATCTAACATAAAGGTCGTATAAATCCAACCTATCCAAAAGATCCAGTAAAAGTAAACACCTTCCATAATGCAACTCCTCCACATCCATTATAGGAAAATAATAGAGAAAATAATCAAAGTAATAAAAATTTCTGATAATTCATGGTTTTTACTCATTAATCAACTGTATAGACTCCCTAATATTACAAACTATAGATAATGGAAGGATGGTGATAAAATGGGTAAAGATCGTCAAGAGAAAAAATTGCGGAAAGCAGGAAATGTTGAATCCGACCGTGATCAAAGTCTCGAAAATGCAGGTGCTACTAAGTTAGAGGGACCAGAAACTGCAAAAAAACGGCAACGCTAACTGCATTTAAGAAAAGCGCCTATCGGCGACAAGCCAATGTTCTGTCAGATTAAAAGTACGCTCTCCACTTTTATATCGAGGAAAAAGTGGTGTTACTTTTTCTCTAGCAGGATATTTGACCTCGAGTCTACTCCTTTACACCTTTTGACGAGTAACCGCAGGAGCAGATAGCGCCTGAAGCTAAACATCAACTACTAAAAACGGTTATGCTCTTTTTAAAAAATGCAAAAAAAGAGGTAGACAACGTCGTCACCTCTTTTTTTTGATATGCTTACCCAAAAATGCATACTGTATTTTCTAATGTGGATAGACTCTTTGAGCGTAATTTTTTGTAGGGATTCCTCTTTGTTTTAACCAATGGAATGTTTCTCCACTAATTATAAGTGGCACTTTTCTTAGATCATCAATTTTCTTTATCCCTAAGGCAGCCATTACCATCTTTAATTCGTAATGTAATTGCTCCACTGTAAACTGTAACCCTTCAGGACCATTTTGATGTAACTCTTTTAAAAACATACCAGCTACACCTACCGCAGACGAGCCTAAACTTAGTGCTTTTGCAATATCTAAACCAGTCTTAATTCCACCTGTCCCGATAACAGAGATAAACGGTTGTGAAGTTTTCACTTCACAAATCGATGCTGCAGTTGGGATGCCCCAATCGTTAAAGAGTTCAAAGGACTGCGCTCGGCGATGGTTTTCTATTCTGGCAAAATTTGTTCCTCCAGAGCCACCAACATCGATTATATTTATTCCAATGTTAGCTAGCTTTGTCGCGGTTTCTCTACTCATTCCAAAACCTACTTCTTTTACGATAATTGGAACAGAGAGGTGCTCGACAATATCCCTCAGTCTATCTAGCACACCAGAAAAATGACGGTCACCTTCAGGCATAACAAGCTCTTGAACGACATTTAGATGAATTTGCAAAGCATTAGCCGCAACCATTTCTACTGCTTCAATCGCTTGACTAACTGTTGTCTCACTTCCAATGTTACTTATTACAATTCCAGAGGGATTTTCTTCTCGTACTACTTCAAAGCTAGCCCGTTCCTTAGAGTCTTTAATCGCCGCCATTTGCGAACCAACAGCCATTGGCATATTATACTTCCGGGCAACCTTTGCAAGCTCACGATTAATATCACTTGTACGTTCGCCGCCCCCACCCGTCATCGCATTGATAAAAATTGGCGAACTCAGGAATAGTTCGCCAACTTTTGTCTCAATTTCTACGTTATCAACATCAATGTTAGGTAGGCTTTGATGAACAAACTTAATATCATCGAACGAATGAGACTCCTCGCAGGAAAGCTTTAAAGTATGCTCAATATGTTCAATCTTTCTTGATGTTCTATCCAAAACATTCACCTACTATTTAAACTTTTTTAGTTGGTCCCCAATGACATCAGCTAGAGAAAAGCCACTAGTTTCTTCATCACGCTGGTAATTTTCTGTAGGAATATCCGCCTTTTCCTGAGCTTCTAAAAGTTCACGAATACTCAAAGAAATTCGTTTTTCGCCAACATTTACATCTAAAACCTTTGCTTTAACAACTTCACCTTCTTTTAGCGCTTCACTAGGAGTCCCGATGTGACGGTTAGCAATCTGAGAAATGTGTACCAGACCCTCAACCCCTGGCGCCACCTCTACAAAAGCGCCAAAAGAAACAAGGCGTTTTACTTCTCCCTCTACAACATCTCCAGGTTTGATATTTTGGGCAACTTCTTCCCATGGACCTGGCAACGTGTCCTTAATAGATAATGAAATACGGCCATTATCAAGGTCTATCGATAGTATCTTTACATTAACTTTATCACCCTCGTTAAGTATTTCTGAAGGAGATTCAACACGGCGATGTGCCATCTGGGAAATATGTACTAGCCCATCAACTCCACCAATATCAATAAAAGCACCAAAATTAGTTAAACGTTGTACAGTACCTTCGACAATCTGACCTGGCTTTAATTGCTCTACCGCTGATTTCTTTTGTACTTCTACTTCTTCATCTAAAACTGCACGTTGCGATAAATCAACTTATTAGCATCTTTTTCTAATTCAACAACTTTCAACCTTAACGTTTTCCCTTTATAATCTGAAAAGTCTTCTACAAAATGCCTTTCTACCATGGAAGCTGGAATAAATCCTCTAATTCCTACATCGACAACCAGACCACCTTTGACAACATCAGCAACCTGAGCCTCGAATACCTCTTTCTTATCAAACTTTTCTTGAAGTTCTGACCATGCTTTTTCCGCTTGGACAGCACGCTTCGATAAAACGATTTCCTCGTCAGAAACCTTAATCACTTTTAATTCTAACTCTTCCCCAACAGTAACAGCTTCAGTTGCCTTTTCAACATGAAGACTAGACAGCTCACTGATAGGAATAATTCCATCTACCTTATAGCCAACGTTTACATAGACAACCTTGTCTTCTACTTTCGTCACCGTTCCTGTAACTACTTCGCCTTCATTAAACATTTTCACTTGAGTCATTTCTTGATTCATTTCTTCTGACATCAACAACTACCTCCCTCAACCCCTGTAAATTTAGATCATTTTAAAAAAGCTAGTGCACCAGCTTTTCTTATACTTTAATTCTTTAATAAAGGCTCTTTTCGTAAACATTGTGGCTCTATAGACAATTTATTCAATAAATAACCCATATATCAGCGATTAAAACAGGTTGAATGTTAGAAAAGATGTCCGAGACCTTGATATATCATGTCGCTACTACTAGTTTATAAGCAACAATCTTTGATAAAAACAGCCTTAATAAAATATTTTAAAGTATAAAAGTTTTATAAATATCTTTCAGATTTTCGAAAGTTATTTAGTTAGTTATTTATTGTTTATGATCTGTAATTAGTTGTGCAATTGCTTCCATTATATAATTAGTAGCTTCTTCTGAAGAAGCTTTCGCAGCTCTTAGTTCATCAAATTTAGAGGTTTTCCATAGACTACTTTTAATGGCTGAAACAGCTTATATGGACCAATAATAGCGCTAGGAATTACCTCCGCCTCTGTTTTAAAGCAAAGAAACCGACGCCTGCTAATCCCTTTTGCAATACACCAGTTTTACTTCTAGTTCCTTCAGGAAAAATCCCGAGGATATCGTTTTCTTTTAGGATCTTTAACCCCTGTCGTAACGCTTGTTTATCACTCATTCCGCGTTTTACAGGGAAAGCATTGAGCTTCGGGATTATTGACTTTAAAATAGGTGCTTCAAAAAGCTCTGCTTTTGCCATATAATGAATCGGCCTCTCAAGAAAAGACCCTAAAAAAGGAGGATCCAATAAGTGAATATGGTTACAACAAAGTAACACACCTTTATCCTTTGGGATATTTTCTTTCCCAATTACCTCGACTTTATAAAGAGAAGATATATAACCTCGACATAGGGCCTGTCCTATTCTGTATAAATTCATGATAATTTTGTCCTTTCGTCAACGATCTGTAAAATTGACGAAACAACTTCGGGAATCGATAAATTTGTAGAATCAATCTCAATAGCATCCACAGCTTTTTTTAAAGGAGCTGTTTCCCTTTCTGAATCACGTTTATCCCTTAACGCAATCTCCTGTTTTAATTGCTCAAAATCTGTGTCAAAGCCCTTAGCAATATTTTCTTCATATCGTCTTCTTGCTCTTTCTTCTACAGTTGCTGATAAGAACACTTTTACCTCTGCATTAGGTAAAACAGCGGTTCCGATATCACGACCATCCATGACTGTTCCACCATAAGCAGCCATGATTCTTTGTCTCTCCAACATCTCAAAACGTATCAAACTATGACTAGCAACAAATGAAACAGAATTCGTTACTTCTAAAGACCGTATTTGCTCTGAAACATCCTCGCCATCAAGATAAACCTTGGCTGTTGAGGTAAGTTCAATCTTTGTGTTCTCAAGTAAATTAGCAAGCAATTGCTCATTTTGAAGGTCGACTCCATTTTCAATTGCCTTGTAGGTAAGGGCTCGATACATTGCTCCAGTATCTATATAAATAAATTGAAGCTTTTCAGCTACAAGCTTTGCTACTGTACTTTTACCTGCACCAGCTGGTCCATCAATTGCTATATTAATCTTATTCTTCATTAGTACACCTCTATTTCTGCATAACAGAGATACTTCCCCTCAAGGTAGTCTCTACTCTATCGTTATTATTTAGTTGAAGTTAAATACGTGCTCACAATGTAGAGCTCTTTTCTTTTGACCACAGCCTAATACAACTAAGGTAAATATCACTCTGAGCAAACTACTTTTCTCCTAAATACCTTTAAATATAATACCATATTGTAGTAAGTTGGTCTAATGTTTCCATCGTGCGCATTGCGTACTCGAGAAAGACTCCTTCTGAAAAAATCGTCCTACTTAAATAGGGCGATAGTTCTTTTTTATAAAGAAGGATTTGAGCCAGAATTAAAAAGAAAAGTTGTACAAAAGTTACCTTAACTAGAATAGATTCGTACTTTTTTAAATAATCCCTCACTTAAACTAACTCCTTTACATACCAAGTTATGGATATTAATTAAGGGTAGTTTAATTCAGATAACGTTGTTTTATTCTGGTATTCCTTTTTTTCGTAAATAAAGTTGTCGTTCAAAACAATATCGAATAATTGTTTGCCGATCATTTTCATTGATATCAATAAATTGAATAGATGCTTTTTCACGTGGACTATCTTTCGTTGAGATTATCCGGATTACATGGCAATTAACTTGTATGTATTTCATCTCTCCCGTTGACATTTGTAAAGAAAGCCAGCATTTTATTTCTTTTCCAACTGGGAGGTTATGATTTTTTGGCAAAACAAGAGCTAAACCGCCACCACTAATATCAGCTGTCATTGATACAAAAGGTGGAAACTCATGATCCTTTGGATGGACGGCAACATCTAATGAGGCCTCTACCCTTACATGCTGTCTTCTTTGAATTCTTAGATATTTATCTTTACCAGGGTCGTTAATAATTAGCATCGGTATTTGGCCTTTTTTTCTTGCTAATAATTGCGTTTTAAATAAGTAAACAGCCTGATCCTTCCCTATGAATGATGCATTAAATTCTGTACCATCATGAAAAAAACCAACTTTTTTTGTCCGATCGTTAATTGGATAATCAATGAAAAGGAAGTCTTTGACACGATCAACTAATCTACATTTAAATCGCTGCTTTTCCTCTTCACTATGACCCTCAATATCTAAATAAATCGTATCACCGATATTTAGCAAGGTTACTACTTCCCTCCACCGTTCTATTTGCTAGATAAAATATTTCTACTTAATATTAGCAAAAAAATCCTGATCCGAATAGAAGGAAAGATACTTTTTTCTACTTTAATAAATTTTTCAACTCCTTATTCCCGCTATAAATTTCTATATGCAGTAACGTAAAACAAGTTTAAAACTACATATAGATAACACAGCTTAATTTAGATCATTATGAAATTCATTCACTTTATAGTAAGAAAAAACCATTAGTAAGCCTAATGGTTTTTTCTGAACTTTTTTATTCTGATTTATAAACCGGTTCTGCATTTTTTAGCTTTTCAATTTTTTCTTCATTACCAGTTTCTGCATTAATAAATATTCTGTAAGTATCATTGTTAATTACACCAAAGAATTCATAAGTTAATACTTCCTCACCCAAATCATTCTTGATTATCGCTACATGATGCTCCATGACCTCAAGAGAAGGATTTAAGTTTTCTTTAGCTTCTTCCATGGTGAGTTTCGGTGCAGGAACATCTCGTTCTTGATGGTTTGTTAGATAAGCAGATGCCTCATAACCAATAATCTCTCCATCCTGTAAAGATACTTCTACGACAATCGCATCAGGATAAATTCTTACGTTATCTTTTAGGTAAGCGAAATTAAATACACCAACAGCGTTATATTGCTTACTATCTACTAATTGCATATCACTAATATCATTTTTTTCCAACAATTCTTTTGCACGTTCAGAGGCTTCATTTAAGCTGATATTTACTTCACCAATCTGACGGTCTTGTAACAGCCAAATTGGATGGCCACCTTTTTTGGAAATGTCCATAAAGATGTTTGCCTCATGCTCAGGATCATCTATTCTCACAGCATATGCTTGATAAGCAAGCCCTTCACCCGTTTCTTCAACCTCTACTTCTACGTTTTCTAACTCACAAAATCTTAAAGCAATTTCTTTTGCCTCTTCTGCAGTGATCTCTTCACCGTTCAATCTTTCTTTTAGCGCTTCATCATTTGCCTGTAATTGTGGTAAATCAGCGCCCCAATCAACTTCACTGAACCCACCTACCTTTTCATTGACAATGTGAAATCCATTAACGATCGCATTATTTAAAGGTTCATCCTCAGAGGCGAGTGCTAATTCTACGTCCATCCAACGTAGATTATCATTTAAAACCATTGACTGAACCTTTCGCATTTCATTCTGAATTTCCCCACTTTGGTCATATAGGCTTTGCAGCGTCTCATACTCACTTTCTGATAATGGTTCATTGTCCAAATCTCTAACAGCATTCCGATAACTAAAGTTACCAACTTTATAAAGATATTCTTCCGTTTTGCTAAAAGGCATTAACGTTAGTGGCAGTTGCCCCAAGTTTAGTTGTGCCATAGAAGTTAATCTCCACACATCTGCTAAAGAAGGTGAAAGATGTTCTCTTGAATTCATGGCCAGAGTGGCTCCAATTTCGTCATGAAGTTGATCTAAATTATAGGTTAAGTCGTGGAACGCTCTCTGATAGGTGTTTTCAGCTTTAATTAATATTGAATTTTTCTCTTGATGCTCCTGGTAACCCCAATAGCCTGTTGAAACAACAGCTACTGCTAAAAATGCTAATAAAATCGTTCGTATCATCTATCTCACCTCCAATTATTTACAGAAAATATGTTTGCCTATTTTTTTAATCTGTGGTCTAGTCCAAATCCAACCAGAAGTTGCGGTATCTGGGTTAAAATAATACAAAGCATTCCCAGATGGATCTTGGCCATTAATAGCGTCTAATACTGCCCGACGTGCGGTTTCATTTGGCTCTAAATAAATCTGTCCATCGGCAACTGCTGTAAACGCTCTTGGCTCAAAAATGACACCAGATGGAGTATTCGGAAAGGTTGGACTATTTATCCGGTTTAAAATAACAGCAGCTACAGCAACTTGACCAATATATGGTTCTCCACGAGCTTCCCCATAAACTGCTTGCGCCATTATTCTGATATCATTTTCCGAAAATCCTGGTGGTACGTTGATCGCTTCTTCAACATTTGGGCCCTCGTCTTCGATCTCAGTTAAAGGTTCTTCCTCGGGTACAGGATCAGTCTCAGGTGTAGCTCCTGGTGAACCTGGTGCTGGTGTTCCTTCAGGTGTTCCTGCTTGCCCTGGTGCTGGGGTTCCTTCAGGTGTTCCTGTTTGCCCTGGCGCTGGGGTTCCTCCAGGTGTTCCTGCTTGCCCTGGTGCTGGGGTTCCTTCAGGTGTTCCTGTTTGCCCTGGTGCTGGGGTTCCTTCAGGTGTTCCTGTTTGCCCTGGCGCTGGGGTTCCTCCAGGTGTTCCTGCTTGGCCTGGTGCTGGGGTTCCTCCAGGTGTTCCTGCTTGGCCTGGAGTTTCTGTAGGAGCTCCTCCTTGGCTACCAGGTGTTGGGCTAGGTTTCTGTTTTTGTTTCTGCCTTCTTGCTTGTTCTAATGGTGGAATACTACTTCCTTTAGGACCACTTTGGTTTTTCCTTGGATCTGGTCCATAGTGAGTAAATTTCCTACCCTCATAAAATTGTTTGTGTACCCATTCATAGTCATACTCAGTACTTTTCTCTAACATTGCTTTCATTTTAGGTCCAACAAGACCATCTACTTCTAAACCAAATTCATCTTGATACTTTCTTACTGCCCAATATGTTCCCCATCCGTAAACTCCATCTATGGTTCCATTATAAAACCAATAAATTGAAGTCTCGATTGTAGCTCTACTACATCATCTCCAGTTGCGCCTCGTTGAATAATTTGATCTGAAAAGGCGTGGACTTGTGTTGCTGGATAAAATGTCGAGAATGCAATAAAGCATATCATGATTATAAGAGGAATTCTTCTTACGGTCTTATTCATGTAGTTATACCTCCCTATAAAATTACATTTTTTCATTTTGCTGAAAGATAACGATAGTGTTTGTCTTTTACCAAGTTTTATACAAAAAACCCTTTTTTCCTCATAAAATGAAAAAATAGAAAAGCAGATACACTCGTTAACCATAGCGAATTTCATTGTAATTCTCTGAAAAGAACTATAGTAATGCCCAGTCAAAACAAAAAACGTCACTTCAAGTGACGTTTTTATTTTGATTTATTCTACATTAAAATAACGACCTTCTGGATGAGCAAAAACCATTGCAGACACAGATGCTTCTGGGTCCATCATGCATTCCTCAGAAAGATTAATTCCAATTTCCTCAGGCTTTAGTAACTGAAAAAGTTTCTTTTGGTCTGATAGTTCCGGGCATGCCGGATACCCAAATGATACCCTGATACCTTCATACCTAGCAGAAAATCTATCCTGCATCGTTAGCTCTGGATCATCTGGAATTCCTAACGAATTTCTCATTAAATGATGAAGATGCTCAGCAAAACCCTCAGCCATTTCTAGAGCTAAAGCTTGAAGAAGATGACTTTTTAAATAGTCCCCCTTATCCTTCCAATCTGTTGCTCGTTCCCTTACACCAATACCAGCAGTCACCACAAAAAATCCGACATAATCCATTTCGCCACTTTCTTTAGGGCGAATAAAATCAGCTAAACATAGATACGGATGTTTTTTTTGCCGTGGAAAGGTAAATCGCTCAATTTCTGTCGAACTATTAAGTGGATCAAAAATAATAATATCATTCCCCTCAGATTGAGCTGGGAAAAATTGATATATCCCTCTGGCAGTAAGCAATTGACGATCGACAACTTCTTGAAATAATTCATCAACTTTTTCTTTTAATTGAACCGCTTTTTCATTTCCTTCTTTTAATAATCGCTCAACTTTCCCTTTTAAACCAAGATGTTTTCCTAATAAGGTTTGGAAATTTATATAGGGTTTGATATACGATAATTTATAATCCATATAGGAATGCTTGTTCAGATCCTGTGGAATTGAGACACTATTATTCATTGAAACGGCAGACCGCTTTGGAATCGTATAGCCTTCCTCTTGGTCATCTATAATTGGTAACGCTGTTGGTTCTATGTCAGTTTTAGTTGTATTTCTCTTCGGTACAACCGTTTGGTGAAAGAGCTTGTTGGCGATCTCTAATCCATTCATTGCGTCTTTTGCATAAAATACATTCCCATCATATTGATCCTGTATTTTCGTTTCCGTAAACTTTCTCGTGAGGGCTGCCCCACCTACTAAGATTGGGATTGAAATTTTCTGTTCCCTTAGATCGGCTGCTGTTAGGACCATTTGTTGTGCAGACTTTACCAGCAAACCAGATAATCCGATTGCGTCTGGATTCTCTTTTTTAACAGCTTCTATTAATTCATTGGATGTCACCTTAATTCCGAGATTCACAACTTTAAAACCATTATTACTTAAGATAATTTCAACCAAATTTTTGCCAATATCATGGACATCGCCTTTAACAGTGGCTAGTAGTATTTTTCCTTTACCACTGTCATCTTTCTTTTCCATAAACTGCTCTAAAAATTGGACTGAGGCCTTCATGACTTCAGCACTCTGTAAAACTTCTGCAACGATTAATTCGTTATTGTTAAATAGCTTTCCAACCTCGTCCATTCCTGCCATTAATGGACCATTAATAACCGCTAACGGTGATTCGTATTTTCGTAAGGCAAGCTCAAGGTCAGGAATTAACCCTTCTTTTGTCCCTTCAATAACATAACCTTGTAAGCGTTCTTCGAGCGATAAGTTTGTTTGAGGTTGCTTCGCTACTTTCTTTTTTCCTCGATAAAACGCGGTGAATTCTGCTAGCACATCATCATTTGTTTCAAATAATACTTTTTCAGCTAGCGATCGTTCTTCTTCTTTAATCGATGCAAAACGCTCTAATTTTTCTGTGTTGACAATCGCATAGTCTAATCCTGCCTGCGTACAGTGATAAAGAAACACAGAATTCATGATCTCTCTTCCTAGTGGTGGTAATCCAAACGAAACGTTGCTTATCCCTAAAATGGTCAAGCACTCTGGAAGCTTTTCTTTTATCAATCGAATTCCTTCGACTGTTGCTTTGGCAGAGCCTATATATTGCTCATCACCAGTTCCAACAGGAAATACAAGTGGATCAAAAATGATATCCTGTGGTCTAATTCCATAACGATTTACAAGAAGATCATACGATCTTACAGCTACTTCAAGCTTGCGCTCTGCAGTTACTGCCATACCTACCTCATCTATTGTTCCAACAACGACCGCTGCCCCGTAACGATGAATGATCGGTGTAACACTTGCAAATCTTTCTTCACCGTCCTCCAAATTAATCGAGTTTATTACTGCTTTTCCTTGGGAGTATGTTAACGCTCGATCAATTACCAACTCATCAGTAGAATCAATCATTAATGGCACTTTCACCTTGTTCACAACATAAGGCAAGAAGTTTTCCATATCTGTCACTTCTTCACTATCAGGATCTGCTAAACAAATATCGATGATATGAGCACCTTTTTTAACTTGGGCTCGAGCAATTTCTGAAGCTTCTTCAAATTTCCCTTCTTTAATTAATGTTTTAAACTTTCGTGAACCGATAACATTTGTTCGTTCACCCACAAATAGCGGGCGCATCGTTTCGTCATAAATTAAAGGCTCAATACCACTTAATGCATGTGTGTGCTGATTGGAAATTTTTCTTGGCTTAATACCTTTTATTGCTGCACGGATCGATTTGATATGTTCAGGCGTTGTTCCGCAACACCCACCAACAACGTTCAGCCAGCCCTTTTCGGCAAATTGTTTAAGCTTGCGAGCTAACATCTCAGGGGATTCATGATAATGACCTTCCTCATCAGGTAAGCCTGCATTTGGGAAACAAATCACAGCTGTTGAGGAAAGATTAGCTAGAGAACGAAGATGGTCTTGCATGAATTCTGGACCTGTAGCACAGTTTAAGCCAACGACACTAGGGTTCATATGTTCAATTGACAAGTAAAAGGCTTCGATATTTTGTCCAGCTAATGTTGTCCCCATCGGTTCAATCGTTCCTGAAATCATTAACGGTACACGCTTTTCTACCGTTTCAAAAGCTTGTTCAATCCCTATATAGGCAGCTTTAACATTTCTTGTATCTTGACTCGTCTCTACAAGAAGAAGATCGACGCCTCCTAACAGCAACCCATATGCCTGTTGTTTATACGCTTCAATTAAATCTTCAAATGTTGCCCCACCTGTGACAGATAATGATTTTGTTGTTGGCCCCATTGAACCTGCTACAAAACGAGGCCAAGTTGCTGTGGAATAGGTATCAGCAGCTTTTCGAGCAATTTCTGCAGCTTTTTGGTTTATCTCTACAGCTAAATGTTGAAGATCGTAATCAGCTAAAACGATATTTGTTGCACCAAATGTATTTGTTTCTATAATGTCTGCACCCGCTTGTAAATAAGCTACATGAATATCTAAAATGACCTTAGGTGAAGTTAAATTTAAATATTCATTACAACCTTCGTATTCTTCACCACCAAAATCATCAGCATTTAAATTTTTATTTTGCAACATCGTCCCCATTGCACCATCTAAAACTAAAATATGACTTTGGAGACGTTCCTGAAATGTTTGAACTATCATCTAATCTATCCTTTCATGCTCGCCTTTTTAATTGGTGATCTTTTTGGGTTCTAGTTGCAGGTTTTTCCAATTCCAATACTTTGTTAATTCAACAGTCATTTCATAACGCAAAAATGGTGTAATTAAATACAAACCGTTAAAATAACGATGAACCTCATCAATTAACTCTTTCGCTATTTGTATTCCTTCATAATGCGAAGCTTCGAGATCACCTGATACACGCGCCATACGTTCTCTTGTTGTTTCGGTTAATTTTATACCTGGAACTTCATTATGAAGAAATTCCGCATTTTTACTACTTGTCAAAGGCATAACTCCAAGATATATCGGTACTTTAATATGTTTTGTTACCCTATAAATGTCTGCAATCTGTTCTTTAGAAAATACCGGTTGGCTCAAGAAGTAATCAGCACCGCACTCTACCTTTTTCTCCATTCTCTGAACCATAGGCTCAAGATGATTAACATTTGGATTAAAGGCAGCTCCTATAGAAAAATTCGTCTTCGCCCCGAGATCTTTGCCAGAAAACGAAACACCGGAATTCATTTGTTTAATCAGCCTAATAAAATCAAAAGAAGCAAGATCATAGACAGAGGTTGCCCCAGGAAAGTCACCAATTTTTGTTGGGTCACCAGTTACAGCTAGTAACTGATCGATCCCTAGGGTGTGAAGCCCCATTAAATGTGATTGTAAGCCAATTAAATTACGATCACGACAGGTAATATGCACTAGTGGTCTGACGTTGTAATCTCTTTTAATGATTGAGGCTAAAGATAAGTTACAAATTCTTGGAGACGCTAGTGAATTATCAGCTAATGTTACAGCGTCAACACCTGCCTCCTTTAACTCCTTAGAACCTTCTAGAAAGCGCTCCGTATTTAGTTTTTTCGGCGGATCGAGCTCAACGATTACTGATTTTCTAGTGCTAGCAATACTAGCAAGTGATGCTACTTGCTCCTTATGAATAACAATTACCGACTGCTTTTGTTTCACTTTTACTCTTTTTTCTTTCATTGGCTCTCTATTTCGCACAGCCTCGGCAGCTGCTCTAATATGATCAGGTGTCGTCCCACAACAACCACCGATCAAGCGAACGCCCTGCTCTACAAACGACTTAGCGCTATCACCAAAATACTTTGGATTCGTTTGATAAACGAGTCTACCATCTTTATAATCTGGCAAACTTGCATTAGGGTAAGCTGATAGAAAGGCTTTTTTCAATAATGGAACTTCTTCAAAGGATTGAAGCATATGAAAAGGTCCCATCCTACAATTCATTCCGACGACATCAGCTCCTAAGTTTTCTAAAGCTGTTAATCCATCTTTTAAGGAAATTCCACCATGTAAAACTCCTACTTCATCGAGAGAAACATGGGTAATAATCGGCAGCGTTGTTTTTTTTCTGGCTATTGATAAACAAGTAGAAAGTTCTTCAAAATCGTAGAATGTTTCAAATAACAAACCATCAATCTCAGACTCTAAGAGATTATTCATTTGTTCTTCAAAGCTTTGAACAATCTCTTGTATGGATTGTGCTCCTTTTTGAAATCCTCTAATCCCACCGATTGTTCCTACAACGTAAACAGCCTTCTCTCCTGCCGCGGCTCTAGCACAACTGAAAGCCGCTTCATTTATACTAGCTACTTTATTTTCTAATCCATATCTAGACAACTTTATCCTATTAGCTGCATAAGTGTTAGTTTGAATAATTTGACTTCCCGCTGTTATATAAGCCTCATGAACTTCTTGAACTCTTGTTGGATCGGATAAATTTAATTCCTCAAAACAGCGATCTAATCCTTTTAAATAGAGAAAGGTTCCGATAGCTCCATCACCTATTAACGTTTTTGTTTCCAAGTCTTGCAAAAAACCCATCGATCTCTTCCTCTCTCTATCTTAATTAAAGGCTCTTTTCATAAACATTGTGGCTTTTTGGACAACACTCAAAAATAAACCACATTCTTGGTATCCAACCTTTTATGTTAGAAAAGACGCCACAAAAACCTTGATTTTAACTATTTTATAGGCAGCAATTTTTGAGAAAATAACCTTGTCGAAAAAATTGACTTCATCATTGCGGCAAAAAGAAGTTCTTGAAGTATTCAAAAAGAGTTATCTCTACAGTTTCAAAAAATCACCTATAAACGATCAAGAGCCTGCTCAAAGTCAGAAATAAGGTCATTCACATCTTCTAACCCCACAGATAGCCTTAACAATCCATCAGTAATTCCACGCTTTAGACGTTCTGCTTCCGGCATTGAACCGTGGGACATCGTGGCTGGATACGACAAAATCGTTTCTACAGCCCCTAAACTCACTGCAAAAACAGGAAGTTTCACCTTTTCAACAAAAGATTTCGCCTGTTGTCTAGTAGAGAACTCAAACGATAAAACAGCTCCATGACTTGAAGACTGTTGATCTTGAATGACTTTTCCAGGGTGATGTTCTAATCCGGA
>NZ_JACEHK010000009.1 GCF_025377685.1 Anaerobacillus sp. CMMVII | reverse complement strand
TTTATAAAAAGCGGGGCAAATCCCAGTAAAGACATACGATTTTTCGAAAAGAGGATGGTTCGCTCTACCGCGAACAAGTGATGGGACGAAAGGTTTTTCAGGAATTCAATCGATTTTGTATCATCATCATCCACCTACAAGCATTACAAAATCTGAATTGTTAAAGGATTGTCGAATACAATACGAGGAACAAAGTGATCTCGCTCCCCGCCATCTTCGATCCAATCAATATACAGAAAAAAGCGATGCGGTCATGGGAAGGCAGTATGTGCTTGGAAACGAAGACGTTCTCATCGGAATTGTTAATCCATCTCAGTCAATGGAATATTTTACCGAAATGGCGATGGGGATGAAGTATTATTTGTTCATTATGGTTCTGGAAAAGTGGAATCGACCTTTGGGACACTAACGTATAAACCTGGAGATTACATCGTTTTACCGATCGGAACCATTTATAGAGTTGTACCTGACCAAGGTGATTCTAAATTCTTAGTGATAGAGACCAATAGTTGGATAACAACGCCAAAGCGTTATCGCAATGCGCATGGACAGTTGCTTGAACACAGTCCTTTTTGCGAACGAGATTTCCATGGACCGGAAAAGCTAGAGACCCATGTGGAAACGAAAGAGTATGAGGTAAGAACAAAATCACGTGGCTTTTTGCATTCTCATACCTTTAATCACCACCCATTAGATGTTGTTGGCTGGGATGGCTATCTTTATCCATATATATTCAATGTAGCTGATTTTGAGCCGATCACTGGTCGAATTCATATGCCACCGCCAATCCATCAGACATTTGAAGGAAATAATTTTGTCATCTGTTCATTTGTTCCGAGGATGTATGATTACCATCCAGAAGCAATTCCTGCCCCTTATTATCATAGTAATGTCGATAGTGACGAAGTTCTTTATTATGTAGAAGGGAACTTTATGAGTCGGAAAGGAATAGAGGAGGGATCATTTACGTTACACCCTTCTGGCATTCCACACGGACCACATCCAGGGAAAGCAGAGGCAAGTATCGGAAAGAAAGAAACACTAGAGTTAGCCGTAATGATCGATACGTTTAGACCACTTAATGTAGTCAAACAAGCACATGCCTTAGAAGATCAAGGATATAAGTATAGTTGGGTTTAACTTAATTGAGTAATTCTAACGGTATTTTAACGGGGTCTGACCCCCGCCGCGTTAAAGCTTTAACGCAGTGGGGGTCAGACCCCTAAGAGTGTTCAAATGTTCCCTTTAAATTCACGTTCATACGTTTTATGCAGTATGTAATGTTGGAGGCCTTTTGTCTGTTGTTTCGCTTTAGTCGCATAAGCAGTAGCCTCATCAAGGTTGCCTTGCTTTCTTTCGAGTTCAGCTAACAAGGCATTTTTCATCCAATTGGTGGAGAGCTTTTCAATCCAATGATTTGCTTCTGAAATGTTGTTTTCTTCGAGTAAGATTAACGCTTGGTAATAATGTTTGTATTCAGGTGCTGTAACATTATCGATTTCCTTTTTAGCTTCCATAAGATCTTTAAAGTATAAAGCACGGATGATTTTATATATTGCCTGTCTTGATTTTTGCCTCGTTTTACTTACGAGCTTATCCGTTAATCGGTCAATATCTTGATCAAGTTCATTAGCGAGTGCGTATATGATGTAAAAATTAGGATTATTTTTATGCTTTAGTAGAAATTTTTCTATCTTATCGATGTTTGTTTCAAACAAGCTAATCTTCAAAAAAGGGTACATAACAATGAAAAGAATACAGATACCGACGGCAATAAAGACGATTATGCTGTTAATCTTAAAAAACGTTAGCACAAGGAAAGCTATTAAACTAATAATAAATGTCGTAAAAAATCGCATAATTAATACACCCATTTCAATTTATATTGGTATCTAAAATAATACCATATTTTAGATAGATTGTGATTATTAGGATTTGGGGTCTTAATTGGGGTCTGACCCCCGCTACGCTAAAGCTTTAAAGCGGTGGGGGTCAGACCCCCTATAATGAGCCCATTGAGTAGTTTTCAATCCTACTATATAATTATTTTATTGATAGTTTATAATATTCAGTTTTTGGAGGTGTAGAATGCTAGATCATAATAATAAGTATACACGTGAATATGCACAGGAATTAGACGAGAAAGATCCATTGGCTGCTTTCAGAGAAGAATTTTATATTAGCGATGAGCAAATTTATTTTGATGGTAACTCTCTAGGGCTTTTATCGAAACGGGCTGAACAAACGCTACTTAAAATGCTTCACTCATGGAGAGATCGTGGAATTGATGGTTGGACAGAAGGGGAGTACCCTTGGTTTTATTTATCTGAAACGTTAGGCGAACAATTGGCACCATTAGTTGGAGCTACTAAAGATGAAGTGATTATGACTGGTTCAACAACCTCTAACCTACATCAATTGGTAGCGTCTTTTTTTACTACTAGCTCTGGAAGAAATAAAATTTTAGCTGATGAGCTTGCTTTTCCTACTGACATCTATGCTTTGCAAAGTCAATTAAAGCTACGAGGGCTTGACCCTGCTACACACCTTGTGAAAGTAACAAGTCAAGACGGGCATATGTTAGATGAAGATGACATTATTGCAGCAATGACAGAAGATATTGCAATGATTATCCTACCTAGTATTTTATATCGAAGTGGGCAAATTCTTGATATGAAGAAGTTAACAGAAGAAGCTCATAAACGGAACATTGTCATTGGTTTTGACTTATGTCATTCGATTGGCTCAATTCCGCACCAGTTAAGTGAGTGGGATGTCGATTTTGCATTTTGGTGTAACTACAAGCATCTAAACGGCGGACCTGGCGCAGTTGGTGGATTATATGTAAATAAACGACATTTCGGTCAAACCCCTGGTCTTGCCGGATGGTTTAGTTCTAGGAAAGATCGCCAATTTGATATGGACCATGAACTAACAGCCGCAACGGATGCAGGTGCTTTTCAAATGGGTACACCACATGTCCTAAGTCTTGCCCCATTAATCGGGTCTCTTTCAATGTTTCATGAAGCAGGCATCGACCGCATTAGGGAAAAATCTGTGAAACTAACAGAATACATGTTAGAACTAATCGACCTTGAACTTAAAGACTACCAATTCATCATCAGAAATCCGCGCGAAGCCAAAATGCGCGGCGGTCATATTTTTCTTGAACATAAAGAAGCAGCAAGAATTTGTAAGGCATTAAAGGAAAATAAGATTATTCCTGATTTCCGCTCTCCAAATGGTATTCGCCTTGCACCAGTTGCTCTATATAATACGTTTACTGAAGTGTGGGACGTTGTTCAAAAGCTCAAAAAAATAATGAAAGAAGAACAATATAAAAAATTTGAAAATAAACGTGGAGTGGTAGCTTAAGCCATGAAAAAACAAATTAAAAATACAAAAGGATGGATTGATATCTCACAACCATTGACCAATGACCTTGCTCATTGGCCAGGAGACACACCATTTTCGTATGAGCTGACCTATACCAAGGAACAAACAGGTTCTGTTAATATTGGAAAAATAACGACCAGTCTTCATAGCGGAACACATGTTGATGCACCGTTTCATTTCAAAAATGATGGAGAACGAATTTTAGATTTAGATATCAATCTTTACATTGGTCCATGCCGAATGATAGACGTATCCTCAGCTGTAAAAATTGATCGGGATCTCTTAAAAGAATTTGATTTAGAAGGAGTTACGCGTCTGCTAATGCGAACGTCAATTCCGAATAATCCTACTTTTTTTCCTGAGTCAATTCCTTATATTACAAAATCTGGGGCGGAATTTTTAAATGAAAAAGGAATTAAGTTAGTCGGCGTAGATGTTCCTTCAGTTGACAAATTGGATAGCAAAGACATGGAGGGCCACCATTCTTTATACGAAAATGGGATTCACATTTTAGAAAACGTGATGCTTGATCAACTCGAACCTGGAGACTATGAATTAATAGCACTTCCACTACCTATTAAAGACGCAGATGGAAGTCCCGTTCGTGCTGTAGTAAGACGTATATAAAGGAGACTTATAGTTTATGACATACGGTGACAAACAAAAACAAGTTTCAACGACAGCATCAGAAAAAAACATCCACACTGATTTTACAAATAATATGACGTATGGTGAATATTTGCAGCTTGAAAAAATTCTCTCAAGTCAAGCGCGGTTATCTGGTCATCATGACGAAATGCTTTTTATTATTATTCATCAAATAAGTGAACTCTGGATGAAGCTTATTCTTCATGAAATGACAGCCGCTATACAATCGATTAAGCAGGGGGACATGCAAACATCCTTCAAACAACTAGCAAGGGTTTCGAAAATCCAATCACAAATTATACAGTCGTGGGATGTTTTATCAACCATGACTCCATCTGAATATATGGAATTTCGCGATTCCTTAGGCCAAGCATCTGGCTTTCAATCGTTTCAGTATCGGTTGATCGAATTTGCTCTAGGCTATAAAACCCCTCATGTATTAAAAATCTATGAAAAAGACGCAGAACTACATCAAACACTAGTAGAAGCGTTTCATGCCCCTGGTCTGTATGATGTTGCGATACAAGCATTAGCAAAAGCAGGTTTAACTATCCATCCTGATGTTTTAGCTCGAGACTACTCTGTTCCGTACGAGCCTGATCAGACTGTAAAAAGTGCCTGGCTAGAGGTTTATCGAAATGTAGAAACGTACTGGGAATTATATCAATTAGCTGAAAAGCTCGTTGACATTGAAGATTGGCTTCAGCAATGGCGCTTCAGACATATGAAAACAGTAGAGAGAATTATCGGTTTTAAAATGGGCACTGGTGGATCATCGGGCGTTAATTACTTAAAGAAAGTCCTAGATCAACGTTTTTTCCCTGAACTTTGGGATATTCGAACTGAATTGTAAATTCAAAAATTGCGGTTGAAGTTTTTTAAAATATCTGATAATATAAATTCAATCAAAACGATCATGTGTAACTGGCGAAACGCGGATAACCGTGAGGGAGCACATGAAGTCGAAATGCCGTTCGCCTGGGCAGAGGTAAGGGAAATAACTCCTTTACCTCTTTATGCTTTTAGGGGGCGATAGACGACCAATAATTTTGGAAAACACTGTTTTGTAACTATCGAAATATCGGAATTTTAGAAAAAATAGAAAAGAGGGAAAGCAGATGAGCACACTAGCGTTAGATAAAGTCCGTAAAATTAAAACATTAAACCAAATTGCAGAAAGTGGGCTTGATGTATTAAAAAAGGGGAATTTCGCAATCGACAACGAAGGTGAAGATCCAGATGCGATTATTGTTCGTAGTTTTAACATGCATTCTTTAGAATTGAACCAAGAATTAAAGGCCATAGCGAGAGCGGGTGCTGGTGTTAATAATATACCTGTTGAGAACTGCACGGAACGAGGCATAGTTGTATTCAATACTCCTGGTGCCAATGCCAATGCAGTGAAAGAATTAGTGTTAACGACATTAATCGCATCTTCTAGGAATCTTTTTGACGGTGTCGCTTGGGCAAAGACGTTAGAGCCGGAAGGAAGCCAAATTCCCAAGCTAGTGGAGGCTGGTAAGAAACAGTTTGTCGGAAAAGAAGTAAGAGGAAAAACTCTTGGTGTGATTGGATTAGGAGCCATTGGTGCGCTTGTAGCAAATGATGCACTTAATTTAGATATGGAAGTCATCGGTTTCGACCCGTTTATTTCCGTTGATACAGCTTGGAATTTGTCTCGTAATGTTCATCGTGCAATGACAATAGAACAATTGTTTGCTAACTCTGATTTTATTACGGTACACGTTCCGTTAACTCTTGATACAAAAGAAATGTTTAATGCAGCAGCATTTCAATTGATGAAACCTGATGTTCATATTTTGAATTTCTCTCGGGATGGACTTGTAAATGAAGAGGATATGGCAGCTGCACTTGCTTCAGGAAAAGTTGGTAAATATATTACAGATTTCCCTAATGAAAATGTCTTAAAAATGAAAAATGTTATTCCTATCCCACATCTTGGTGCATCTACGCAAGAGTCTGAAGAAAACTGTGCGATTATGGCAGCCCGTCAGGTAAAAGAATTCCTTGAAACTGGTAATATTAAAAACTCAGTTAACTTTCCTCACGTGTCGCTACCTTATACAGGTAAACGTCGTGTGGCAGCATTTCATAAAAATGTTCCAAATATGGTTGGTCAGATTACTTCGGCTATCTCGAACTATGAGTTAAATATTGCTGACATGATAAACAGAAGTCGTGGCGACTTCGCTTATACAATGATTGACATTGATAATGAGGTTGATAACGAAATCCTTCCTAATTTAGAAACGAAAATCAAGCAAATCGAAGGAATGGTCCGCGTTCGTTTTATTTAAACTAGTTTTATAAGGGGTCAGACCCACTAGCGTTGCATGATAGTATATTAATTGAATAAATGATAAATTTTAACAATATGTTTTTAGGACGAAATGAAAAAAGGAGAATGGGGTATTAAATTGACCTCGTTCCCTTTTTTTTACATATAATATTAATTCTTTATTTTTTCTTTAACCATGGCGACTGTTCCAAAGCTGGGCATAACCTTCGGTAATGGAATAGGTACTTTTTGTCTTCCTTTTGACTTTCTTTTCTTTTTTCGATGCAGCTCTTTATAAAAAGAACTGACTGTGTGAAAAAGGAAGGTTTGTAAAAGGCGAAAGAATTCCCATGGCGTTTTTGTTGATCCAGACTGAAGCTTTATAATTAGAGATAATCCAAATGCGATTAGAGCAAGAAACATCTGATTCCAAATACCTTGTGGTTTCGTACTCCAGATTTTTGTTAGTTTCAGATGCTGTTTAATCCACTTAAAGAATAATTCGATAATCCAACGATTACGGTAAATTTCCATTACTTGTAGGTCTGTTAGATCAAATCTTGTTGTTAAAATCCTATAAGACCTACCTTTCTCATCTAAAAATTCAATATACCTTATCGGTATTTCAGATAAACCATATAAAACTTTTGCATCATGAATGACAGACGGATGAGTTGGCTTAAATTCCTGTAATGTATATAATCTAAGATTCTTTTTTATACGAACGACAAAGGAAATCTCTCTTTTCTGCCAGTCCATTAAGTTCTTTTTTGATGGATAAGCTCGATCCATTACATAGGTGGTATCATTTTCTTCAATTAGCGCATCAGAACTTTCAGAGTCACTTACTGTACCTGTCGAAGGCAGGATTTTGTCTGGAAAAGCCACGTTTGGAGAAACAACAGATAGCCTAGTGTGCATTTTGACTGCGTTATAATCTTTCGATATGTATGCCCAATCGCATAAACGTTCAGGTAACTTGATTTCAGTTGAATCAACAATGCTCAATTTCCCAATACCACTTGGTAGCCCTTTGCATGTGTCAGTTAATTGTTTAATTTTTTGAACCACTTTGGCGAATATTTTTTGAACCCATTCTGTCGGCAGATCATTAATACGTCGGCTTAGCTGAGATCCGCTAATATCCTTAATATCTAATTCCTTACACAATTTTGGGTAAGCTCTTAACTTTTCTTCCATATGGGCATATGAACTCCATTTATCTAACTGTGCTGATACGAAAATTCTCAATAAAGATTTTGTAGAAAGCTTATAGTTTCCGTAATCTATCAAGGGGCAATCAAAATCCTCAGTTGGCAGTAGTGATAAGCATTGACAAATGAGCATTTCCCGTCCTATACTTTTATTATTCATTAGGAACTCCTTTGTAGTAGACTTGTTTTGTTTTAGGGAACGAAACAAGGACTCATCTTCTACAATAGGAGTTTTTTTTATGTCTGTAAATACTAATATTTGAAAATTTGAGAGGTTTTTCAAGTCATGCAATGCTAGTGGGTCAGACCCCCAGTGCGTTAAAGCTTTAACGCGCCGGGGGTCTGACCCCACTTTTGCTCTTTTTCCCCTCTTATGTAAACCTAATTTTATACTCGCAATCTTTATCTCCATTTACGTTGCATTTGACCTCGCGAACATGGACTTTCCCTTTATAAATACTAGAAAGCGCTCCTTCCAATATCGCTCCCTCTAAATCACAAACAAGGTTCCCTTCATGGACAGGCAAACCTTCACAAAAGCAGTCTTCAATCGCAATGTGCATTTCGTTTCCGTTATTTTCTATGACACGAGGAATTCCGATTTTCAATTCCTCAAATAATTGCAAAGCTTCTTCAAGGGAACTAACTTGCATACTCTCTCCAATTTTTCGACCAACGACTAAGGTAGTACTTTTTCCTTTCATAGGAAGGCCTTGATACATCCC
The DNA here is from genome assembly GCF_025377685.1 of Anaerobacillus sp. CMMVII. NCBI lineage: Bacteria > Bacillati > Bacillota > Bacilli > Caryophanales > Bacillaceae > Anaerobacillus > Anaerobacillus sp. CMMVII. The sequence goes on along the minus strand of NZ_JACEHK010000009.1, from coordinate 149,312 downwards.
GATCAATCTAACTGAACGAAATAGTTCTATAGGCACATCGTTTCCTAGTGAGCTCCGTTTTGTTTTTTTCATATCATCAAAAGTAAATAAATTCATCGCTGTTCAACTCCGTTTTTCTTTTATCATCGCAAAAAAACTCGATCATTTCCTTGATTTATATCAATTACAAGGATTGGTTTTGCTAGTAAGATAAGTTTAATAGCAATTTTGGTAGGGGGGATGAAATGGTTACAGCAGATGCACGAGACATCTATAAGAGCGCCTTACAACAACTCCATGATGGGGTATTAATAATAGATTTGAATGGCATCATTCAATTTACAAACCTAGCTTTTTTAAATATGAGTGGTTACCATGAGGCAGGGGTTATTCATGCGGATGTGAAAAAATTTATTGAGCTTCCTTTACACCAATCGTGGGAAGGTAAAATCATTCTTTCTAGCGAAAATGGTGCTCAGTCGAGTGTTCATTTAACAATAAGCGCAGTAAAAGAAAGCATAGGTGGAGAAACATATAAGATATTAGTTTTTAAAAGCATTAAAACAGACAATTTAGACCCGTTAACGATGCTCCCTAATCGAATTCTACTCCACCAAGAGTTGGAAAAAATTTTGGCTCAATCCGAAAGAGATCATGACATTTTTGCAATTCTCTTTCTAGACCTTGACCGATTTAAGTTTGTAAACGATACGTTAGGACATTCGTATGGTGATTTACTATTGCTCCAAGCGTCGCAGAGACTAAGAGCAAACCTTGATAAGAAACATATAGTAGCAAGAATGGGCGGGGACGAATTTATTTGTATTTTAAGAGATTTAAAGAGTGAAGAAGATGCAGAAAAAATAACAAAAATAATTTTAGGAGAATTCTCAAATCCTTTTCACTTAAATGACATTGAAATTCATATCACGACGAGTATTGGAATGAGCTTATATCCTTATGATGGTGATGAAGTCGAGGTATTAATTACAAATGCAGATGCTGCTATGTACCGTGCAAAAAAGAAGGGGAGGAATCAATATGAAAAAGCGAATGTCGAGGGGAATGCCTGTGCCTTTGAAAGGTTAATAATAGAAAACCATTTACGAAAAGCTCTAGATAAGAATGAACTGTCGTTACATTATCAGCCCCAGTTAGATTTAAAAGAAAATAAAATTATCGGTTTTGAAGCACTATTACGCTGGAAGCATCCTGACTTAGGACTAATCCCCCCTTCTGATTTTATTCCAATTGCAGAGGAGACAGGTTTAATGTTACGAATTGGGGACTGGGTCTTAGAAAGTGCTTGCGAGGAAATTAAGCAATGGGAAAAAGCGGGATTTCCTACCTTGCATGTTGCCGTCAATGTATCAGCTCAACAATTTTTACAGAGGGGTTTTACAGAAAAGGTAAGGTCTGTGATCGAAAAAACAAAAATTAGCCCAAATTTACTAGAGCTTGAGATAACAGAAGGCATGGTTATTCATGATGTTGAGTCGGCTATTTCAGTACTGAAACAGCTAAAGGAGATCGGAGTTCAAATTTCAATTGATGACTTTGGAACTGGTTATTCTTCGTTAAGTTATCTACAGAAATTACCCGTAAATACATTAAAAATAGATCGTTCTTTCATTTTTGATATTGATACTAATCCAAGTAGCAAGGCATTAACGTCTGCAATAACAACACTAGCACATGATTTGAATTTGAATGTCATCGCAGAGGGGGTAGAAACGTATAAGCAGTTATCTATTGTAAAAAAGTCTGCTTGTGATGTTATACAAGGATACTTTTTAGTAAACCAATCCCCTCAAGTCAAGTGATAGATTTCTGAATAGGCGGACTTCTCAAAGATTGTTGCTTTTAAAATAGGTAGGAAAACAAGAAGGTCTCGGAGGTAGTTTCCGCAGAAGTACTTTAAAAACAAACTAGGTGGTGCAAGAAAATTCTAAAGGTAAAATTAGAAGATAACAAAGCAATTATTGATTTCCGGGAAAAAATAAAAAATGGTGAACACCCTCGAAATGAAATTTTGGACTATATTAAAAAGGCTCCAGTTGGAACAATATTTGAAGTTCATTTACCTTTTCGGGCAGAGCCTTTAGTAACGGCACTAACGTCACTTGGGATGACAGCGATCATCAGTGAGTTAGCACCAGAACATTTTAGACTAATGGCCGTAAAAATATATGAATCATAAACCAGCAATGAATGTTAGCTTATTGTAATCGACTACCTGAATTTCTCGCCGATGCTTTAGTTGTATGATATCTTGAGTAACAAAAAATACTAATTTACGGCTGAGAGTTTCAGGTGTCGTTCCTATTAGGGAGGCTAAGTCACGCTTCGAAATTGGCAGAGTAAAATAGCCGTTTGTATTTTCTAACTTATTTAAGAATAGCAATAGGATACGTGCTAAACGCTGTTCAACATCCATTAAACTAAGTAAACTCATCCACTCATCAGCATGATATAAGCGATTATTTAAGTCATTGATGAAACGTAGTGCCATACTTGGACTTTTTTCTAAAGTACTAAGAAACGTTTTTTTTGCAATCGTACAAACAATTGTTTCTTCAAGCACTTCTGCATTTGCATAATGACTTTCGTTTTGTAGTAGTGCAAACTGGCCGAAAAAATCTCCTTGAAAAAGTAAACGGATAATTTGTTCTTTCCCGTCTACAGAAACCTTCGATAACTTAATTAACCCCTTTTGAATAATAAAAAGCGATTCAGAACGCTCGCCCTCCCTAAAAATAATATCACCTTTCTTATAACTTTGACTTTTCGTAACAGCCTGCAGAGTGGTTACGTCATCACTACTAATACCTTCAAAGATAGGCACCAGACGTAAGCACGTTTGATTAAGATTACAGTTTTGAGTACAGCCCATGTTTTCATCCCGTCCTAAACCAATAATTTCTTTAACTATATCTCAAATAGGAAAAAGACGAAGTGACATAAGTCATGACTAGGAAAATTTAGTTGAATAACGGTGGAATAAAGGGGTCTGACCCCCGGCGCGTTAAAGCTTTAACGCACTGGGGGTCAGACCCCTTTATTACTTTCTTACAGAGTATAGGGTTGATTGCTGAGAAACCTTTAAAAGAGGGCGTCGAATAGACAGCCCTCTAATAGTTCTCCGATACCTTAACTAATCTCTAAGTTGGTTCATTGCTTTTTGAGCAGCATCCATCATACTATCCGTGGCTTGGTTATCAGTGTTTGTACGTCCACGCATCATATACGCAGCAGCACCTACACCTAAACCAACGATGGTCATCATTAGTGGAGTATTCATATTATTTTTTTTTCGACCCATTTTAAACATAAAACAACATCTCCTTAAATGATGTATTTTAAACTTAGTACCTAGCTTTCGTACGGAGTAATAACGTTTGATTAACTCAAACAAGTATAGTATAAATGTTTTCGTTCAGTTTCATGCTGGTAAATATTTTTCAAAAACAAGAAAAGTAACCGTCTACTGTGACGGTTACTTCAAAATAAATCTTAAGACATTAAGCGTTTTTCGCCAGAAATTTCTTGGATTGATTGAATATTTTGCGTGAATTCAACTGTTCCTTTGTACGTACCTTCTTGATCACGGACAGCAAAATAGCGAATTAATACGTATTTGTCACGGAACTTAATCCAAAAATCTTCCATATCTTTTTTACCTGATTTAAAATCGTCAAGTAATGCGTTAACGATATGCGAGCTTTGTGGTGGGTGACAATTTTGAACTGTACGCCCGATAATTGATTTTGTACGATGGAAAATACGCTCTTTCCCATGTGTAAAGTAACGAACAACATCATTTTCATCAATATACGTAATATCTACAGGCAGGTGATTCATCATTAATTCTAATTGAGCTAAAGATAAAATACCTGTTTCTAATTGAATGACCCCTTCTTTCATATAGCCTTTGTCAAGTAGGTTTTTTCGTTCAGGTTGCCAAGGGTTTGGTCGATCGATGAACGTGTAACCAATCACATCACCTTCACGTTCGATTTTTAACCATTCATCTTCTGTAAGTTTTTCCATGGACATTGGTAAAAGAATGTTTTCCTCTTTATAAATCATTTGAGAAACTTCTTCAATAATAAAATCTAATTTTGAGGTCATATCAAGTAAGTTCCAACTACCATCAGTAAGTTGAGCACGTGCTTCCTTAATTGCTGCACGTATTTTATCATCAACGCCCCACATTACCTTGGTTGGGCCGAATATGCCAACTCTTTCTAAGTAAGGGAAGAGTAAATTTTCCTTACGACTATAATGATTATCAATTTCTAATAATTTCGTTAAATCGTTGATTAACTTTGCTTTTGCTTCGTCAGTTTGTTCACGTTGGAATTGCTCTTTATGAAGACTAAGCGTGAAATTAACAAATTGATCAATTTGTTGATTTTCCTTAAAAAATGTGTGAACCGGATGGCCAGGTGGAGTGCCCAAAGCTACGCCTTCGTGAATATCTTCAATCGATCCCTTAAAAACTTCGGTATGAACTGAACATAATCGTTGAACCTCTTCAACTGATATTCCTTCTTCTATCATAAGAGCCTGCTCCATTTGGGAAATATCGCTTACAGTAACCTTATCGATCGCTTGTTGAAAACGACTTTTTACTTCATCAACACTTTTCCCATCATGTAACTCCTTAATAATTTCCTTTAAAAGTTGCTGACGTTCAGACTTGTCTAATCCTTGAATTTCGCGATTATTAATCATTTCACTCATGCTTTCCACTCCTTAATAAAATTTGATCTATTTCTAGTAATGAAATATAGTAAAATATAATAATTATGAAGCTTTCGAGTTTGCCTTGATTACTCTTTCGCAAATGATTTTTATTCTCAAGTAAATAGTAGCATGGGATTTATTAGTTGGCGGTGACATAAATCACTAAAGAGTATTCTTTATGTGGGCCTATAGGGGTGAGGTTCCATAGAAAGTTCAAGTTCATTAAGAAGGCGGTAAATATAGATGAGGAAGCAGCTAGATAAAGAAAAAACAATGCTTTAAAGCTTTAATGCAGTGGGGGTCAGACCCCAAAAACAACAAGAAATAGGAGAGAGAAGAAATGAATGAATTGGCGCGAAAAAGTATACGTTTCCTGCCGGGAATTATACTTTGCTTACTAGTATTACTGATTGCGATACAGCTGAGTGATTGGCTGGGTGGGTTTGTCAATCGATTGCAAGGGATTTTGGAAGAAGGGAAAAGTCCTATATCATCCATTTTTACTGCGATCGTATTAGGTTTACTTATTCGGAATTTGCTAGGATTACATCCTACTTTCCAAGAAGGGGTCAACTTCTCAGTAAAAATTATTCTTAAAGCTGGAATTATTCTTTTAGGTATTAGGTTAAGCTTTTTAGATGTTATTAAGCTAGGGGCGTGGGGAATCCCGATTATTCTTATATGTGTTACAACAGGATTAGTGGTCACGATATGGATTACAAATAAAATGCAACAATCTCATCGACTTGGAACGCTAACAGCTGTAGGTACGGGAATTTGTGGTGTAACGGCAATTGTTGGTACAGCCCCAGGGATTAAGGCAACACAAGAGGAAATAGCCTATGCAGTTGGCAATATTACTATTTTTGGGATTATAGCGATGTTTTCCTATCCTTATTTAGCACAGCTTTTATTTGCTAATGATCCAGTTCGTGCTGGCCTTTTCTTAGGTACAGCCATTCATGAGACTGCCCAGGTGGCTGGAGCGGCACTAATTTACGACCAAATGTTTCAGTCAAGTGACGTGGTCGAAGTTGCGACGATTGCAAAATTAACTAGAAATACACTACTTATCGCTGTTGTGCCGATTATGTCTTATTATTACTTAAAGCATTCAAATGGGGACTCAACAAAGGGGCAAGTAGTCAAAAAGTGGTATCAGTTAATTCCTTTGTTCGTCATCGGTTTTCAGTTAATGGCAGGATTTAGAACAATTGGAGAAACTGGAATTGAAGAAAACCAAATGGCATTTGGGATATTAAACCCAGATCAGTGGCAAACATTTTGGCGGTCATTAAATACATTAGGGTCTGAATATTTGCTCGGAATCGCGATGGCTGCCGTAGGTTTATCAACAAACCTACGGATGTTCAAAAATTTAGGCGCCAAACCATTTTTTATTGGAATGGTGGCATCTGTTACAGTTACAATTATTAGTATTGTAATGGTGTATATCATGGGTGGTTTCATCACTTATTAATCAAACTGGAGGTAGCGGAAACCAACCGTAACCTCCAGTTTTTTAGTATTCAAGGACAATATAAGAAATTGATGACTTGATTCAAACCATATCAAAAATATGGGTTTGAACGACCGTTCTTTTTTAACTATTTCGCAGGACTAATCAACTGAAGTATAGAATAAATCTCAGTAACTGGATGTTTCACAAATTTTTAACTGAGGTGATCATATGCAATATAATCGATTAGGCAAAACCGGTTTGCAAGTTTCAAATGTTTGTTTAGGAACAATGTCATTCGGTAGATGGATAGACGAGGAAGCTTCAACTTATATTTTGAATGTAGCGCTAGAAAACGGGGTAAATTTCATTGATACAGCTAATTACTACGGAAAAAGTCAAGATGAAACACCTGAATACGGGAACGGCGAAGCTGAAGAGATTCTTGGACGTGCTCTAAAAGGGCGTCGGAAAGACGTTATTTTAGCAACAAAAGTAGGTCTAGGAATGGGACTTGGAGTCAATAAATCAGGACTTTCTAGGGGACATATTATGAGTGAGGTTGAAAAGTCATTACAACGTCTCCAAACCGACTATATTGACCTTTACCAGGTACATCTATTTGACCCTAATACTTCTCTAGAAGAAACATTGCGGGCTTTAGATGATTTAGTCCGACAAGGAAAGGTTCGCTATCTTGGCTGTTCTAACTATGCAGCATGGCAAATTGCCAAGGCACATGGTATTAGTGAACGGATCAATCTTGAAAAATTCATCTCTGTCCAACCACAATATAACTTATTATCTAGGGAGATTGAAACTGAGTTACTTCCGTTTTGTCAGTCTGACGGTGTAGGTACGATCGTTTATAGTCCGATGGCAAGAGGGATGTTATCTGGTAAATACAAAGGGCCAAATGATGCTCCACCAGAAAGTCGTGCCGCTTTGAATGAAAGAAGGATCTTCAGATATTTTACAGAGCGAAATTTCCAACGGGTCGAACAATACAAAGAATTAGCTAAACAATCGGAACTTTCACTCTCTCAATTTGCATTGGCCTGGGTATTAAATCAGCCATCTGTAACCTCAGCGATTATCGGTGCAACTAAACTACATCATGTGACAGATGCAATTGCTGTAAGTAATCGTAAGTTCTCTATGGAGTTATTACAGAAAATAGATTCGATTAGTAGCGGCAGGTGAGCTCAACTTTAACAACAGAGAAAGGACTATTTTATGTTAAAAATAAATTCAATCAATATCGGAAAATCACAGACAATTGTCCATAATGGTAAAAAAATCATCTCAAGTATTTGTAAGACAATAGTAAATGAGCCGTTAAAATTAGGGGAACTTGGTTTTGAGGGTGATGAGCAGGCAGACCTAGTTCATCATGGTGGTTCAGATAAAGCAGTATGTGTTTATTCAATGGAGCATTATCAGTATTGGGAAAAAATTTTATCGAGAAAACTTGATTATGGAGCATTTGGTGAAAATGTAACCGTAACTGGGATGACTGAAATTGATGTTTGCATAGGTGATCTTTTTCAAATTGGAGAGGCAGTAGTTCAAGTAAGCCAGCCAAGGCAACCATGTTATAAGCTTGCTGCGAGGTATAACGTACCGGAAATGGTTGCTTTGGTCCAAAACTCAGGCTATACAGGCTTTTATTTTCGAGTCATAAAAGAGGGGGTTATTGATGTAAGTTCTAAGATTACTCTCGTTGAAAAAAGTAGCCAAGGAATTTCTATAGAATTTGCCAATCAAATGATGTATCACGATAACCGTAATAACGAAGGCATTAAAAAGCTGTTAGAAGTTGAAGCTCTATCAGCAAGTTGGCGTCAGACATTGATGAAAAGGTAGAATGCATTACATAAAAGATGGGAGGTTCAAACATTGAAAGATAAAAATTTTTATATTGGAATAGGCTTACTTATTGGTGTTGGGATTGGGTTTTTAAGCTTTTCAAATATTAAAATTACAAATATTGGCCATCTTGATAAACTTACGATCATTCAAAGTGGGGATAGAGGTGATAAGGGAAAAAATACGAAACAGTACATCTAATATGTCTATTAAAGGCCAGCATATGCTGGCTTTTTTTCTTAACTATAACTTCCTAGGGATAATTTAGTATATAATGACTAAAGTCAGATTTTGAATAAGATACTTATTGGTGAGAATCCTATACATAAGTCGGATAATACACAATAAATGAGGTTAATAAATGAGTGAGAGAAATTTTGATGATTATAATTTAAGTGCTGAAATTAGAAGAGCGCTAGCCGTTTTAAAATATGAAACTCCTACAGAGGTTCAAAGTGAAGTAATACCTAGAACTATGGAACACCAAGATCTTGTCGTAAAATCACAAACAGGCAGCGGTAAGACTGCAGCTTATAGTATTCCAATTTGTGAAATGATTGAGTGGGATGAAAGAAAACCGCAAGTGTTAATTCTCACACCAACTCGTGAACTTGCTGTCCAAGTTCGAGAAGATGTTACGAATATAGGAAGGTTTAAACGAATTAAAGCTTTGGCGCTTTATGGGAAAGAACCGTTTGCGAAACAAAAGGAAGAATTGACTCAAAAAACTCATGTCGTCGTTGGGACACCAGGTCGAGTGCTTGACCATATTGAAAGAGAAACTCTAGTTTTAGACGAAATCAAGTATTTGATTATCGATGAAGCAGATGAAATGCTCAATATGGGGTTTATAAGTAAGGTTGAAACTATTATTAAACAACTTCCTTCGGATAGAGTAACGATGGTTTTCTCGGCTACGATTCCTACGAAGGTCGAAACGCTCTGCCAAAAATATATGAAGGATCCTGTGAATGTCGAAGTTGCTGGAAGTGGAATGACAACTGATGCCACTGAACATGCAGTAATCGAAGTAACTGAAGAAGCAAAGCTTGCTATTTTAAAAAGTGTGACTGTTGTTGAAAATCCTGACAGTTGTATCATCTTCTGTGGAACGAAAGAGCATGTCGAGTCAGTGTATGATGAACTAGAACAGGCTAATTATTCCTGTGAAAGACTCCATGGTGGATTAGAACAAGAGGATCGTTTTGCTGTTATGGATGGCTTTAAAATGGGTAATTTCCGTTACCTTATTGCAACAGATGTTGCCGCCAGAGGAATTGATGTTGATAATGTCACGCTAATTATTAACTATGACGTACCAATGGAAAAAGAGAGCTATGTTCATCGGACAGGAAGAACAGGTCGTGCCGGTAAAAAAGGTAAAGCAATTACACTTGCAACTGAGTATGAAGGAAAGTTTCTTAGAGCGATTGAACGGTACATTGGTTTTGAGATACCAAAAATGGAAGTTCCCAAACATCATGAAGTTGCTAGAGCGCAAGCTGCATTTGAAGAAAAACTTAGTGGACGCCGTGTGGTTCGAAACAATAAAACAGCACGAATCAATCAAGATATTATGAAACTACACTTCAGTGGTGGTAAAAAGAAGAAATTTCGCGCAGTTGATTTCGTCGGAACAATTGCGAAAATTCCTGGAGTCACTGCGGACGATATTGGGATCATTACCATCCAAGATAATTTAACCTATGTTGATATATTAAACGGAAAAGGCTCTGTAGTCTTACAAGCAATGGAAAACACAACGATCAAAGGCAAGAAACTAAAAGTAAGCGAAGCAATAAAATAATTTAGATAGAAAGGGGTCTGACCCCCACTGCGGTGAAGCGTTACCACAGCGGGGGTCAGACCCCATTTTTTAGTTATTTATAAGGGAAAACAGTGACTGTATCTGAATTGTCTTTTGTGTACGCATAGAAAATAGTTTCGATCTGCTCATAACCTTTATTTTTCAATTCATTTCGTAACCACGCCTCGGTTTTCTCGATGAGTTTTAGATTTTCAATTTGAATACGTCCTTGGGCAATTACTGTTATAGGTAAGCCTTGATACTCAACTTCAAGATTCATGTGCTTAGGTGTTAATGGTACTAAATTCGGCATGGGAATAACACTGATTTTGCCATTGGGCTCTAATATTGCATATTCAATTGCTTGGATATCCGGATACCCAAACGCTCTAACTGTTGATAACAATTCAGCTAATGAATAACGGATTTTCTTTAAGTTTTTGTTAATAATTTTCCCATGCTTAATTAAAATTGTAGGTTCACCAATGATTAGTTTTGTAAAACTAGGAACAAGACTAACCTTAGATAGGAGTAAATATAGACCGGCAATGATGAAAATACTGACCAATGCTTGGAAGAAACTTTTTATTTTTACTGCACCTAATGCTGAGTAGGATAAAAAAATAATCGTCACTAAATCATATGCAGTCCACTGTGACAAGAGTGTCTTTCCAAGAAATCTCATTACCATAAACACTAAAAGAAATAAAGTTGCTAATTTTATCGTTTCTATAACCATTATTTTTCCCTCGTAATTGTAGTTTTTTCTTTTTAATATTCCCCGACTTTTGTATAATTCTTAAGTTAATATAGACTTTTTATGATAAGTTTTTGTCTTTCAATTACTCGCTTTTCTTAAAGATTGTTGCTATTAGCTTTTAGGTTGTAACAAACGAATGCTTGGTTACGACCTAAAAGCAACTTAGTTTACGACCGAACCATTCCACGTACCTTAAATGATTATGTAAGGCAATAAATTTAAACAGTCCGAAAATAGAGGAGTTTTTATTTGTATCAATTGTATTTTTTTATTAAACTAATATAGTGTTACCATTACCTAGTAGGAGGGGTTTACTTGAAGTATAGACGACTTGGCAATACTGGTTTAAAGGTAAGTGAAATTAGTTTAGGTAGTTGGTTAACCTATGGAAAAACGGTAGAAGAGAATTTAGCTGAGAAGACGATACATAAAGCTTATGAATTAGGAATTAATTTTTTCGATTCTGCGAATGTTTATGAACGTGGTGAAGGGGAGCGCGTAATGGCTGCTGCTTTAAAAGAATATCCACGTGAATCATATGTTATTACGACAAAGGCTTTTTGGCCAATGGGGGACGGACCAAATGATCGCGGTTTATCTCGAAAACATGTGATGGAACAACTTCATGCTAGTTTATCGAGAATGAAACTAGACTATGTTGATATTTTCTATTGTCATCGTTATGATCCAGAAACTCCAGTTGAGGAAACATTACGCGCCATTGATGATTTAATTCGCCAAGGCAAAATTTTATATGCTGGGGTTAGTGAGTGGAGTGCGGCTCAAATTGAAGAGGCAGTTAGAATTGCTGACCGTCGTTTATTAGACCGAATTGTCGTCAATCAACCTGTCTATAACATGTTAAACCGTTATATTGAACCAGAAATTATCCCTACTAGTGAAAAGCATGGGATTGGGCAAGTTGTATTTTCTCCATTAGCTCAAGGGGTTTTAACAGGAAAGTACAAACCTGGCCAAGTTCCAGAAAATAGCCGTGCAGCAAACGAATCAATTAATATGTGGATTACTAACATGTTAAATGAGGATGTTCTAGCAAAAGTTGAAAAACTTGAAGGTGTTGCCAAGGAACTTGATACAACCTTACCTTCGTTAGCATTAGCTTGGATCTTACGTCAACCAAATGTCGCTAGTGCTTTAATTGGTGCGAGTAAGCCAAGTCAGGTTGAAGAAAACGTAAAAGCAATTGATGTTTCGTTATCTGAGGATGTAATTTCAAGAATTGAAGAGATCTTAAAATAATATAATCACATGGGAATTTGGTAAATTCCCATGTGATTTTTTATTGACATGCAATCGTATGGCAATGAGATTTTCCTTCTATTATTAAGAGGAATGATTTTTTCAATCATAAGTTAGAAATTCCCTAGTAGGTTTTTACACAACTTCTTCATAGCTTTTTTTATAGGTTATTATAAAGGAAATTTATAATTCTCGGTAAACTGACTTTGGCTTAAGAAGACCAGTAATACTACGTCGAGCTTTTGGATCAAGTCAAGTTGAGCGTATTTACAATAAGTAGATACGCTTTTTCCCCTCCTAAAAAAAAGATTCAATGTTAAGATAAAAAGAAGGGGTTCTTCAACTATTATACAGTTTAATAAAAGATGATTGTAACATTGTAGTTATAAAAACATCTAAGAACAAAAGGGGGGAGCACATATGAGTAATAAGATTGTTATTATACTATTATGCACTATAATTTTCGCTGTTGGTTGTCAGGCAACTCCACAAAACAACTTGGAGCAAGAAATTACTTTGGATTTTTGGGCGCAGTATATTCGTACAAATGCATATATTGACGGAAGTAGCTATCCTCTCATTTCTCTGATTAATTCAACCGAAGAACTAAATATGTATTATATCTCGAAAAAAAATGCCTACGATTTAGAAAAAAAGGAAGTAGTTTATTCCGATACTACCATTGGGTTTTTGGACGCAGTTGATAAATATAACGATGCTTATTTCAAAGATAATGTACTTGTCTTTGTGTTATTGCAAGAAGGTAGCGGTTCTATTCGCCATGCTATTACAGACATAAAACGTAACCAAAATAGTGTTGATATTAGTATCAAAAGAATTGTACCCCAATATGCAACTGATGATATGGCAGAATGGCATGTCATGGTGGAACTTAAAAGAGAAACATATAACGCTTCCGATTTTAAAGTAATATTTGAGTAAGGGTTATTGAAGGTATGCTTTAGGTAATTAAGTGTGGAATTCATCTTAGTTATTTAATTGGTTATTTTTTAAGAATAAAAAAGCACCGCAAACGCGGTGCAATTAGCTATAATTTGAGATATGAAAGCAACAGAAAACGAGAAGCTTTTTTTACTGCTAGTTACCTTAGATTATTCAATTCATACACCTTTAGGTTATGGTATATCAGTGTAAGTAGTGGAGCTTGTATGTTATGTTGATCGGCAAGCTGAAGTAAATATCCTTGGATGTGATCGACTTCTATTGGTGCTGATTTTTCTATATCGCGAAGCATTGAGGCTTTCAATGTTTCCGCTTGTTTCATGATAGTTTCCAATTGTTTTCGTTCAATATCTTCTGCAATTTGCGCACCCGAAGCTCTTATAATAGAAGCTGTTTCGTTGATGAGTTGAGCGAGAATCTCTTTCCCATGTGGCGCTTGTCGAATTGGACCAATGGCTGAACGCATGAGCGTTGTTGAACCAGATAGGGTAGTAATGAACAGGTATTTATGCCAAATGTCTTGGAGGATATTTTCACTTAGCTTGAACGTGGCTTTAGTATTACTAAATGCCTCTTCAATGGCTTCAACGCGTGCGCTTGTTCCACCGTTGAATTCACCAAATGACAATTGATGTATCTGACTGGTTTGGATAACCTCACCACGATCATTTAGCGTAGATTCAACAAAACAAAGCCCACCTAATATTTTTTCGGCTCCAAAGGTTTCCTTTAGTAGATCAAAATGTTTAAACCCATTTAGTAGTGGTAGGATCACTGTTTTTTCACCTATATAAGGTTTAATGGAGTCCATTGCTGATTGTACATGATATGATTTTGTGGCAAACAAAATGAGGTCGTACGGTTCGACTTTTTCGCCAGCAAGGATTGTTTTGGGTTGAAAAAAATAATCTCCGTGAAGGCTATCAATTGCTAACCCATGTTCAGTTAATTGCTTTTGTCTTCGCTCGCGTACTAAAAAAGTAACATCCTCACCTTTTTCTACTAATCTTCCACCGAAATAACCACCGACTGCACCTGCTCCTAATACTAAAATTCGCAAAACCATTTCTCCTTTCAAGCTAGTATCTCATTACTTCTATTATACTCATAATTTAGGAAATAATTGTTGATGCTTTGTCATTTTGTTTACTTTCCATTGCAAAAAGTCCTAGTTAAGTAAACTAGAACTTTAGGTTTTATATTCATATTGTTGTCGCAACTAGACCCATGTAAATTAAATTCTACCTATATCTTCAGCTCTACGTTGTATCCCTTGCATACCTGGTACCCAATTTGCAGGCATCCCTAGCTGAGTTTGCCTTCCATATTGAATTCCCTGCATTAATCTAAGGATTTCATAGGAGTTTCTACCAACTTCACGTGGGTAGATATGTTTCGAGACAATAATTCCTTCGGGGTCTATGATTACAGTCGCTCGAAACGTAGCTCCAGAGTTTCTCATCTAATACTCGGTACGCTCGACTGATTCGATGATTCCGATCACTCAAGAGCGGATATTGAACCTGTCTCGCAGATGGAGATGTCTCCTTAAATACTTTATGTGAGGTAAACGCTGTCCGTACTTATCCCTAAGATTTCAGTGTTAATCTTTTTAAACTCAGGATATAAAGCAGCAACTGCTGCTAATTCTGTCGGTCAAACAAAGGTGAAATCACTCGCATAGAAAAATAAGATAACCCATTTTCCTTGATAGTCTTGCAGATTAATTGTTTTAATGTCGTTATTTATTAAAGCTTCTGCTGAAAACGTAGGAGCTAAATCATCTCTTGTTGCACAAAATGGTTGAGGGCAAGGGTCAATGTCAGTTATATCGATACGCGCATAATTAGTTAGATTTTCATTCATATAATCACCTTCCTTATTCTCTGTACTTAGTGTATGTACGTGATATTTGTCCCTTGAACCCAATTTTCGTCGGGGGAGGTCTACCAGGAGGGAGGGGTCGAGGAGGGAGGGGTCTGACCCCCAGGGCTTTAAAGCGTTAAAATGATCAGATGTTTTAACTCTTTATAGCTTTACCGCACCGGGGGTCTGACCCCCAGGACTTTAAATCGTTAAAGGATTTCAGATGTATTATCGCTTTATAGCTTTACTGCACTGGGGGTCAGGCCCCAAAATTATAAATATTAAGAAATTCTTAAGTTTTGTCCTCAGTTAATGTTAAGGAATTGGGCTTACAATGAAGACAAGTTAAAAATATTCCTGTTATACTTTGGAAAGGAGAGTGAGAGAAAATGAGTAATTCTTTTGTGTTAGTTGTTGATGATGAAAAAGAGATAAGAGACGCGATTGAAATCTATTTAAAAAATGAAGGCATTACAGTCATAAAAGCGAAAGACGGAATCGAAGCGATAGAGAAGTTAAAGGAACATGAGATTCACCTAATTATTTTAGATATTATGATGCCGCGACTAGATGGGATCTCGACAACGTTCAAAATACGGGAAGAAAAGAACATTCCAATTATAATGTTGAGTGCCAAAAGTGAGGATACAGATAAAATCTTAGGTCTTCAAGTTGGTGCAGATGATTATGTGACTAAGCCGTTTAATCCGCTAGAGCTGATTGCCCGCGTAAAATCGCATTTGAGAAGATACATAAGCTTAGGCACATACGAAGGTGGAAATAAGGTGATTGACTTGAATGGTCTTACCCTTGATCAATCGGCTAAAGAAGTCACTGCCCACGGCGAAGTAGTTAAATTAACACCGATTGAATACAAAATTGTTGAATTACTGATGACAAATGCAGGTCGGGTATTTTCCATTAATGACATTTACGAGAGAGTCTGGAAGGAACCTAATTTTAATGCTGAAAATACCGTGGCGGTGCATATAAGAAAAATTCGCGAAAAAATTGAAATAGATCCGAAAAATCCAAGATATCTAAAGGTGGTGTGGGGAATTGGATACAAAATGGAAAAATAGACTCCAGGTAATCGGCCTAATCCTCCTTTTTACGTTTGGATTAAAAGGAGTTTTGTCTGGTTATAACCTATTAGCTTATGAAAATGACTACTTAAAAGGAAATTATTTTCATACACAGGGATTTGAAAATGAATTACATGAATTTATAGGGTATTTATCTCTTTTCGAATTAAGTGAGGTAACGATGGAAACGGCTAAACAGGAAATTACTGTATCTGAACATGAAATTGAAGAACATCGTTTTCGTTATGGTAATTTAGCAGATCAAATTCAAAGTATCAATCTGCAATATGAGGATCAAATTCAAGTGGCACTGGGGACTGATAATCAAGAAGTAGCAGATCTTTATATCGCTGAACGAGATAAAAAAATCGAAGACATCACGAACAACTTTCGAGATGACGATCACGTACGGGAGAAGATTGTCCGCGAAAAAGAACTAAGAATTGAAGAACACTTTAAGAATTTAGAAAACTATCGTTCACGATTTTTACGCTATAAAGAGATGTTTACGTATTATTTAAAAGATAGTGAAACAGGAAACGTCTATACAAACCTAAACTTAACAAATGACCAGGCTATCGAAGAGGTGATCAATGAGAAACATATGATGTTTATT
Source organism: Anaerobacillus sp. CMMVII (assembly GCF_025377685.1). NCBI lineage: Bacteria > Bacillati > Bacillota > Bacilli > Caryophanales > Bacillaceae > Anaerobacillus > Anaerobacillus sp. CMMVII. The sequence goes on along the minus strand of NZ_JACEHK010000009.1, from coordinate 132,899 downwards.
CGATCTTACCCTAATTCGAAATATGGCTATCTAATACCTAATGATTTTGGCCGTAGAATAGACTATCCTGAAGAAATAGATTTTTCACATTATGAGAAAACATATACAGGTCATATTGCTGTTTCAAAATCATTGCCTGCTACTAACCAAATCATTGCGGAAGCGAATAATTTTAAAAAAATACAAATGCTTCTTCTAATCTATACACTAGTAAGCATATTTGCTTTAGCCCTGAGTATCTATTTTTATAAAAAACACGTCTGATAAAGTCACTTTCCTTGGAAAAATGGCGACCTTACTATGAATGGCTTGCATTGGATATTAGAGTGATCGCTTTTGCATTGACAGGTATACTGACGCTAGTTTTTCTAACATCAGGCAGTATTCAATACTATTTTTACAACAACATCATGTATATCATTGAAGATCAACTGTTTTTAACAATCATCTCAGCGTTATTCCTGTTTCTTACCTATGTGCAAGGGAAGTTTCTCATTGATAAAACGAAGGACTTGAACAGTTTAAAAGCAGAATGGAAAGAGGGGATCGTTTATTCTAGCTATAAATCCTGTTGCAAAATGATTAACGACTTATTTCTTGTCAGAAGCATTACCGCTCAAGTATTTGTTTTATTAGGAATTGTCTCAGCTGCATTTCTGGTCGTTTCCTTTGTAGCATTGGTAGATCCCTATATTATAGCCCCATTTATTTTGATAGCATTTGTGATATGCTTAGTTGTTTTACTGTTTATTTTAAGACGAACGGCGTATTTAAATAGAATTATTACGAATGTTGACGAAATTGTGAAGGGAAATATCCATTCGGATATACCTATTAAAGGAAAATCGGTTTTAGCAGTTCTTGCAAAAAATATAAATTCTTTAAAACATGGGGTTGTCGTTTCACAAAAAGAGCAGGCAAAAAGTGAACGATTAAAGACTGAGCTTATTACAAATGTTAGCCATGATTTACGTACGCCGTTAACATCAATTATTACTTATACGGAGCTGTTGAAGGGAACAGATGTTACTAGTGAAGACGGCAAAGCCTATATCGATATTATTGATCGTAAGTCTAAGCGCTTAAAAGTACTGATTGATGACTTGTTTGAAGCTTCAAAAATGGCCAGTGGGAACATCGAACTTGTTAAAGAAAAAGTAGATATCGTGCAGCTACTTCATCAAGCATTGGCCGAACACAACGAGGTACTTGAACAATCTTCGTTACAATTACGAGTGACTAATCCTGATCCTCCAGTTAATGTAGTAGTTGATGGTCAAAGAATGTGGCGTGTGTTTGATAATCTCATTGGCAATATTCTTAAATACTCTTTGGAAAATACAAGGGTCTACATTTCCATAACTACAAACCAGGATTACGTTGTCATAACCTTTAAAAATGTGACGAAATATGAGCTTGGTGAAAATGTTGATGAGCTGTTTGAAAGGTTCAAACGTGGCGATACTTCTCGGCAGACAGATGGTTCAGGTCTTGGGCTGGCAATTGCCAAATCAATTGTCGACCTCCACCAAGGAGAGTTGGATATTGATTTAGATGGTGATCTTTTTAAAGTGACAATCAAACTTAATTTATAAAATGTCGCTACCCTTTCATTCGAAGGGGTAGCGCTATTTTTTTGCTAAAGTTCATGGTACGATGGCATGAAAGTATACTAGAGGAGAGATTTTGTGCAAGGAAAAACGATCATTATTACCGGTGGAAACAGTGGAATAGGACATGAAGCTGCGAGGACATTTGCCAAAAGAGGGGCAAGGGTTGTACTTGCAGTAAGAAGCCTCCAAAAAGGCGAGCAAGCGCATACTTTGATACTTGCTGAAAATAAACTAGCAAACGTAGATGTTATGAATCTTGATCTTGCGGATTTGCAGAGTGTTCGATTTTTTTCTGAAGCCTTTAAAGAACGATTTAGCTCGTTAGATATTTTAATCAACAATGCAGGTATCATGGTCCCGCCCCACCAATTAACAAAAGATGGCTTTGAACTGCAATTTGGAAGCAACCATTTAGGTCATTTTGCGTTAACAGGATATCTGTTACCTCTACTTAAGAAAACAACAAATTCTCGTGTTGTCACAGTTAGTAGTATCGCTCATCGAAAAGGAACAATCATGTTTGATAACTTAGATGGGCTAACAGGGTATAAACCAATGGTATTTTACAGGCAAAGTAAGCTTGCAAATTTATTATTCGCAAACGAACTAGACCAACGCTTAAAGAGTCAAGGGATATCTACGCTTAGTATAGCGTGTCATCCAGGTATTTCGACTACAAACTTATTTAAGTTTGGAAAACGTGATGCTCCTCAGTTTCTAAAGCGTATCTCCGAAATTTTTTTACAGACTGCAGAAATGGGGGCACTTCCAACAGTTTATGCTGCAACTAATGAGAGTTTAACTGGCGGCGAATACATTGGACCAGATGGAAAAGGTAACCGAAAAGGTCAACCGACGATAGAAATACCTGCACCGGGAGTTTATAACAAGGATATGATGAAAAAGCTTTGGGATACATCGCAAAAATTAACCGGAGTTAGCTACTTGTAGATCCGTTTTTTCATAGATTGGTGTTTCAATTAAGTAGTAGTATAACCTGAAATATAATATTCCTCTTGGGGTTTCTCCTTGATTTTAGAAAGCGAAGGTAAAATAAACTAATAAATACACGGCCTCGAGCAATACTATGCAAGAGGTTTTTTTGATTCCTTTTTGTGATTAAGGTCAAAAGAAGAATTATAAGTAGAGTCTATTTACAGGGGTTCTTGATCAACTTTTTGGTACATAGTAGAAAGCGTTTAACACTTTAACGCACTGGGGGTCAGACCCCCGATTAAAGAGGTTGACTAACTTGTATATACAAGTTATAATTTAAGACATAAACGGCAACCTGTATATACAAGTTAAAGGAAATGAAAGCGATTAATTGATATTGAACTTGGAGGGGAATACAAATGGCAACAGTAGAACGACAAAAAGTGGAACAAATCCTCGAAGCAATTGGGGGAGCAGAGAATATTGATTCCGCAACACATTGTGTAACGAGATTACGATTTGTTTTACATGACGAAGGAAAAGTAAAGAAAGAACAGCTTGAAAGTTTAGACATAGTTAAAGGGATTTTTAGTACAAACGGTCAATTCCAAGTCATCATTGGACAAGGACTTGTTGATAAAGTGTACAAAGAATTAGTAGCCCTTACTGGTATCGGAGAGATGTCAAAAGAAGATACAAAGGCAGCTGCTGAGAAAAAGTTAAATCCAATTCAGCGGGCCATTAAAACATTGGCTGATATTTTTATTCCGATTTTACCGGCGATTGTAACTGCTGGTTTGTTAATGGGGATTAATAACATTCTAACAGGTGCAGGTATTTTCTATGATGAACAATCAATTGTTGATGTTCATACACAATGGGCGGATTTCGCTAGTATCATTCACCTGATTGCGAACACCGCGTTTGTTTTCTTACCAGGTTTAATTGGTTGGTCAGCTGTAAAGAAATTTGGTGGTAATCCATTATTAGGGATTGTCTTAGGTTTAATGCTTGTTCATCCAGATTTATTAAATGCGTGGGCCTACGGTGCGGCGAAAGAAGCTGGTGAAATTCCTTACTGGAACTTATTCGGCTTTGACATTGCAAAGGTAGGTTATCAAGGACAAGTATTACCGATTTTATTTGCATCCTATGTTTTAGCAAAATTAGAAATTATGTTACGTAAACGAATTCCAGATGCATTTCAATTATTACTTGTGGCACCAATTGCCCTTTTAATTACAGGGTTTTTAGCCTTTATTCTAATCGGACCAGTAACATTTGCGATTGGTAACGGGATTACTGCATTATTTGTTGGAATTTTTGATAACTTCGCAGCGATCGGTGGTTTATTATATGGTCTAATTTATGCTCCGTTAGTGATCACAGGGATGCACCATACGTTTTTAGCAGTCGATATTCAATTAATTGGAACTACTGGTGCAACATTTTTATGGCCAATATTAGCTTTATCAAATATTGCCCAAGGTTCTGCAGCTCTAGCGATGATGTTTGCAACTAAAGATGAGAAGTTAAAAGGTCTTTCATTCACATCCTCTGTTTCTGCTTATTTAGGGATTACTGAACCAGCAATGTTTGGGGTTAACTTACGCTATAAGTACCCATTTGTAAGTGCAATTATTGGTTCAGCAATAGCCGCTGTTGTCATTACAGTAAACAAAGTTATTGCCTTCTCAATCGGTGTTGGTGGTTTACCAGGGATTTTTTCTATCGTACCTGAAAAATGGTTACCGTTCTTTTTTGGAATGCTAATCGCAATGATCATCCCGTTTGTCCTAACTTTAACGATAGCAAAAATTAAAAAAGCATAATTTTTTGACAGTACCGTTGGTGTTATACCAATGGTATTGTCCATTTTTGTCTGAACAACAATTAATAAAATGGAGTTGAATACATATGGAACGAAATGAATGGTGGAGAAAAGCAGTTGTATATCAAATTTATCCAAAAAGCTTCAATGATACGCAAGGAAATGGAGTTGGCGATATCCAGGGTATTATTGATAAGCTAGACTATTTAAAGAACTTAGGTGTCGATGTCATTTGGTTAACTCCCATTTACTCATCACCGCAAAAAGACAATGGCTACGACATTAGTGATTATTTTTCGATTCACGAGGAATATGGCACGATGGAAGACTTCGATCGGTTACTTCAGGAAGCGCATGGTCGGGATTTAAAAATTATCATGGACATTGTTGTCAACCATACGTCGACTGAGCATGAATGGTTTAAAAAGTCCCAAGTCTCAAAAGAAAGTGCATTCCGTGATTTCTATATTTGGAAAGATCCTGTTGAAGGCAAAGAACCGAATAATTGGATTTCTAAATTTGGTGGTTCTGCCTGGAAACTTGATGAAAACACAGGCCAATACTACCTTCATCTTTTTGATGTTACCCAAGCAGACTTGAACTGGGAAAATGAAGAGGTTAGAAATAAAGTCTATGATATGATGCATTTCTGGTTTGAAAAAGGTGTTGATGGTTTTCGTTTAGACGTAATTAACCTAATATCGAAAGATCAGCATTTCCCGAATGATGATAAAAGTGTTGCTCCTGGAGATGGTCGAAAATTCTACACGGACGGTCCAAGGGTTCACGAATTTATGCACGAAATGAACCAAAAGGTCTTTTCGAAGTATGATGCAATGACGGTAGGGGAAATGTCATCAACAACGATTGACCATTGTATTAAATATACGAACCCAGAGAGAAACGAGTTAAGCATGACCTTTAATTTTCATCACCTAAAGGTTGATTATCCGAACGGAGAAAAATGGGCACTGGGTGAAATGGATTTTCAAGCCTTAAAACAAATTTTGACTAAATGGCAGGTAGAAATGCATAAAGGGGGTGGCTGGAATGCATTATTCTGGTGCAACCATGATCAACCCCGTGTGGTCACTCGTTATGGAAATGACGTTGAGTATCACCAACAATCGGCAAAAATGCTAGCAACGACGATCCATATGATGCAAGGAACACCTTATATATACCAAGGGGAAGAGTTCGGAATGACAGATCCAAAATTTGATAATATTTCGGAATATCGTGACGTCGAAACATTGAACTACTTCAAAATCATGAAAGAACAAGGTGTTCCAGATCAAGATATCATGGAGATTATAAAACGAAAGTCACGTGATAATTCTCGAACCCCGGTACAATGGGACGCATCACCTAACGCTGGCTTTACAACAGGTACTCCTTGGATCGGAATAGCTGATAATTATAAAACGGTTAATGCTGAAGCTGCGATATATGACCCAAATTCAGTTTTTTATCACTATCAGGAATTAATAAAGCTACGAAAAAAATATGATGTCATAACTCACGGAGATTATGAGCTCCTCTATAACGATCATGAGCAAATTTTTGCTTATACAAGAACGTATGAAAACGAGGTTCTACTTGTGGTCTCAAATTTTTATGAGAAGAAAACAATTTTTGATGCTCCAAAACATCTGACCGGAGTAGAGGCTGAAATTTTACTATCGAACTATGAGGATTCAAGTACGTCAGTAGACCATGTAGTCTTACGACCTTACGAGTCAGTTATTTATCATTTGCCTTTGAAATGATAAACTAAAGTAGGGGGTAGAGATGAATAATAAATTTGTTAAGATTTACGATGAATTAGTAGTGCTTATACAAGATGGTACGTTGAAAGCTCATACAAAACTCCCTTCTGAAAATGAACTAGCCGAACGATATGACACAACTAGAGAAACAATCCGCAAGGCATTAAAACTTTTATCTGAGCACGGCTATATTCAAAAAATGCAGGGGAAAGGTTCGATTGTTCTTGATGTAAAAAAATTCGATTTCCCTATATCAGGATTAGTCAGCTTTAAAGAACTGGCAGATAAATTAGGGCAACGTGCAAAGACAAAATTACAAAAATTAGAAGTAATCACACCAAGCGATTACCTCAAGGAACAATTAAAGATTAAAAATGGCGATAAGATTTGGGAAGTTATTCGAGTTCGACAATTAGATGAGGAGAACGTAATATTGGATAAGGATTTCTTAAACAAAAAGTTGATCCCTAACCTAACAGTCGAGGTTTGTGAGAACTCATTATATGAATATATTGAAACCCAACTTGGACTTGTCATTAGCTTTGCAAAAAAAGAATTTACAGTTGAGGAACCAAGTGAGGAAGATCTACACTATTTAGACTTAGAAGGATTTTCTAATATTGTTGTCGTCAAGAATTATGTGTATCTGGATAATGCAGCTCTTTTTCAGTACACCGAATCACGACATCGCCCAGACAAATTTCGCTTCGTAGATTTTGCGAGAAGAAAATAAAAAAAGAAATAAAGGGGTCTGACCCCCACTGCGGGAAAGCTTTAAAGCGGTGGGGGTCAGACCCCTTTCGACAAATTCCCACTATTCCAAACTTTCTATTTTCGGTTATAATTATTTTATAAAGCTAGTTGGGAAGTGGGGATATATGATGGAAAGATTGTCATGCGATACGGTTATTTATAGTTTTAGTAAAGAGCATCAGCCAGTAAAAAGGGTAAAATCCGGTGAAACGATTGAAATTAGTACATATGACTGCTTTGAAAATCAAATTCAGTCAGAGGATACGGTGATTGCCGGCATTGACTGGGATCGTGTTAATCCAGCAACTGGACCAATTTTCGTCGAAGGAGCTGAGGTTGGCGATGTCCTTAAGGTAAAAATCGAAAAACTTGAGATAGGTGAGCAAGGTGTAATGGTCGTTGGGCCTGATCTCGGCGTTATGGGACATCGCATCTCGGAAATGAAAGCAAAAATTATCCCGATACGAAATGGCAAGGCAATCTTTAATGAATTAGAGCTACCTTTAAACCCGATGATTGGTGTTATTGGTGTTGCACCGTCGGCAGGAGCGGTTTCTTGTGGGACACCAGGAGCCCATGGTGGAAACATGGATAATAAAATGGTGGCAGAAGGGGCTACGTTGTATTTTCCTGTATTTGTAGAGGGAGCATTGTTTGGCTTAGGTGATTTCCATGCAGCCATGGGCGATGGTGAAATTAGTGTCTCTGGTATTGAAATTCCTGGTAAAGCAACTGTCACAATTGAAGTAATGAAAAACTTGAGCTTACAGCAGCCAATGCTTGAAAACGATGAGGTAGTTACACAAATTGCTTCTGCTGAGACTCTAGATGCAGCAGCAAAGCTAGCAACTGAATTAATGATTGATCGCCTAGTTTCAAAGACAACTCTGTCTATTGAAGATGTAACGATGCTCATGAGTGCGGTTGGTCAAGTGGAGGTTTGCCAAATCGTTGATCCGTTAATAACTGCTCGTTTTGTAGTCCCAAAATGGTTACTTCAGCAGTTAGATGTCGTACTTTTTTAATACTAGTGATGACCCCTAGGCTGTCCAACTAAAAGGATATAATGGGGATTTTTGTTATCGTTCTATAGCCAAAAAAATCCCCCAACAAACTTTTAATGGTTGATAGCAAGTAAAAAATTGGTATAATTATCGTCAAAGAAACTCTATGTTATGAAAGGACTTATATGAATCGATATCAGCGTAATATTACTATTGCACTTATTATTGCAACATTTTTAGCAGCTATTGAAGTAACGGTTATTAGTACAGCAATGCCTGTAATAACAAAAGAGCTTGGTGGACTGGATTTGATAAGCTGGGTTTTTGCGATTTACCTATTAACCTATGCCGTTATGACACCGATTTTTGGTAAACTTGCCGATTTGTTTGGACGGAAAAAGATTTTTATCACAGGAGCAACGTTATTTTTACTAGGTTCAGCTTTATGCGGTTTATCTCAATCAATGGAGCAATTGATCTTGTTTCGGGCTTTGCAAGGAATTGGGGCTGGGGCATTAATGCCAATGACGTTTACGATCGTTGGTGATGTCTTTAAATATGAACAACGCGCAAAAGCGCAAGCAATTATCGGATCGATCTGGGGAATTGCGGGCATCTTTGGACCGCTAGTCGGCGGATTTTTCGTTGATTATTTTACATGGAATTGGATTTTCTATATTAACATTCCTTTTGGACTTATTGCCATGTATTTAATTTGGAAATACTTAGAGGAAAAAATCGAGAAACGAAAACGTTCGATTGACTATGGTGGAGCGATTACCTTCATTATCGGAACTACTGCATTATTATATGCGCTTTTATCAGGTGGGAATGAAATAGCCTGGAATGATCGCATGATGTACTTTTTATTTGGTATAGCCATTATATTTTTATTGATGTTTAGCTTTATTCAATTGAGAGTAAAAGAGCCAATGGTACCATTCCACTTGTTTAAAAATCGCCATTTGTTAATTGTTAATTTAAGTGGATTTTTACTTGGTGCAATCTTAATTGGCTTAACGGCATACTTACCACTTTGGGTACAAGGGGTACTTTTATTAGCAGCTACTTCGTCTGGATTAACGTTAATTCCGATGTCACTGGGGTGGCCAATCGGAGCGTTTTTCAGTGGTAAGTTTATTGTAAAAATAGGGACCAAACCGATTTCACTGGCTGGGGTTATTCTCATTGCCTTAGGGACCATTGCGCTATCATTCATTTCAAGTTCAACTCCTAATTTTGTTCTCGTCGTGATTATGTTTTTTATTGGCTTAGGTTTTGGTTTATCGTTTACAATTTTTACTGTAATCGTCCAATCCTCTGTTGATTGGAATAATCGTGGAGCAGCAGCATCATCGAATGCGTTTCTACGAACCTTAGGGCAAACATTAGGGATTGCCGTCCTAGGTGCTGTCCTTAATCAGCATATTGGTGGTCACACTAATAACGGAACGGAAGTAGCGCCTCATATTCTCGCTTCTGGACTTCATTCGGTTTTCATTATTTTAGCGATCATTGCTTTAATTTGTGTGGTTCTAGTGGCAAGCTTTCTCCCGAAAGAACAACCTGAATTTGCTGAAAAAGAAACAAGTTAAGAAAAACGGGTCTGCTATGTATGAGTATAGCAACGACCTGTTTAAAAAGATAAGAATGTATAAAATTTCAACGTAATAACTGTCTAGCTCCAAGACACATCAATGAAGTTACTTCATTGCAGGTTTTGCGACGAGTAAACGCAGTGACGCAGGAGCAACGCCCAGCCCCTCGAGGTCAAATAACCTTCGAGAATAAAAGTGAAAGAGCACACTTTTTTTCTCGAAGAACATTTGCTAGTCGGGGTTTAACAGGGCGCCCTGCGCTTTTCTTATGACTATGTAATTACTTTATAATTTTTATGAGGAATAACCGTTTTTCGGGGTTTATCATTTTCTTCTCTAGTCTCTAATTCAACGGAAGATGAATTGTTATAGACACCTATGATCTTTCCTTTTTCACCTTTAAAATCCCCATCGAGAATTTTAATTGTATCACCAGGTTGTGCCAAAATTTCTTCAGTCATGTGGAACCCTCCAATTGTTAGTTTTAAGAGTGAAGAAGTCAAATTTACTTAATGATCTACAACTATCGTTTGTTGATTTTGGCAAGGGCATACGTTGTAAAATAAGTTAATTTTTTCGCTAGTATGTGCTAATGCAATTGCCAAAAATCAGTACTTCAGATAAAAAAAACTGCCCTAGATTAGGACAGTTTTTTGACGATTAACGTTGTTCTAGACGGGCAATTCTTTCGTCTAAGTCAGGGTGAGATGAAAATAGTTTCATCATTCCACCTTTTCCGCTAATTTTCATTGTTTGAATAGCTGAATCGTCGGTACGATCACTTACGTTAGCACGGTCAACATAAGCCTTTAATGAACGCAACGCGTGAGCCATTTTGTCTTTACCGGCTAAATCGGCCCCACCTTGGTCAGCATGAAATTCTCTGTACCTGGAGAATGCCATCACAACAATGCTTCCAAGAATAGAGAAGAGGATTTGGAAGATAATGATCGCTGCAAATCGAACGATGCCTTCCATTTCAGAACGAACAAAACGGGACACAAGAATAGCTGCTATCCTCGAGAAGAAAACAACAAATGTATTCACAACACCTTGCAATAGTGTCATCGTAACCATGTCGCCGTTAGCAACGTGGGCAACCTCATGAGCAATTACTCCCTCAACAGCATCATCATCCATGACACTTAATAGGCCAGTTGAAACAGCAACTAGTGAACGTTTTTTCGATGGACCTGTAGCAAATGCATTTACCTCAGGCGATTGATAAATCCCAACCTCAGGCATATGGACCAAGCCAGCAGCACGTGATAAACGGTGAACTTTTTCGACCACGATACGCTCGTGCCCTTGTAATGGACCATTTGGATCAAGCACTTTAACCTTCATCATTTTCTTGGCGATCCATCTAGACATCGCAAGTGAGATAAATGACCCGGTAAACCCAACGACAATACTAAAGACTCCTAAAGAAACTAAATCAATTCCTAAACCAGGACCACCCGTGTCAAAACTACCACCAACACCCGTAAATGTTGTGATGAGCGACCATACGATCACAATCGTCGTCATGACCAAGATATTTGTCAAGATAAAAAATAATAATCGTTTTCCCATTACTAACCTCCATTATTATAGAATACTACTAATCTATTTTACCATTTACGCCATAACTAAGGAAAGCGTTAGAGGATAAAAGTTAGTTACTAAAGGTTGCTTTCGTAAAAATCCCAAAAGCCGGATACTAACAATTCACGACTAATTTAGTAAGTTTTGCCCTTTTCTTACTTAATTATTGGGTTACTTCTTCATCTAAGGTATTTTTCCAAATATTTTAGAGTGAAAAAGCAACAAGTTTTTTTTTGCGACAAGTAACCGCAGGAGCAATGTTTACGAAAAGAGTATTATTAAAAAAGAAGAGGCTAACGAATTAGCCTCTAAACCTAAATTATTCTTTATACGGGTCGATGGTTTGAATAGTTCCATCTTCGTTATAGTTTAGCTCAGTGTATTTAACACTACGCTTATGGTCAACACCGTCAGATAATGAGCAATCATGGTAGAATAAGTACCATTTATCTTGGAACTGCACAATCGAATGGTGGGTTGTCCAGCCGCTAACAGGAGTGAGAATTTTCCCTTGATAAACAAATGGACCTTTTGGATTTTTACTGATTGCATAAACGATACTATGAGTCGTACCAGTGGAGTAGGATAGGTAGTAATATCCATTGTATTTATGTACCCATGGTCCTTCAAAAAATCTTCTTTCTTCGTCTCCAGCAACTAATGGGTTACCTTCATTATCAACTATAGAGATTTCTTCTGGAGTTTCTTTAAAAGTAAGCATATCGTCACTTAATTCTGCTACTCTTGGTCCTAATGCAGGGGCTGATAAATCAGGACCTTCGGCTTCAGGTAGAAATGTTCCAGTCTGCCATTTTTCTAGTTGTCCTCCCCAAAGCCCACCAAAATAACAATATGCTTTGTTGTCCTCATCGACTAAAACTGCTGGATCAATACTGTAACTACCAGGTATATAATCTGGTTGCGGAGTAAAAGGACCTGCAGGACTAGAGCTAGTTGCTACCCCAAGTCTAAAGATATCATCATGATCTCTTGCAGGGAAATATAAATAATACGTATTGTTCTTAAAAGCAGCGTCCGGAGCCCACATTTGTTTTTTAGCCCAAGGAACATCTTTTACGTGAAGGACTTCTCCATGATCGACGCAAGGTGCATTCAAATTTTCCATTGATAGAACATGATAGTCTTCCATTTTATATTGGTCACCATTGTCGTTTGAAGGCTCGCTATGATCAAGATCATGAGACGGATAAATATAAATCTTTCCTTCAAAGACATGAGCAGAAGGGTCCGCTGTGTAAATATGCGTAACTAAAGGTGTATTTGGTTTTGAATTTTTTTCCATGCCATTTTCTCCTTTATTGAACAATATTTTCTTACCATCAATAAATTATAGCAATGTAAGAAGAACAATCAATCACTCTAAGAACATACATATACTTTTTAAAGTTCTTTGAATACTTTTTAAAGTGTTTCAGAACTATTTTGTCCGATACCTTTATGTTTTATATCGGAATTGGTAAGTTGAAGCTCCTTGATAATGGGAGACAAAAAAAGCCATACTAATTTTACTAATAAAAACTGGGAGGTAAAGCATGAGCACTACTGAGAAAGTTTTATCAATTTTCGCTTTAGGCGGTTTACATGAAGTCGGTAAGAATATGTATGTCATTCAGTATGCAGACGATATTATCGTTATCGATTGTGGAAACAAGTTTCCAGATGAAAGTTTGTTAGGGGTTGATTTAATCATTCCTGATATTTCGTATTTACTTGAGAATAAAGAGAAAGTAAAAGCTATCATCGTCACTCATGGTCATGAAGATCATATAGGTGGTATACCTTTTTTCTTGAAAAAATTAAATGTACCTGTTTATGCGACTCGCTTTACATTGGGATTAATTGAGTTGAAATTAACAGAACATAAACTCCTTAGGGATACAGAATTAGTTGAAATTAATGCTCAATCAAATATTGATATTGGTAATATAAATGTGAATTTCTTTAAAGTGAACCACAGTATTCCCGATTGTCTAGGGATTGTCTTTAAGACACCGGAAGGAAAAATTGTACATACTGGAGATTTTAAATTTGATTTAACACCAGCTAACAACGAACATTCGGATATTCATAAAATGGCCGAAATCGGTAAGGATGGTGTCTTACTTTTATTATCAGAAAGTACAAACGCCGAACGTCCAGGGTTAACCCCATCTGAACAGATCGTTGAAGAGCATGTACTTGATGCTTTTAGAAAATCTAACCGAAAAGTTATTATCTCAACGTTCGCTTCAAATATTAACCGTGTTCAGCAGGTCGTTGCAGCTGCACAAAAAACAAATCGTAAGCTTGCATTACTTGGAAGAAGTATGGTCAATGTCGTGCAGGTAGCCATGGAGCGAGGCTATTTGGATGTTCCGGAGGGAATGTTAATTGACCAAGACCAAATTAATGAATTGGCACCAGAACAGGTTGCGATCCTTTGTACAGGTAGCCAAGGTGAACCAATGGCAGCTCTTGCTCGTTTATCAACTTCTAGCTTTCGAGGGGTTGAAGTTCTAGCGGGCGATACGGTTATTTTAGCAGCAGGGCCAATTCCTGGAAATGAAAAAAATGTATCACGGATTGTCGACAATTTCTTTGAACTCGGAGCTAAAGTAATTTACGGCTCTGGAAGTTCGTCTGGAATGCATGTCTCAGGACACGGATATCAAGAAGACCTAAAGCTGATGCTTACATTAATGCGACCTACGTATTTCATTCCAATACACGGGGAATATCGTATGCTTTACCACCACCGTCAACTCGCTGAGTCGATTGGCGTAGAACATGGAAATACGTTTATCTTAAAAAACGGTGATGTCGTAGATATTAAAGACAGTGTGGCTCGTCAGACACGGAAAATACCTGCAGGAAATACTTACATTGATGGTATTGGTGCTGGGGATGTCGCGGAAATTGTTTTACGCGATCGTAAGCAACTTTCTGAAGATGGAATGGTCGTCGTTGTGCTAACGATGAGTAAAACAGAACGAAAACTCGTTTCTAATCCAGACACCATTACTCGCGGTTTCGTCTTTGGTGGCGATTCCGATGAACTTATCAAGGATGTAAACCGGTTAATAAGTAAAAGTGTTAACGAATTAGAAGAAACAAATAGAAACCAATGGAATTCAATCAAACAAAGTGTTAGAAAAACGGTAGGACAGTATTTATTTCAGCAAACGAGGAAAAAACCAATGATCCTACCGATTATTATCGAGATTTAGCTAAAAACAGGCGTTTGGCCACTGTTGTGGTCAACGCCTGTTTTGCATTACTCAGGAACTTTAATCAATGGCTTTAAACTGAAATAGTCTAACGCTTCGTTTACATCATAAAGATCATAAATTTTTTTCTCGAGACAAAATTGAATAACTAAATCAAATGTATCATTATCAGACAAAGAGAAGCCTGCGGAGCTCAAAAGTTTTTCGGTTTCTTTTTTCGTTAGCTCAAGGGCTAGTGCAAGAGCAATTGCCGTATTTTTTCCTAAACGATACTCCGGATTAGAACGTATCTTCGAAAAATGCCGCCGATCTATCATGGCTTTTTTATAGATATCCGAATCGTTATAGCCTTTCTGATCAATAAAACGAAATAAAACTTCAGCAAACGTAGGTTTTCGATTTTTCTTAATATAATCCTCAATTTCAATGGCATGAATTTCTTTAGAGATACTTTCAGATTCACATAGATCAAAAACTTGGATAGGGAGACGGCTTTCAACATACTCCTGTAATTCTCGTAATATCTTTTCCACTAGCATTTTTTATACCTCCATAAATGTCGCTTCACAAGCGACCATAGCAAGGATGATCTCAGCTATTATTATATCAGATCATAATTAGAAAGGATGAGGAAAAGATGAATAAGAATGTAACTGAAATTATTTGCTTACTTGATAGAAGTGGTTCAATGGGAGGATTTGAGAGTCAGACAATTCGCGGGTTTAATGCATTTATTGAAAGACAAAGCCAAATAGCAGGAGATACACTAGTCACTACGGTACTATTTGATGATGAGTATGAGGTTTTATGGACTGGAGTGAACGCTAAAAAGGCAAGACTCACGGATCAAGATTACTATGTAAGAGGGTGTACCGCACTATTAGATGCAGTAGGAAAGACAATTCTTGATGTCGGTTATAGGCTATCCAAAACAGTAGAGTCCGAAAGACCAGGTAAGATTATCTTTGTGATTACAACTGACGGTTATGAGAATGCTAGTCTAGAGTTTAGCTATCAAAAAGTTAAAGAACTGATTAAACATCAACAGGAGAAATATAACTGGGAATTCATCTTCCTTGGCGCAAACATAGATGTAGCAAAAGAGGCCGACAGCATCGGAATTAGCGTACAAAATGCGTATAACTACGATACTTCCGAAGACGGAGTAGAAACCATGTACGAAATGGCATGGCAAGCCGTTTCCGAGAGAAGAAATAGATAACAAATTGTAGGGGTCTGACCCACTAGCGTTGCATGATAGTATATTAATTGAATAAATGATAAATTTTAACAATATGTTTTTAGGACGAAATGAAAAAAGGAGAATGGGGTATTAAATTGACCTCGTTCCCTTTTTTTTTACATATAATATTAATTCTTTATTTTTCTTTAACCATGGCGACTGTTCCAAAGCTGGGCATAACCTTCGGTAATGGAATAGGTACTTTTTGTCTTCCTTTTGACTTTCTTTTCTTTTTTCGATGCAGCTCTTTATAAAAGAACTGACTGTGTGAAAAAGGAAGGTTTGTAAAAGGCGAAAGAATTCCCATGGCGTTTTTATTGATCCAGACTGAAGCTTTATAATTAGAGATAATCCAAATGCGATTAGAGCAAGAAACATCTGATTCCAAATACCTTGTGGTTTCGTACTCCAGATTTTTGTTAGTTTCAGATGCTGTTTAATCCACTTAAAGAATAATTCGATAATCCAACGATTACGGTAAATTTCCATTACTTGTAGGTCTGTTAGATCAAATCTTGTTGTTAAAATCCTATAAGACCTACCTTTCTCATCTAAAAATTCAATATACCTTATCGGTATTTCAGATAAACCATATAAAACTTTTGCATCATGAATGACAGACGGATGAGTTGGCTTAAATTCCTGTAATGTATATAATCTAAGATTCTTTTTTATACGAACGACAAAGGAAATCTCTCTTTTCTGCCAGTCCATTAAGTTCTTTTTGATGGATAAGCTCGATCCATTACATAGGTGGTATCATTTTCTTCAATTAGCGCATCAGAACTTTCAGAGTCACTTACTGTACCTGTCGAAGGCAGGATTTTGTCTGGAAAAGCCACGTTTGGAGAAACAACAGATAGCCTAGTGTGCATTTTGACTGAGTTATAATCTTTCGATATGTATGCCCAATCGCATAAACGTTCAGGTAACTTGATTTCAGTTGAATCAACAATGCTCAATTTCCCAATACCACTTGGTAGCCCTTTGCATGTGTCAGTTAATTGTTTAATTTTTTGAACCACTTTGGCGAATATTTTTTGAACCCATTCTGTCGGCAGATCATTAATACGTCGGCTTAGCTGAGATCCGCTAATATCCTTAATATCTAATTCCTTACACAATCTTGGGTAAGCTCTTAACTTTTCTTCCATATGGGCATATGAACTCCATTTATCTAACTGTGCTGATACGAAAATTCTCAATAAAGATTTTGTAGAAAGCTTATAGTTTCCGTAATCTATCAAGGGGCAATCAAAATCCTCAGTTGGCAGTAGTGATAAGCATTGACAAATGAGCATTTCCCGTCCTATACTTTTATTATTCATTAGGAACTCCTTTGTAGTAGACTTGTTTTGTTTTAGGGAACGAAACAAGGACTCATCTTCTACAATAGGAGTTTTTTTTATGTCTGTAAATACTAATATTTGAAAATTTGAGAGGTTTTTCAAGTCATGCAATGCTAGTGGGTCTGACCCCCACTGCAGTAAAGCTTTAAAGCGGTGGGGGTCAGACCCCTTTTACCCCTATTTTCCCTTTTTCAAAATTTGTACGAGATGATATATTTATCATAGTAAGAATTTTAGGGAAAGGGGCCAGATGCTTTGAGCACAAAACTAGCAAGCTTCGTTATTAATGAAGTAGTTTCTCTGATGAAAGAGACTAAATATGAAGAAGCACGACCTCTTGTCATCAATATTATCCATGAGCTAAATGATAAAAAATCTTATAACTATGCAAAAGAATTCGTTAATTCAATCAATGAAGCTGACCTGCTACCATTACTCCGTCTCTTAGATGCAAGTTTAATGAGCAGATATAGTAGTTTACTCGTGAAAATGGTACACCGTAATCTTCATACTCAGTTCACTGAAATATTGCAGTGTTACGAGTTGAATTACAGTGGTAAATATTTAGAAGCTGAAGAGAAGTTAAAAGCAATTCTTGAAAGAAATGACTCAACACTAGAAGATAAAGTACTAGAACGTGCGTATTGGGCGTTAGCACACTCATTAATGGAAATGAAACGTTTTGGTGAAGCTGCACACTATTTAAATCTACTAGGAAAAATTTCTTCTGAACCAATGTATGATCGTTGGGGGTCCTTTTACTATCAAAAAGGAGAATGGGACGAAGCAAAAAAGCTTTTTCTTCAAGGAATTGAACATGATCCGAAACCGCAGTACTGTTACAGTTTACTGCAATCACTTTATTTGGCTGAGGGCAATCCTTATCAAGCATTAGAGGTCATAAATGACGGTATTGCCAAAGCTCCATACTATTTGCCGCTACGTCTCGAAAAAGCTAAAAGGTTAAAAGAGTTAGAGAAATGGGATGAGTTTTTAGATGAGATTAGTCATCTTGAACAACTATCACCACTACATGACTATCAAAACTACTTTCAATATGCCCGGGCCCAGATATTTTACCAAAAAGGGGAGTATGGCATTTTTAGTGACATTGTAGCGACACATCCGATGATTTTTAAAGGGTCTGCATATAGTAACTATCCGCAGGATTTCGCTAATAAAATGGTGACAATACCAACCAACGTGGTTGTTCAAAAATACAACTATTGTGTTCCTGCTACGGTTTCAATGCTCTTAGCTCGCTATGGAATTGAGAAAACTCAAGAAGAGATTGCAGAATCTATTTTTCACGTAAATGGTTCAAGGTTATCGGTTGCTGTGGATTACTTAACTAAAATAGAAATGAGCTGTCGATACTTTTTTGGTACAATCGAAAACTATCAACAGCTAACCGATCGTGGTGTCTCGATTATCGTTTGTTTGGATTATCCAAACGCTTCTCACGTCCAATTAGTTCGAGGATATGATGAAAATCTAAAAGCACTACTTCTTCAAGATCCAAATTTTCCTGAGCCTTTTTTCATCAAATATACAGACTTTGAAAAACATTACGGAAATAACCAATGTTTATCCATTGCGGTTGTTCCAGATGTAGACCGTGAAAAAATCACTTTGTTAAACACGAATGAGGACGAACTTGTTCGAAAAATGTATCAATTTTCTGATCGAATGGAGAAAAATGATCCAACAGCTGTAAAAGAGTTTGAAATATTTGCTGAAACTGAAAAATCACTATACACAATGTCGTATGTTGTAAAGTTTTTCTCTGTAAAAGATAGTAACCTGGAGCTATTAAGAAAAACAGCCGACCTGATCATGGAAAGGCAACCAGAATCTGATTATTTCAAATTAATTATCGCCTATGCATTTGCTCGAGCTTCTGACTTTGAGAAAGCAACATCTATTTTAACAACTGTAAAAAATCAAAAAGTCCACTTATATCATTTTTTACTAGGAAGAATGGCTTATGATCAAGAACAGTATCTAAAAGCAGGTAGTCATTATTACCATTCATTGCAGGTTGAGGGAGATCATTACGATACGTGGTCGTATTTGTCACTATGTTCTTATTACGCAGAAGAAACTGAAAAAGCAATTTCTTACTCTGAAATTTCATTAGATATAAACAATCATGACATTTGGAACAGGATGAATTATGGCTTTATTTTATATCATGAGGAAAAATGGAATGAGGCACGCGCTTTATATACAAGTTTGCTGAGGGAGTATAAAGATCATGGCCATGCGTGGTACGAACGTGCTCGATGTGATCAAAATCTAGGGCGACTTCATCAAGCATTACGAGGGTTTCAAATTGCAAAACAGTTAGAAAAGTCTGTTCCGTTTCCTTACGTAGAGATTGCTAGTATCTATGCTTACCATTTTGAGAATTTGGATCGAGCAATAATAGAGCTGCAGGAGGGTCTTACAAAAACAAATCCCACAGACTTTGGACTACTGATGACCCTTGCAGATTTCTACATTGCAAAAGAGAATTATCCCGAGGCCAAAGTATGCTATGAAAAAGTACTCGAACATCATCCAGATGAGCCAACTCCGTTATTAGCCTATGCGAAAGTGCTAAGTGAGGTAGAGGAACAGGAAAAGGCTGTAAATTTCCTAAAAGAAGGCGCCGAAAAGTTTCATACAAATGGTCCATTTTTCATCGAAGCTGGTGAGTGGTTAATGCATCATGCATTGAATGAAGTAGACGAACAAAAGGCGTTAGATTGGATTGAGACAGGCCTTTCTCAGGAAAATGTTCATCTTGATTATAGCTGGAATCTCTATGTAAATTTAGTCGAGGAAACCGAATACAATGACAGAGCTCGCTTGTTTTTACTTGATCAGTTAGAAAAAAATCATCAGGGTAACGTAAATTTAATGTGTTATATCGGATGCTTGTTCGAAGCTAAAGGTGAGCTAGAAAGAGCTGAGCAACTGTATCAAGAGGCATTACCTCTAGAAGAAAATACGTTTCCGTTTTACCGCCTAGGTGAAATGGCTCTCCGAAAAGAGGAGTATGCTACGGCAACACATTTTTATGAAAACTGTTTAAAAATCGACGAAACATTTATGGTAGCTTATTTCCGTTTAGCCCATATTGAAAAAGTGACTGATCACCCTGACAAAGAGCATGAATATTTATTTTCAGCATTTAAACAAGCGCCTGATGATTTAGATATTGAATATTTCTTAGAGTTAGCTGCACGTGTTGAAAGATTACCACGGATTGAGGAATATTTAACATCGATTAAAGGTGAAGTAGAAGAAGTATGGCGACTTCAAACATTAGCGTTTATTGCCGAGATGAATGAGGACCTCCAACATGAAGCTACATTAATTGAAGAAGCTTTAGCCATTGAGCCTGAAAATGAGGGAATTCAACAGCATTATGCGAATATTTGTTATAAACAAGGACGCTTCCAAAAAGCTGTTGAGCTTACATTAAAGCTGATCAAAACGGATTTAGAAAATGAGCAATTATATGCTATATTGGTAGCTTCTTTACATGAGAGTAAAAAACTAAACACAATAAAAGACGTAGTTTTGAGTTTAGAACTGTCAGATCAAGAGAACAGCATTGTGTTGATGTATGCAGCAAGTGCAGTAGTCGAGCAGGTACTTGCGATTAAAGAGGAAAAGTCTAGTGTAATCTCAATCTTTAAATCGCTTAAAACAAAAAAATTACTAAAAGAATTGAAACCTCAAATTATCGATTTATATAAATTATCCTATGAGTTTGATCCAAATAATGGCGTGGGTATTAACTGGCTATGTGAGTATCACTGCCAGCATGGGGACGGACCAGAGGTCGGTTTGATGGAACTTCAAACTTATTTAGACAAGGGCTGGAATTTTGATATAGGCTTCCATTTTGCTTATTCTGTATTGGAATATTTCGATGCTGAGAATACTGACATTTATGAACAAGCGATAGAAATTTTAAATCGTTGCCTACAAGACGAAAAAGAACTTGCATCCGTTCACAGCAACCTTGGTCAATTATACTTCGATCTCGAACACATTGATGAAGCGTTACAGCATTTAGATCAAGCAATTGAATTTGACCCGCAAATGTTCAATCCTTACTATGCTAAGAGCAGAATTTATGAACAACTTGAGGAATATCCTCAAATGGAAGAATGTGCACGGTATGCCATCCAATTAAATCCTGATTTTCCTGATGCGTATATACAACTTGGTATCGCAGTTTATCAGCAGGGACGTACAGAGGAGGCATTGCAATATACAGAACAATTATTACAGGTAGATGACCTGCATTTAAATGGGCATTACAATAAAGCTTGCTTCCTAACTGTTTTGGGCAATGTAGAAGAGGCGTTTGAACATTTACAATTTGTCTTAACAAATGAAGATGATCACAACTATTATCGTGAACTTGCCAAAACAGATCCGGATTTAAATGTACTAAGAACAAACCCGCTAACAGCAGCGAGAATGAAGAAGTTGATGAAATAGAAATAAAGGGGTCTGACCCCCACTGCACTAAAGCTTTAAAGCAGTGGGGGTCAGACCCCTTAAAACAAGACCCCTTATAATACTTAATAATTCCACCGATAATGACCTGCGATTGGTGTTTTGATTGATTTTAATTTAATTTCCGCTGCAAAAGGGGGATTGTTATGAATAATATATGGTGTTCCATCTTTTGCTCGGCGATCTGAGACGATGGCTACATGATGAAATCCATCTAAAAACAAAACAATATCACCTGGCTGCCATTCACGTAAATTTTCAATATCCCCCGGAATTAGTTCAGTAGTTAAAACCTCGGTATAACGTTCAAAAAACACGTACTGGTTCGGCACTCGGCGAAAATCAATGTTCGGATCGGGTTTTCCACCAACTCGTGGATATAGCTTCGTGTTTTCCTTAATATCCTCGTCCATGACATCTTTTAAGTTTATTTCAGCTCCAAAAAGCCCGCGCCATACCACATCTGTACAAACACCTTCATCATCAGGGGGATACCCTCCACCATAGTAGTTGCTTTCATATTTAGTACGTTGTTCAACTTCTTTTCGAGCAGCATTTACGATATCAATCGGGTCAGGGATTCCATTGTTATTTCGATCAACCATCACAGTATCATCAGGAACAACAACAGCCTTTGTAAGTGGAAATTCAAGGTGAATATTCATTGAGTCAAGGATCATACCATTTCTATAAAACGTGATAAAAAAAGCGCCTCCGATCAGAACTGTCATACACAATAAAAGAAAGATTTTTTTAAAGTTCATGTAGCATTCCCTCTTATCTAAAAATTCTTTATCACTATTTTACTAAACCGATAGATTTTTTACCATTAATTAGTAATAATAGATAGCATATCAATGTCAAATTGGGTGTGAAACTATGAGAATTTTAGTCAAAGGTAAGGTTTATACTGGCTTTCAAGTATTCGAACATGGCTTTATAGTAATTGAAAATGGAATCATACAAAATGTTGGCCCCATGACTGAATGGCGGGAATGCCAGGATATTAAAACATTTGAATTTAAATCAAACATTTCTATAATTCCAGGCATGATTGACCTTCATATCCACGGTACCGCCGGCTCTGACGTAATGGATGGAAGCCTAGAATCACTTGAGACGATTTGTCGAACACTTCCTCAGGAAGGAACAACAAGTTTTCTTGCTACAACATTAACTGAGGATATTCCTACTATTCATCAATCTTTGAAGACATCGGGAAAGTTTATTGAAAAAAACAATACAAGTGGAAAGGCAGAAATTCTAGGTATACATCTTGAAGGTCCGTTTATTTCACCTGAAAGAGCAGGAGCACAGGATCGTAATCATATGATCAACCCATGCTTACAAACATTTACTGATTTTCAACGTCTAGCAAAAAATAACATTCGCCTCGTAACCTTAGCTCCAGAAATTACTGGTGGTATTGAATTGATAAAACACTTAACGGAAATAGGCGTTATTTCTTCTATTGGACACTCTAATGCCGCCAGCCAGCAAGTAACTAGGGCGATCGATGCGGGGGCTTCCCAGGTTACTCATCTTTTTAATGCGATGAGAGGTCTTCACCACCGAGAACCAGGCGTAGTTGGAAGTGCTTTAAATTCTCACAACCTCTTATGTGAACTCATTGTTGACGGGATTCATGTTCATCCAGAAATGATTGACCTTGCATATAAATTAAAAGGCAAAGATGGACTTGTTTTAATCACCGACTCGATGCGAGCAAAAGGTTTAGGAGATGGATCTTTTCATCTAGGTCAACAACAAGTGACCGTAAAACAGGGCAAAGCAACCTTAGCTGATAGAACTCTTGCTGGTAGTGTACTTTCCATGAATGACGCCCTGAAAAATATGTTGAATTTTACAAAATGCTCTTTGTCAGATGTAGTACAGATGACCTCTGTCAATCCCGCCAGACAATTAAAGATGTTCAATAAAGGTAGTCTAGAAATAGGTAAAGACGCAGATCTAGTAGTATTAAATGAAAATCTTGATGTCGTTTTAACAATTTGTAAGGGAGAAGTTGCTTTTCAGCAGTTAAATCAGGAGGGGGAGAATGATGATTTATGTAATTCGACATGGCCAAACAAATCTAAATAAGGAAGGAAGACTGCAGGGACGATTGGGATTACCTTTAAACGATGACGGAATTGCACAAGCTGAATCCTTAAAAGAAAAACTTAAAGATGTTACTTTTGATTACATATTTTCTTCACCTCAAGAAAGAGCAATTCAAACAGCTGAACTTGCTACAGGTTTAAAAGCAAAAATTGATCCCAGGATCGACGTTTTTGATTTAGGAGAAGCTGATAGATTAAAAAAAGGCGAAGTATTCATGGCAGGAGTAGTACCTGATTCATGTGTATATAATGGAGTGGAGCAAATCGAGAGTTACATAAAAAGAGTCTTTGGTTTCATGAGGGAACTAGAAGTTGGCTATGGGAATAATGACGTAAACATTTTGATATCAGGTCATAGATGCACGACGGGTTGTATAGGCGCTTACTTTGAAGGGATACCAAAAGACGGGAATATATTAAAGTACTCATCCAATAATGGGGGATACAAAGTTTATCACTTTAACTCTGTCAACTAATTGCAAAGTGACTGACCTATCAGGTGAAATTCTCATTTAAGGTAGTATTTATTGGTGTAAATGAATGGCGTTGAAGTTCGGACAGAAGCAGGCTGATTCAATGTTACGAAGTTTTATTCATTGTAGGGTCCTAAGCAGTAAAATTAAATTTGAAATAGATTAGGTGCTAGAAAAATGACTTAGAAAATGATCTAAGTCATTTTTCTATGATAATCAACATTATTTTATAAATTACTTAGTAATGATCTAGTTTCATGGAAATAATAATGATATGAAAGAGGTGAGAATAGGTTATGGCAACAGAAAATCAATGCTTTTATTGCGACGATGTTCTTGGAGAGACTGTTTCTTACCATGCTCATTTCATTAGCGAAGGAGAGCATGTAGAAAAAGAACTCTGCAAAAATTGTTATAAAGATTGGCTTGAAGGAATTAAAGTATAAAGGCAATGTTACCAATAACAATATGGGGTCTGACCCCCGCTGCATTAACGCTTTAACTCAGCGGGGGTCAGACCCCCTATATCACTTTAATTGGTCCTCATTTAAGAAATCCTTTTTTTACGGCTAAAATTCTTTTAGCCTCGTTGTATGAGAGTCCTGATTGTTTATTTAGGCGTTTTACTTCCTCAATGTTTGTTCCGCTAACGGTAGTTTTCTTATTTTCCAAAATAATCCCTCCTTATAAATTGTAGTTTCAAACCAACGAACAAAAATATACAGTTGCAAAGGATTAAAACAGGATATAAACTTATTTCATTGGAATTATATGTTAAAAATATCAAAGTTCTAAACTTTATTTGATATTACTACCATCCTAAATTTCTGTTTTGTTAAAAGAATTCTCTATCTTTTTTTCGGGGTGATTATTTTGAAATTTCTATTAATATTTGGACCGCAGGCAGTAGGAAAGATGACCATTGGTCATGAGTTAGAAAAAATTACTGACTTGAAGCTTTTTCATAACCATATGACCATTGAGCTTGTTACACCTTTTTTTAGTTATGGAACTGAGGCAGGGAAGAGGCTAGTCCATAAATTTCGCCAAGAGATCTTTGAAGAGGTTTCCAAAAGTGACTTATATGGCTTGATCTTTACTTATGTATGGGCTTTCGACCAAAAAGAAGATTGGGATTATGTTGAAAACGTCTGTAATATTTTTGAAGCTAGAGGTGGTACTATTTATTTTGTAGAACTAGAAGCAGATATTGAAGAAAGAATCCAACGAAATAAAAGTCCACACCGCCTTGCACATAAGCCTACAAAACGAAATATCGATTGGTCAGAAAATGATTTAAAAATCAGCATGGAAAGATATAGATTAAATTCAAAAGACGGAGAAATAACAAAAGAAAACTACCTTAGGATCAATAATACAAATCTAAGTTCAAAAGAAGTTGCACAAATTATTAAAGAAAAATTCATATTATAAAAGTACTATAGCTAGATTGATAGAATAGCATTCAACAACATACTTATACATTATCAAAGAGGAGTGAATGAAGAATGAAAAAAATAGTGTCTCTTGCAATATTTACTTTCATATTGTTAATTTTTGGTGTTATATTTTTCTATATTTTAGATTACGGTAAGTTTTCAAATTGGAGTTATTCGACTACTTCATTAGAGGCACTCGAAGAACATCAAACGGTTTATATTGGATATGGGGTAAAATGGGAAGGCTTAGGTAGCCCAACCATAACAGACATCTCTGTCATTCGAGGCATGGCAACTGCAGGCAAACAACCAAACGAACTATTACGAGTCACTAGTTTTATCGATAGTGGTAAAAATGGAAAACAAAATAGTATTGGTGTACTTGATGAAGCAAGTGTTATTAAGGGAGGATTTTTAGATACTTTCATTCCTGTTAATGGTTACAAAGTAAATAATGAATTGTTTGACATAGTTTTCAAACTTGAACTTATCGATACAAATTATACAAATGATGTGAACGGTATCCTTATTGAATATAAGCACTTTGGGATCTCCAAAAGTCAGATCATTGATTTCGAAGGATTTATAACTGATTCTAACTAAAAAATGGGGTCTACTCTGTAAATAGTTAAACTTCGAAAGTTCACTTTCTCTTATCAAGTTCAGGTAGCTCAAAATAGATTTACATTCTTAATGATGAAAGTGAACTTTCATTGGGGTCTGACCCCCACCGCTGTAAAGCTTTAAAGTGGTGGGGGTCAGACCCCTCCTTTTCTTGCGCTTTTCTTATATAAAAAGAAATTCCTCACGTTCATCCACTGCGAGGATGAACTGTTTTAGTAACTCTTTTGTTGCTTCTAGATCTTCAACATCAATGACTTCAACTGGGGAGTGCGCATAACGGGAAGGGATTGATAGTACTCCAGTTGGAATGCCTTTATTGGCGAGGCTAACAGCGCCACCGTCTGTACCGATTCCTGGGAACACTTCGTATTGGAACGATATGTTGTGTTCTTCAGCTACGACCACTAATTTTTCTTTCACTGCTGGGTGGGCGATTAAGCTAAAGTCAATGATTTTAATCCCTGTCCCTTTACCTAATGAAAGACTTTGATCCATGGTTTCTTCAGGAGTGTCACTGACAGCGGTTGTATCAATCGCAATGGCCAGATCTGCTTCAACCGATTCAGCAGCAACTTTCGCACCTCGAAGACCAACCTCTTCTTGTACTGTAAAAATAGCGATAATCTCCCCATGAAAATCTGCGTCTTTTAATTCTTGTAATGTTTGAATAATGACTGCACAACCGGCACGATCATCAAAGCCTTTGCCAACAATTTTTCCAGTTGTTTCATTACCTAAAAAATCGATGGAAGAAGCCCAAGTAATTGGGTTACCAATTTCAATTCCTAAGCTCTGAGCCGCTTCTTTACTTGAAGCTCCTACATCTATGTAAAGCTGACGGTGGTTACGAACTTTCATCGGATCATCGAATTTGACAAAATGTGCTGACATAGTACCGATTACACCAGTAAGTAACCCTTTTCGAGTTCGAATTTGCACTTTTTGTGCAAGAAGAATTCGGTCATCATGTCCGCCAAGTTTCTCAAAACGTATGAGACCGTTGTTTTCAATCTTTTTAACAATAAAGCCTACCTCATCCATGTGAGCAGTGATAATCGTTTTGGGTCCATTTTTTTTACCTTTTTTTCTAGCAATAACATTTCCTAATGCGTCTACACGAACATCATCGGCTAGATCCTGAAGGGTATCCTTAATCCAAGTCGTTACGGGTTGCTCAAAACCACACGGGCCATGTAAGCTTGATAATGTTTTTAATAGTTGAAACATAGTACCTACTCCTTATGTTTATATTTAGGGACACGAATATTTTTTTATTATAGCATTAGATGGAATCTTCTCCAACGGAAGACTCTAGTATTTTGGTGGTAGTTTCACTTTTAGTAAAATACTTACAAAAATAAGTTGCAATCTTCATTTGAAAAAGCTAAGATAAAGATACATTAATACCTCTGTATTCTAGGTAGGTGAAAAAGATCATGTTTAACCGAGAACTTGTAAAAGGGAGTACATCCTTAATTTTATTGCAGTTGTTAGAGGAAAAGGATATGTACGGCTATGAAATCGTAAAAGAGATGGAAGCACGTAGCGGTCATATTTTACAAGTGAAAGAAGGGACGTTATATCCTGCCCTTCATAAATTAGAAAAACAGCAATATATTGAAGCCTATTGGCAACAACCCGACAAAGGTCCAGCTCGAAAATACTACAGGATCACTGAGCTTGGAAAAGAAATATTAGAAGAAAAAACAAGTGAATGGAAGAATTTTGTTAGTGTAATTGATAAGGTGATTGGGAGAAAAGGGTATGATCCAAAATAAGGACGATTATTTATTTGCTCTAAAAAAAGACTTAAAGGCCACTACTAATGCTGAAGAGATATTGCAGGAATTTGAGTTGCATATTTCAGAGATGCTCGACGACCTATTACATGAAGGAGCCGTTGGTGCAGAGGCAATGGCTATAGTTATTGAAAAATTCGGTAGACCAGAAGATGTTGCTCAAGCGTATAACCAGGAACTTGATGTATCACCATCAAAAATACAATGGACCTTCATTTCTGTAAACCTGTTGTTTTTCATCGGTGGAGTTTGCCTAACGATTGTCTATCATCAAATTCCCGCACCTTTAATTAGTGATCTGTGGAAGGTTTTGACGAGCATTACTTCAATATTAATTATTCTTTACATGTTTTTTTGGGTCTTGTTGGGCTACGAAATTGGCAAAGAGTTTGGATTAGGTGGAAAAAAACTACTCTTAAGGACGTTTTATATTGCCTTAGTGCCTAATTTGATTTTAATGGCGCTAGTCGTTTTTCAGATAATGCCAGTCCAATGGTTTGATCCTTTATTAACACCACCATTTATAGCCGTTTGTATTATTTGTACGATATTTCTTTATCCAATTAGCTATGCCGGCTTTCGCTGGGGCACGAGTCGGTCTATCTAATTTTTTTGCCCATCTATATCGATATTCTAGGTAACAAAGAATATATATTTTTTTACTCACCTACATAGAATTACTATGTATAAAACAAGGAGTGATTGTCATGAAAATTGTTCAAAACTGGTACTTTCTTGGAGTTTGTCTGATGTTGGCAGTGCTAGTAGAGGTTTGTATATTCACAAATCAAGTCGGTGTTTCCTACAGTATGTTTATCGCCCTGTTTTATGTTGTTTTTTTCTTGCGTTTTAGAAAGGTAGAATTTCAACAAAAACAGATTAGTGGCTTATTATTTTTCTCCATAGGTGTACTCACAATAAGTTTTTTCGTATATTCTAACCCATATTTTAATCAGTTAAATAGTCTAGTCATACCGTTTCTTTGTATTTGTTCATACAGTTTTGGTATTGAGTCCTACCATTGTTCGTTGGTATTCAAGTTCTTTTTTAGCCTTATTGATAAAAAAAGTAGAGCAGATGTTCAACTTTGGAAAGCTGATGACAAAAATCAGTAGAAGACAGGTAAAACGAAAGGTCAACAAATCTACGTACCAAACAGCAAAAAAAATAAGTCTAGGCATCTTATTTTCAGTGCCATTGCTCTTTATTATTATCACGTTACTTTCTTCAGCTGACGAGAAATTTGCGGACCTATTGTTTGTGATACCAGAATTGATGTTAAACTTTCAAACGGATCTACTTTGGACACTTTTAAAAATTATCATCTTCACCGAGGGGTCTTTTATAGTTACTTTTCAATTATCTATCTAAAACAACGAAAATCAAAGAGGTTGTCCCAAAGGCGAAGAGTTAAACGAATTGGGATACCATCAATTGTGACAACAATCTGCTCTTTGTTAACTCTTGTTTTCTGTTGTGGTTGTGACGGTTGTACAGTTTTTCAATATCTCTTTAGTGGCACACTTCAAGCCGGATTTTCCTATGCCGAGTATGCAAGAAGAGGGTTTTTTGAACTCAATACTCGTGACGATCATCAACTTTTTCATTTTAATAGGACAGTTACCTATGTGAAAAATCAACAATCGAAAACAATTAAGGTTTTGTTAACATACTAATACTATTTAGTAGTGTGTTGCTATCTTCGGCTTTCTTAAGGTTAATGATGTATGAACAGGACCTATGGGATAACTACATTTACGAGTTTTTGGCGCATTTCCTTCATGATTTTCTTGTTGTTATTTTTTCTTTTACACTAGTAAAAGTATGGGTAAATCGTTGTACCACTTGCACGGTTCTATTTGATTGCTGCAGTGATTTATTACGTAGGTTTAAACATGGTTGGCATCGACCAGTTGATTGTTTCTACGAATATAGCACGCTATGAGGCAACAAAGAAAATCGATATCGATTACTTAGGCGAATTATCCTATTCAGCAATTCCGCCATTAGTCGAGTTGTATCAAGAAAATCCAGAGATATTTGGCTTGAAGACAATGTTATCTAAAAAAAGAGAACAAATTTTGGAACAAGATAGTTCTTGGCAATCCTATAATCTCTCACGAAAAAAAGCCAAAAAAGCCTTGAAGGATTTCTAGTGAGAAAGTGTGAAACAAGGGGTCAAAACAAGGGGTCAGACCCCCACCGGTTTAAAGCTTTAACGCGTTTACGAAAAGGGGGTCTGACCCCCGTCAGTTTAAAGCTTTAACGCGTTTGGGTAGACCTTGAATTCTAATAATTCATTTATTATTCTATCTATTTGAGGTGAAATTTATATGGCGAACGATTTTGGAATTCAAACGAAAATTGCTGTCATTCTCTTTTCTTTATTTATCAGCATCTTTACTGGTTGTGAAACCCACACTCGTGAGGATGCAATAATAGAAGTGGGATCGACTAACTTATCTAACGAAAATATTGATGGGATTAAATTAGGTATGGTAATAACTGAAAATAATTTTATAAATTATCATGGTCAATTTGAGCCCCACCCAGATAATGAATACTATGCTCCTAAAAGAAACTATGATCAATATTGGAACAAACAAGTTATTGTAGCTATTGATAGAGTAACAAAAGAGATATTACAGATAGCGGTCCTTGAAGGTAATTCTACATCTTCAACTGAAAAAGGAATTAGACTAGCTGTTCCAATAAATGAGGTAATAACGGCTTATGGAGAGGATTACTTCACTTTCGAAAACAGAGGACAAACCAATGATGAAATAGGCTATTATGACCACGTAAATAACGTAGTAATCTCTTTTATCCACAACTCTGACGAAGTAATTGGAATTAGTTTAAGCTATGCTTTCGATAGACTGAAATGGAATGAGTAGTAAAAAAGGGAAGAAGAGTAATTTCGAATAAATAGCATATTTTATTGCAAACCTACCTGCCTTTAAACAATTATAATGAAATTCTTTTCTTGCATAAAATCGCAACCTTTTAATAAAAATAAGACAAACTTTGTCAAAATTGTTAGGAGGCATAGATATTGGAATTCCAACCAAAAAATCAGAAAGCAAAGAAAAACAAAGAGGAACAAATTACAAACTCAAAAGAGAAGAAAACAGAAATCGATAGTGAAACAACAGCACAAAATGATGGTTTTCGCTATGATTATGACGATTCCAAGTTTGCTACTAAGTTATTTGATTAAAAGCCATTAGCAAAAACCAAAAAAGGAGTATGAATAGTCAATTCATACTCCTTTTTTGTTGAGTTTATCTAGACCAGCTAATATATCACATATTTATTTTGCATTTCTTTTATAAAAACGATCTCTGATCCTTTTCATTCTTCTATGATATTCAAGAATTTCTAATCTTGCTTTCTCTGCTTCTGGAGCGATTGGCCTTAGCTTTTCAATTTGCCAGTACTCAATAATTGCCTCTAAAACTTGGTCAAAATATTCGAGTGGACCATAGTTAGCTTCCTAGCGATAATTGACATGCGATCCTCAAAGTCAGGCATAACAGTACCAGGCATTTGAAAATTCATGATGACCTTACCTAAGTAATAACAGTAGTTAGGCTCTAATTCTAAATGGTACTTAATGACATCACGGTAAAAGGCGTAATGCAGAGTTTTCATCCTTTGCAAGTCTTTTTAATAAGACGTCTAGGTCTTTATCATATAGTTTCGCTTCTTTTGCGACATTATTATAAAAAACCATAGTAGCCAATTCTTGCAATGATGTATAGACCATCGTTTCAAAAGGGGTTTCATAATCTGGACCTCCAGCCCATTTCTACCGTTTGCCCTATGTAGCTGATGTAAGCGTTTTGGATCTACATTCCGTGTAATTAGTAAGTATGTCTCAAGTAGGTTCGAATGCTGGTCTTCCTCAGCAGTCCAGGTATGGACAAAATCACGAATAACCGACAAAGACCCTTTAAAAGTCTGTTCTAAATGTGAAGTAAACCATGGCAAATTAACTTCTGTTAACAACGCTGTTTCAACCGCTGTAATGATACCATTTGGCAGGGTAACCTGGCTTTCATCCCAAGGGACTCTACGAAAGTCTTGGGCCTTATCCCAAGGGAGGTAATCATGGTAACCCCAGTCGATTTTTTCAGATCTTTCTTTATGAATTTCATACAGTTCGAGCAACTTTGGTTCAAGTCTGAAATCTAAATGATTAGTTAGCATTATTCTCTCCTTTTAAATAAAAGCTGTTTTAACAAAGTTTGTTGCTTTTGAAAAAAATCCCAAAAACCGGATTTTTACACAAAATACTAAGAATTCACCACTAATTAAGTAAGTTTTGCTCTTTTCTTAATTTATTGGGTGATATCTTCCTCTAAGGTATTTCCCCAATTATTTTTGAGTGAAAAAAGCCACAATGTTTACGAAAAGAGCCTAAGTAAATGAATTCCTAAAATAATTATGGGCAAAAAAGTGAACTTAGAAACAGGCCATGGTGGTCATTGCTTTACAAGCACTCATCTAGGGTACGTTATTCAGAAAATTGAAATTTTTAAGTTTACACTACCTAGACATTGTATACGCTCGTCCGAAGAAAGAGTACAAGTGACAAATGTAATATAATAGGCTTTCTCGCAAAGTGTGTTGCTTATTTTCTCAAGTTAAAAGCAACAATCTTTTAGAAAAATTCTATAATAAAAAGAGAGAGTAGAAGAATTATGTCTTTTCGTTATATGAAACTTTCTTCTAAATTCTTATCGTTAGGAAATGATTGACGCAGTTTAATAGCTATGTTACAGTGATATTAACAAGAGAATAAGCCCAAAAAGGGGGGAGTAGCGACCAACTGGTTAATGAATCGTCATTTCGGTGAAGAAATTCACTCGGTTCATTGAGCTTTGTGATTTGCAAAGTACGCAAGACCTTTTTATGAAAGAGCTTTTATTTTAAGAGCTTTTTCATAAAAGGGTCTTTTTCTATGTCAATTTCAGGAGGTCATGACCCATGGTATTTATTCTATTCTTATTAGCGGCAACAATCACCAGTATTAGCAGCAGTAAGCTTTCTACGTACGCTGACGTTTTAAGTGAAAGGACTTCGTTAGGTGGAATGCTGATCGGTACCATTTTTCTGGCTGGTGCAACGTCATTACCTGAGGTAACTACAAGTTTAACGGCTATTGGCATCAATAATCCAGATTTAGCTGTTGGAAATGTCCTAGGAAGTAATTTGTTTAATTTATTAATTATTGCAAGTTTTGATCTGTACTTCCGAAATAAACAAATTTTTAAAGGCGCATCTGAAAGCAACCTTTATACCGTTTACTTAGGTATGCTTCTCATGTTCCTTATCTTTCTCGCGTTAACTTTAAAACTACCATACTCACTTTTCGGGATCGGCCTAGACGCAATCGTTTTACTTTTCGTTTATGTTGGTGGAATGTATTTCCTTTCTAAAAAGCTTCTAGTTTAGAGAGTGATCAGAAAGAAGAGGGGGTACCACAGACATCTGCGATTCATTAAAGCGAGCGATCATCGGCTTTTCAATCGCTGCAGTCGTTATTTTAGTAACTGGTAGTCTTTTATCAATAACTGGGGATAAAATCGCCGATATTACTGGCCTTGGTTCTAGTTTTGTTGGTAGTTTTTTAATCGCCGCCTCTACATCTTTACCTGAAGCGGTGGCTGTGTTAATTGCTATTCAACTACGAAACTATAATTTAGCTATTGGTTCCGTTTTAGGAAGTAACCCTATTTAACATTTTAATTTTAATTGGGGCAGATGCTGTTTACCGTCCTGCAACCATTCTTTCATCTGTTTCAACCGTACATGTCATTACGGCCTTGGCGTCGTTTATTCTAAGTGTTATTGTTCTTTATTCATTAATTCGGTTTAAATTACCAAGATTACAAATCGCGTATTGGCTTCCTTCAGCCTTACTTGTACTAATCTACTTTGTTTCTAGCTTTCTAATTTTTACTCACTAAAAATCAAGATGAAATAACTGAAAGAGGCGATACTCTTTCAGTTATTTTTTTTGTTATTACAACACCTTTATTAACCTGATAGAATTATAGTAAAAACTGTAACTTTTTCTGACTCTTATACGAATTATTTACGAAAGAAAAAGAACCGGCAAGGAGGGGATTTCGTTTGGCAAATTCAGGTCAACTCGAAGAACGGATTGAACGTATATATGATGAGTATTATCGAGATGTTTATCATTTTTTAATATGTTTTACAGGAAATCGTAATGATGCTGAAGATTTGACCCAAGATGTATTTATTCAAGTGCTAAAGTCTCTTGCGAAGTACAATGACCAGTACCGGCTAAAAACATGGATTTTAACGATCGCTAGAAACGTTGCTGTAGATCATTTCCGTCGCCAAAAATTTTATTCGATTTTTAAGGATGGTTTTTTTACAGGTCTACTATCTAAGGGGAATTCTCCCGATGAAGCGCTCGAAACAAAGGAGCAAAAAGAAATCGTTCATGGAGCGATTTCAAAGTTAAAACCTAATTACCGATCAGTTCTAATCCTTAGAGGGATTAATGAGCTATCGATTCGCGAAACTGCTCAGATCTTAAATTGTTCTGAAGCAAAGGTGAAAGTTGACTACTTTCGAGCACTAAAAAAATTAAAAGAAACACTAAAAATTACTATGGAGGAGGGATTTGAAAATGCGAAATGAGGATGACATTTTTAAAGAAGTAAAAAACTCTCCAGACTTCGAGCCACGAATGGAATTCGTCCAAGAGACAAAAAAGAATTTAGTTCAAAAAGCACGGAAAATGAAATTTCAAAAAAATGTGAAGAAACTTTCCATCGTTTCGAGTAGTATAGCTGCAACTGCAATCTTTTCAGTCTGGTTATCGTTTCTAGGTGGGAAGCAAGTTATTTTTGATACGGTTGGTTCTTTATTAAATGAAAATGAAGAATTAGAAGTTGTTGACCACGAACTAGAGTTAAGCGCGAATGTGAAAAATGCGAAGAGCTTTTTAGAAAGAAGAGGATATGAAGTTATTTCATATGATGGTAGTAGTGAGTCATATCGTTTAACGAAAACAAATTACTAGAACTTCCCTATAAGCAAGATTGGTCGGTTCAACCTGGAGGACCTGATGAATATCTAGAAAAAAACGATTGATACCGAATTATTTATTGTTCAAGGGCATCGTTTAGATCAGCTGCAAGGTGTAAACACTTTGGGCAAAACGAGAATATCTGTACTACTTGTTGATGGTATTGTTATCGGTGGCACATCTTGGCCGGTGACTGAGGAACAACTGCGTGGTTGGGTCTATTCGTTAGATGGCCAAACACTAGAAGAACTTCATGGGATTGACTATCCTTCCTGGGAAAGGGCTTGGACAGAAAAATATAGTGATGATCGTACTGATGAACTTCCTTTTGATATTGAAACTGTATTACTAACAAAAACAGAAACGGTCTTTGCAAACTTAAACACAACTAATTGGTCGGCACTGGCAAATCAGGTGCACCCAGAAAAAGGACTATTCTTTTCGTTTTATGCTGCTGTCGGAAGTCCTAATTCCGATGAAGTCCATTTTACGAAAGAAAACCTTGGCCAACTCGAAGGAACAGAAACGTATATTTGGGGCTATGACATGGGTGATTACGCCTTCGAATTCAGTGTGAATGATTACACTTCTAAGTTTTTAGTAAACCATTCGATGCGTTGGGACGGAGAAAATAGTAAGGAGATTGACTATGATGTAATCACGTTTAATGACTCAGTTGTGCAAAGTGGGGGGATCATTAATACGATACCGGACTTCTTTCCAGACGCAAAGTACGTTGAATATTACTCAACACCGCCGTCAGAAGAATTATGGCATCAGTGGCAAGCACTCCGGTTTATCTATGAAGAGTTTGAAGATGAGTGGTACCTAATCGGAATTGTTCGAGATGTGCATAGTCCTTAATAGAAAACTCTTTATTGACAATTGCCCGTGACCTTGATAGATCATGTCGTTAATAGCTATTTTAAAAACACCATTCTTTGAGAAAGAGAAAAATCAGTTCGTTCTTCTGAGTAACCAGTTGCTTGAGAGGGAGGAAATACAAAATGCGCGCCTTTTAGAGATGGAATTAGCACGATAATTCGCATCTCTTTTTTATTGACATATCAAGATTTTATGGAATTTTTAGAGGTTTAACAGAGGAATAGCAACCCTTTTAGCAGATGTACAATAATTTTTGTACACCTGTTAAAAGGGTTGCTATTGGGTTTTTTTTAATTATTTATAAGAATATTCCGCAAATATGGTATTCTATGGATAGGCTTATTCAACTAACGAAGCAAAGAGTTGAATAAAATTTCTAAAATCGAATGCTTTAGGCAACTTTATTATTTGGAGGGATAAAGGTTGAATTATCTATTAAAGTGCATTATGTGGATTTTTTTCCTACTTAGTTCAGCGTGGCTTTTCGAAACATCCTGGGGATGGGAAAATACCGCATTTTGGCCTACAACACCATTTTTACATTTTTTATCAATTGTAACGCCAATATCGATACTAATTTTGTTTGGGGTTCTTCTTGGTGGAGGGCATTTGATTAAAGAGTTAAAAGCAGATGGAAGCTGGAAAATTAACTTTAAAATGATGATTACGCTTGGCATCTTACCACTTGGAATAGTTCTACTCCTATTAACTTTTTATTTAAAAGGTTTAGTGGATTTAGGTAGATTTAATCATATCTATTTACGGAACTTTGCTTTGATTTTATGTGGTTACTATATTTCCTATAGCATACATAAAGTAAAAAAATAATTATCGCTATTGAACTATCGAAAGCGTTTATTCAAGAAGGAATAAAGGTTTTTTCTATGGAATTTATTTACAAACGAGCAGGTTACTACAATAAGAGAAAGAGGTGATTAGGTGAAAAAACAACAATTTTGACTAGTATAATAGGAATTATTATTTTATTGTTAATAGCACAAATTCTCCCTATTTATCGAGAAATGTTGGACTTCTTCAATATTAAATGGATTTTAATTTATTCAATATTATTGAGTATTTTGTATTTGCTATTTGGTGTTTTAATTGAGACTAAAAGGTTAATTAAAATTTCTACTAAGAAATTAACAATTAATTGGATTTCTCTTGGTTTTGTAGTTGTGTTGATTCTATTAACTTTGTTACCTGCACCATATTTGTTACAGTATTTTGCACCAAATTTTCTTATAAGTTACGTCTTAGGTATTGAAATTAACGTTGTCTTAAACGTACTTGCAGGTATTTTATTAGTTCGCTCATTCGATAATTAAGTTTAGTGGGATAATTCACTAACGGGTGCGTTAGTTGTGCGAAATGTTTCTACCCCAAATTGAGAATGGTTACATTACTCAGGTAAAAGGTAGACAATTCCCTTCGAAGGGTTATATCGAAGAGCCAAATGATGGAGTAACGTCTTGAAGGGCTCTCTCTTAGTCGAATAGCACTAAAATTGGTAAGAATGATAGTGTTATAAGCTCGGCAAAAAGGCGTGAGAATTTACCGTAACAGTTCGGCTGGCGAAAGCCTACCCACGGGGGTGGTGTAAATCATGATGCTTGAGTTGAATGAATATGGTGAGAATGCTAAATTATCTACGAAGACGGATTAAGCTGACAAACTTCTGAATGTACGGGTCTAAACGCTTACTACATAGAAATGTGTATATCACCAAATTGTGAAGTTAGCAGTGGATGAGTAAGACTCGCTAATATGAAAGTCCATGATATGTTACAGGCATATAAACGGCTAACAGGCTTACAGGAAGCACCTAAGTTCATTCTATAATAGATATAATTCAACGTTGTAAGCTGATAACGTGGAGGGCTTACTCCCAAAGAAACGGTAATAAGGAAAGCAATAATGAGATTAGCTATTGTATAACTTATTTTTGTATCAGTGAAAGTGGTGGCACAGTACCAATGAAATGTCTAATCCGCACGGAGGGATAGCCACTAGACTAATGAAGATTTATTTAATCATGCAAGGCAAATCTTTATCGGTTAATAAGGTTCTTGTGAGACTAATAGAGGTTTACCTCCCACGGGAGGCACCGACTTATTAAAACGGAAGAATTGAGACACAAAAGGTACTAAAATATCAAAAGTGTTGATGGTTAAATAGAGTTGGAATAGTTGGAACGCCGTATGAGGTGAAAGTCTCATGTACGGTGTGAACGAGGGGAAAAGGGAGCGATAACTTCAAACCCTTACCTATTCGTATATATAACCTTAAATTTCAAAGGAGCCCAAATATGCGGTAAAATCCTTGTCATTCGGTGGTAAAAGACATGGTGTAGGTGGTAAATTGGAGTGGCGGTAATCAAAAGTAATTATTTTGGTTATTTGAGTAGGTATAGGTAAGGAATTAAGGTTCTATATACTAGACAGAACACTATATAATGAATAATCTAAAAAAATAGTATATTGACTTTATTGTGAACTTTTTTTTATAATTTAGTAGAATTACCAAATATTTCAAAAAAAGGGGGGATGTTTCAATGAAAAAAATATCTGCAATAATTGTTGGTTTTGTATTACTTTTTTCTTTATCACTAGTTGCTTCAGCTGAAGAAAATACCTCAAAAGAAGAGATCACTCTAATGTCTATTGGTGCAAGGATGTCATACCCTTCAAGTGTAGACGATGGACAATCGACCTACAATATCGTATCTAGTATTGATGCGGATCGAGGCTCTAAATTCTATCAGCTGGAACCAGGAACAGGAATGGGAACTTTATCTAGGACTACAACTGATTATAGTTATAATTTTAGGCCAATCGTTTATAAAGTTACAAATGGACAAGATGCGCAATTTTACTATCCTCGTGCTAGAGTAGCTGATAATACAAATGGTGCTTCACCTTGGACAACTGGATCTATAATAGTCTGGAAAAGATAATAAAAAAAGGGAACAGAGGGGGTTTCCCCTCTGTTATTAAATAAATGGAGGCCTTATTTATGCGAAGTTTATTATTCAAGCAGATAAAACATCACAAAAGAGCCTTTCTATTTACAGTAGCCATACTCATATTACTGATAACTTTTCTTCCCATTGCTTTATCAACCCTCCGTTCAGCTGATGCGACTGTTCAAATGGAGATTACAGATTTTGCCCGTGGAAGCTATGATTTACTTGTTCGACCAGTTGATGCCCATTCAGAGCTAGAAAAAAAGATAGGAATAGTAGAAGAAAACTATCTTGGAGTAGGTAAAGGTGGAATAACATTGTCAGAATGGCGGGAGATTCAGCAAATTGAAGAAGTTGAAATTGCTGCTCCAATTGCCGCTTTAGGGTATTATACAATGACACAAAGATCATTTGACCTCCCTATTTTGGATGAACCTATCCGCTATACTGTATCATTCTACACG
The DNA here is from genome assembly GCF_025377685.1 of Anaerobacillus sp. CMMVII. Classification (NCBI taxonomy): domain Bacteria; kingdom Bacillati; phylum Bacillota; class Bacilli; order Caryophanales; family Bacillaceae; genus Anaerobacillus; species Anaerobacillus sp. CMMVII. The sequence continues at coordinate 93,624 of NZ_JACEHK010000009.1, read as the reverse complement.
GATGATGGTATGAATACATATCTAGTTAATGAACATGTTGCTTATTCCCTTCCAAACAGTGAAGCTTTTTTTGATGGTAAAGACACAATAACGAAAAGTGAATTGATTAACCTTTTTCACTCGGGGCATCATGTGATACCCATACCTACGACATTTCACCCCATTGTTGCTGTTGATCCATTTGAAGAAGAAGCATTAACAACGATTTCATTAGGCTCATTACTAAGAGAACCTAAAGCAAGTAGTTTAATGGAAGAAAACTCAAAAGTATTTCCAATTGTTAATGTAAGTGAAAGCGCTGTTCCACTCTTTGTAGATTTGAAAATTGAACGACTTAACATATCGAATGAAGAAACGATTCGGCTAATTCGTAAAGGAAAGGAACAGCTTGGCATTAATCCTAGTCCAGAATGGCCGTTGTTATCATTTGATGATGAGCCAATATTTTTAGAATTTTTTGATTCATTAAGCGATATAGAAACCCTTTCAAAAGAAAACTATTCAATTGATTTTTCTAAGCAATTATCAGCACTAAATGAATACAATTTCTTTCTTGATCGTGCTTATCAATTAAAGAGAGCGGAAGAATGGGATTCAGAAATTCACGACGATTTTACCTTTGTAGAGGATCTTAAGTCACAGGATGTCTACTATCTATTATCTCAGGTTGACTACTCTTTTACACCAGACCAAATTATAGTAGAAAAGCTGAACCAACATGATAACGGGATTCCAATTTATCGCGAAATATCAGCTATTCAACGTCAGAATACGTTTGATTATTTAATCAATCGCTCTTTTGCTGCACCAGTTGTGGAGGAGGAAACGTTGACATATTTTGAAACCGTCGACACAATTTCGGTCAATGAGAATTCAAACATTCTTGCTGCTAGTCCTCTAGGGATTTACAATTTTGAAGAAACAACTTTAAATGGGAATCCGATCCAACCGACTGCGTTACCCGGAAGTTTTCTACCACTTCCCGCACATGGAATTACGTCAATTGAATGGGCAGAGCACTTCAAAGGAGAAGCGCCAATTGATGCAATCCGGGTTGTTGTTACTGGAATTGATGGCTATACAGTAGAAGCAGCAGGGGTGATTCAACAGGTGGCAGATAAGATTGCTGCTAAAGGCTTTCAAGTTGATATTGTTGCAGGAGCTTCTCATCAGCAATTGGTAATTGATGTTGAAGGTTTTGGAACCGTCATTCAACCAACAACGACTTTGGGAGCAGCGGATACGATTTTAACAAGCTGGAACGTGCTTACGGTAATGATTACCGGGCTATTTGTTTTCATAGGTGGTTCGACATTTTGGAATAGGCTTCGACTCTGGAGTGAACGTCAACGACGAGACGAAGAGCTTCTACAATTACTTGGTTGGGAGCGAAAGCATACATCAAGATTCTTTGCCAAAGAATTTGCTTATTTAATAGTGATCTCGATTGTAGGTAGTGGACTGTTACTTAATAGTTTAATCGTCAGTGGAGTCGTTGAGATAAATGTCTTATTCCTCTATGCCGTCATTTCCATGTTTGCTACTATAATAGCACTGATTGCTTTCCTACTAAGGGGGCGGCAATTGAGAGGTAAAGTGGGCCGACCGAAGGCTTCTCTTACGAAGAAAAATCTAATATACTACCAAAAGCAATTACTTAATGTGTTTATACAAATTATTATGTCCAGCGTGTTGTCCATCTATGTATTTTCATCGTTATTACGAACTGAGGAGAAGACAACATTGACGAGACTTGGTGAATATGTCCATGTTCAAACAGAAATCATACAGTATATAATTTTGGGTCTTGCTTACGTTCTCACTGCGCTGACATTAATAGAGGCGCTTCGTCATTTATGGAGACATCGCTTGGAAGAAATTCATCTATTGGCTCTAATAGGTTGGACACGGAATAAGGTAACACTATTTTTACTAGCTGAGGTTGTGCTATGGTCATCGGTCGCAGTTTTGATCGGTTTATTCATAAGTATCCTCATATTTTATGTAACCATTGGACTAGAGGGGTTATTCGTCTGGATTTTCTTATTTACCGCTTTCTGGTTCACACTAGTTGTGCTGCTCAGCTGGTGGAATGTGACTGCATTTACTAGAAAATATGTATATATGTAATAAAGGGGGTAACAGAATGGCTATTGTCATCAACCATTTATCGAAAGAGTATAAAACCTCGACAGAAAAAATACTAGTATTAAATGGAATCACGCTTACCATTAAAAACGGAACATGGATCACAATTGTTGGACCTTCTGGCTCGGGGAAATCTACATTATTAAAATGTATCGGAGGAATTGAAAAGCTGGACGAAGGTTCAGAAATCATTTTTGATGACTGGCATTTAGAAAAGGCTAAAGGAGATGATATTCCCGAGTTTCGAAGAAATAAGATTGGGTTTGTCTTTCAAGACTATCGTCTCTTTGATCAATTTACTGTACTAGATAATGTCATGATGCCAATGGTTCCTTATGAAAATAAGCTAGTGCTACAAAAAAAAGCTGAAGAGTTGTTAACTCAGTTTGGACTCCATCATCGTAGACACTATTTCCCCACACAGTTGTCTGGTGGGGAGAAACAGAGGACAGCGATTGCTCGAGCCCTTATAAATTCCCCTAAATTATTGATATGTGATGAACCAACGGGGAACCTCGACCAAAAAAATCGTGATGCTGTGTTAAACACGCTCAAGGAACTACATCAAAAAGGACACAGTATTCTGTTAGTTACTCATGACCAAGAAATCACTTTTTTAGGAGATGAAACTTATCGCTTGACAGAAGGTCAATTAGAACGAGTTAAAAGAGAGGATATGGGAATTAAAATGTAATTTCACATAAGGCAGGTTGACTTATTAATTTAACTTTCCAGGTTATATAATTTGCCATACAACAGACAGTAAGAGAGCTTACTCAAATATTAATACCTATTTAACTATCGGAGTGGTCCGCAAGTATTGATATTAGGGTTATTTATGGTGAAATATAACGGATCTAAAGAACCCTACCTTCATACCAGAAGGTAGGAAAAATGTAACCATGTTTCTGAAGGTGTGATCTAAATATGCAATCTCTATCCTTGTGTCACTAACGGGTTGCAATAACTTTATAAAGGTTATCGCCTTTTCTTATCGAAGTAATTAGTAATTAGAAATCTAACAATATACAAGGGGGGATATTGATGTGGGAAATTCCAATTTACTTAATCTTTGCACCTATTTTAACAATCATCATTTCTTTACTCTGCATAATTAGGTTTAAAAAGTATTTTATGGCACCTTTAATCATATTTTTTATTCTCAGCATCCCAACAGTAGTAGTTCCAATATTTTACAACGTGAGTTGGGAAGGTATTTTTGGGTGGGCAATTTTTTATACTGTTATATCGCTAATTATTTCATTAATTCTGTGGAGTTTTAGGAAAAAATACTCTTTTCCAAAGTCTGCATAATACATCAGATATAGTGACTTTATACTTTGGAAAAGTTGTAACAAAATTTCACTAACGGAGGCTTATCTTGAATAAAAAAATTTGAGGTGTATTAAAGAAATTTGATAAAATAGAAATAGAAATCACTACTTCACAAAGGGGGAGTATAAATGTTATGGGAGGATGTTCGAAAAGCATATCCAGATAAATGAGTTGTATTTGAAGCAATTGAAGCTCATTCAGATAATAATTATCGTATAGTAGATGAGATTGCGATAATAGATTGCTTTGACGACTCAATGGACGCATTCCGTCGTCATAATGAATTACACAAGCAAAAGTCTAACCGTGAACTTTACTTCTTTCATACATCTAGGGAAGATCTTGAAATACGTGAGAAGAAATTGACTGGACTTAGAAAAATATGATTAAGTTAAGGGTATTGTCAGAATTACCATTTATAGAAGCTACAGTTACTTTTCGAGGGCAAAGCTTAAAATTAGAAAATGTTTTAATTGATACTGGATCTGCTGGAACAATTTTTAATGTTAACAAACTCGAAGAAATAGGGATAAAACCAGAAGCAAATGATGTAACTCAAACGATTCAAGGAGTCGGTGGCCTTGAGTTTGTTTATACTAAAAACATAGATGAAATCTCTATTAACGATGAAATATTAATTCAAAACTTCCATGTTGAATTAGGGTCAATGGATTATGGTCTTGAGATTGATGGTATTATCGGCTTTGACTTCATGAAAGAAGTAGGTCTTATTATTGATTTGAAACAGTTTAACATATCCATAAAGTAGTCCTCTTTTAAAGGGGGCATTTTTATTTTAGCATTATTAAACATAAGAGTTAAAATAGAAAATTGTGGCTATGTGAAATGGTACACTTAAAGTAACGAGTGCGAATTAATAAAGGGAGTTCTTTCTTGTGGAAGTAAAGAACATGGAGAGTTTAATAAGCGAAAAAAATGTTATAAAAAGTGTCGCGGACACCAGTTCCGTTAACTTCAAAAATAGACATGAATTTTAGCTTTGGCGGACAGAGTTGTAAAAAAGCAAATGTAAGGAGTAAAAAGTTTATAATTTGTTGATGGAGAGAGGATAATTATGTTTCAAAAAAAATTCTTACTTCTATTATCTTTATCTATAATTTTTATTTTAGTAGGGTGTAATCTAATTGACTCTTCCTTTGCTACTGAAGAAATTAATTCTCCTTTGTTATTTGTAGGCGAATCTGAAAATTGGAGTGCGTTATTGTATGTTAGTCAAAGGAAAAATAGTAAGAATGACTATACTATAAATCAAGTGTTCAATATTACTTATACTGGTGATTACGAAGAATATACAAATAGAGAACTTAAAGGTGAACAAATTTCTATTGAGCATTTTATTGAAACAGCTAACAGTAATAATGACGAAGCAAAAAGGTTGTTTGGCTCTAGCAGTCACTTCCAAGAATGGATTGCTGGTACTATCGGTCACTCTAATTTTAAACAGTATGTAAAAAAAGATGATGAGTTTGACGTAATAATAAAATGGGATGGACGAGAAACATCCTTTACCTTACGATATAGCGATGATAAGTCTGTAAATCTAAGGAATTTAGATGAGAATGAAATTATTAAATCTCTTTATAAAGCCCAACTGGAAGAATAATTTTACTTCTTGGCTATTCCACTAACGAGCTGCTTTAGTTTAAGAAGACTGGGATTTCAGAGCAAAAGAGGCTGGGACATAACAAAGTGTCAGACACCGCTAGGCACCGAATGTAGACATATTATTAATCTGATTGTCTATACTTAGTAGGATCCGCGTGGTGTCAGACACTTTTGTCCCAGCCTCTTTTTTTGTATTGTTATTTGTATTGGTAATCACTTGCTAAAACCAGTGTTAATCAATCTGCAAATTAACTTTTTCCCCCTCTCAAACGAAAGGGTTATTCTTCTGAGCGAGCTGCTTTTTTTCAGCAAAAAGTCCAACTACAGACGGAGTTAAATTCAACCTTCAGCAAGTGTAATTAAAAAATAATTCAAATTATAATACATATAGACGATCAGTTGAAGAGAGGATGAGTGTTTGTTGGAAAAGATTATTGAGGTTAAAGGGATAAAAAAGGAATATGTCAAAAGAAAGACAAAAGAGACGATTACCGCAGTTAACGATGTTTCGTTCCACGTCCATCGAGGTGAGGTTCTCGGCTTATTAGGTCCAAATGGGGCAGGGAAAACCTCGACAATAAAAATGATTTGTGGCTTGTTACAACCTGATGCCGGATCAATCACCATAAATGGTTTAGACATACAGAAGAAAAGACTAAAAGCGTTGCGCCATATTAGTGCGGTTTTAGAAGGAAATCGAAATTTGTATTGGCGCTTAACAGTTCGTGAAAATCTCGAATATTTTGCTGGAAACCGCGGTTGCTCTCGAAAAGAAATTTCCTTTCAAGTAGAGAAGCTTTTAGAACAATTTCACCTAAAAGAAAAAGAGCATGAACTCGTCAATGGATTGTCACGTGGAATGCAGCAAAAGCTGGCGATTGCTGTCTCCTTGTTAGCCAATACAGAAGTAATCCTATTAGATGAACCAACTCTTGGCTTAGATGTTGAAATTAGCTATGAACTACGAGAAATCTTAAAGATGATCGTAAAGGAAGAACAGCGAACAATTATCATTAGTTCGCACGATATGCCAGTCGTCCAAGAGTTATGTGATCGGACTGTAATCATTAATAAAGGCGCAGTCGTAATCGACGAAAAAGTCGATAATCTACTAAAACTATTTGAGACACGGGCTTATTCAATAAAGCTAGGTCAAAACTTAAGTATCTCACAAGAACAACTGCTTTTCGCTAAGTTTCCCTTATGTACGTATGAAGGGAATTCGCTTCAACCGACCGTCGAGGTGAATTTAGAGCGCAGTGAAGACATATATGAGCTTTTTGATATCTTTAAAGCTGAGGGAACGATCGTTGAAAGTATCGACAGAACAACGATTGACTTTGAACAGGTGTTTATGCAAATTGTGAAGGGAGAGAAGCAATATGCGATGGCTTAATCTCTTAAAAGCGAACTTTCGTAAGGAATATATTGAACTGAAACGTTACTTACCGAATACGCTAGCCTTACTGCTAACATTCTATATTATTTTTCTTGCAGCCTTCTTTGGGATCATGTTTGTTGGTGATCCAGCTAGCTTTGAAGCTAACGTTCAATATTCGATTATTAGTGTTGTGTTTTGGAGTTTAACCATGTTAACAATGAACTTTATTGGTTTTGCCGTCATCCAAGAAGCAATGCGCGGAACACTTGAGCAATTGTATATGTCACCCATGGGTGTCTGGAAAATCATGCTAACTAGAATCCTTGGGCAATTTGCTCTGCAATCAATCATTATGATTATTTTACTATTTGCAGCAATGCTGACATCAGGACAATGGCTTAACCTTAACCCAATGACGACAATCCCAATTATCTTATTAACCATGTTTAGTATGGTAGGTGTCTCCTTTATGATCGCGGGCCTTGCGATTATCGTCAAACAAATTCAGGCATTTTTGCAGATCTTCCAATTTGTCTTAATGGGACTTGTCTTTGTCCCACTATCTGTTGCGCCGTTTTTAGAATTAGCGCCATTTGTCAAAGGAGTCAATATGGTAAGAATGGTGATGATGGAAAATCTAACTTTAACACAATTGCCGTGGACAGATTATCTTAGTTTACTAGCCAACTCGGCGATTTATATGGCATTGGGACTCATCGTCTTTCATCAATGCGAAAAAATTGCTATGAAAAAAGGATTACTAGGACAATACTAGGTTTTTATATAGATATTTCCCCCTTTAAAAAACTGGAAGATATTCTTTCAGTTTTTTTATTTGGCTGTTTCGTAAACTTTGTGATTTTTAGGTAATTATGGAGAGACTCATTAATTTATAAATCTATTATGACTTTTTTACTATGTTATCACCAAAAAAATCTAGTAATTGATAATAGCTAACATCTAAAAATGAATTACCTAATCATATAGAACTATCAATTGACTATTTTTGCTGAAAAACGAGGAGAGATACTACAAGTCTATGAAAGGGTTTTCATTAACGGTGTTTGAACTATTATTATAGTGTTTTCCAAAAAAAGAGAGAGGAGGCTTTGTATTTTTTATTATTAAAATATGTCTAGGGAGAGATGAAGTTGAAAAAAAGAAGCTTAGGTTTTACATTTGCCATTGTGTTAGTATTTGCACTAATCTTTCAGTCAGTAGGGCTAGCAAATAGTCTATTCCATAAAACGGAAGGTGAACCATTTGAACCAGGGACATTCCATATTGGAACATTACCTGCGGAACCAGATCCAAATAAGCCAGTACTAGTCTTTGTCCAAGGATTAACAAACAATTCAACTACATGGTATCAAGGGAATAACATGTACGATCTAGCTCGTCAGGAAGGCTTTGAAACTGCATTTGTTGAGTTACACGATTCGGGTGGAACTCCTAAAAGCTATTGGGATAACGGTGCGATCTTAGCTGATCAGTTAGAGCAAATCTCCGACTATTTTAACGGGAAAAAGCTCGTCGTTGTTGGTTATAGCAAAGGTGGCGTTGATGCGCAGGTCGCTTTAATACATGAAGGCAAACACCATTTAGTATCAGATGTTGTTACAATCGGTTCTCCACACTGGGGAAGTGAATTGGCAGATTTAGCAAATAGTTCATCACTTGGTTGGTTAGCAGCATTAATTGGTCAAAATAGTGAAGGCACACAAAGTTTACAAACTGGGGTCATGAATTATTTCCGTTCTATTACCGATAGTCGCTGGGAAGTACAGCAAAATCGATATTATACGATTGCTGGAAATCGTGCGGGCCCACTTTTTAGTAACTATTGGTTTGGTGGAGGCTTTATACCTGGAGCAAGTGACGGCGTAGTTTCAGTCGCAAGTGCACACCTTCCATATGGAGAGATGCTTAGAATTGGTAACTGGAATCACGGCGAAGTTCATCGCGGCTCTAACGCCCTCCCGCTTTTTAAAGATCGAATTTCGACAACTAAACCAATGGAAATGGCAGCTTTTGATAATTTCTATAATAAAACAGGTGCTAGCGCCCTTGATATTTTAGTTCGTGGCGGTTCACAGAATGGCCTTGCCGAAGAAACGTTTTACGTTGAAAGTGACGTGAAGAAACTGTCTATTAACTGGATGAGCGCTACCGAACTTACTTCAGTGGAAGTAGTTAGACCAGGAAATAATGAAAAGAAGGTCTATGATGTTGTTGGTATCCAGGATACAGAATACTTTAATGGCGCCTGGCACCATTATATCGAAATTGAACATCCAAAGAAGGGTGAATGGACAATTCGTACACATACAGATGAAAAGTCTGCGTATGCAATGCTAGTCAAATTCGATTCTGAACTAAACAAGCGGTTATCATTTGTTGAAGATGGCAACAAAAATAATTGGAGATTTAATACAGATTTTGAAGCTGGAAACAGTAAAGGCAACACTCCATTTAAACTGTTCTACGACATTGATTTTGTCCCAGGTAAAGGGAACGCGAATAAACAAATCGGCCACAAAATGCGTAATTTCAGACAAAACCAAAATCATGAAAATAATCTTGTAACAATTCCAAATCGCGGCGAAGGTGCTTACAATATAACTGTCAATATTGAAGGGGTGACCCCTACCGGAGATAAGTTCCAACGAACAGTTATTAAATCTGTATATATTGATGACCAAGGGAATGCATATTAATATAACTTAAGTAGGGGAGGACAGTACATACGTACTGTCCTACTTTTGGTTATCAATCATAATTCATGTTAAAATTTAGTATAGCTAGCTTATCTTTTTTGAACGAAGGTGATAATAACATGGAAGAAAAAGTATTAATCGTTGAAGGGACAAGTGATCGAAAAAGAGTGAAGCAAGTGTTGGCAGAGCCTGTAGATATTATTTGTACCTATGGGACCTTAAGCCAAGAAAAGCTTGAGGAGTTGATTTATCCAATTGAAGATATGGATGTTTATATCCTAGTAGATGCCGATGAATCTGGTGATAAATTGCGTAAACAGTTAAAAAGAGAACTGCCAAATGCTATTCATTTGTACACCGATAAAGTCTATGGCCAAGTAGAAACAACCCCCTATGAGTATCTTACCAAGGTGTTAAAAGACTACTTTCTCGTAAAAGATATCATGTAACTGGGGAGCACCTAAAAATTAATTCACTAATTGTTTCAAAGCGTAACCCTTGGGTAAATACATAAGGGTTAGCAAATACTTATTAAAGAGCTTTGTGTAGAAAAAGGGGAGATACATATGGAAAACAAAGACGCCATAAAAGAACAGATTTTAGCAGCATTTCAGTTTAGGCACGCAACGAAGAAATTTGATCCGGACAAAATCATTCCAGAGGATGATTTTAACTTTATTTTAGAAACAGCAAGGTTATCACCTAGTTCAATCGGAATCGAACCTTGGAAGTTTGTCGTAATCCAAAACCAACAATTGAGAGAGAAGTTAAAAGAAGTCACCTGGGGAGCACAAGGCCAACTACCTACTGCCAGTCACTTTGTTGCTCTACTTGCTCGAACTAAAGTGGATACGAAATATGATTCAGATTATATAACGAATCATCTCTTAACAGTTAAAGGACTTCCAGAAGAGTTAATTCCAAAAGTCCATGAGCGCTATAAAGTGTTTCAAGAGAATGATCTCCATCTTTTAGACAGTGAAAGGTCAATGTTTGATTGGGCAAGTAAACAAACCTACATTGCATTAGGTAATATGATGACAGCAGCCGCACAAATCGGCATCGATTCTTGTCCAGTGGAAGGCTTTCATTATGACTCGGTTCACCAAATCTTTGAAGAAGAGGGTCTTTTGGAGAACGGCCATCTCGATATTTCTGTGATGGTTGCCTTTGGCTATCGTGCAGAGGAACCACGTCCTAAAACACGTAAAAAGAAAGAGGACGTCATTAAGTGGATCTATTGAGTGAGATATTGCCTTAGGGAACCTCAAATTGGGGTTCCCTTAATTATTTAAACTAATATGGCTCGTTAAAGATAATTAAGAGGGTTGATGAAATTGAGTGAATTTCATTCATCCCTCTTAATTATCTTTTGGCTTTTCCTTTAGAGGTGGTAGATGATTTTCACGACGATACCTTTCACAAGCCAGCTTTAGACAACTTCCTGTCACGTGGGACCCGTATTTTTTTCTGAAAATCTCTAAACAATAGCATTTATCACTGTTGCTCATCTTCAAGCTCCTGTCGAAATAGTTTTGCAAATGCTCTAATTAAAAAGTACCACAATATCTCATAAAGGGCATCAAAAAACTCTAGAACTCGACTGAAAATATATTCACTTCGAAAGTTCACTTTCTCTTATCAACTTCATATAGCGCAAATAGAGTTACATTCTTAATGGTGAAAGTGAACTTTCTTAGGAGTCTAATCCTAGCCTATTTCTGCAGAATTTTGTATACTAGAAATTCTTAGCATTGGAATACTAAAAAAAGTGACCAAGTAAGACATCAATGTACATAAGAAAAGCGCAAGCGCCCATTTTAGCCCCGACAAGCAAATGTTCTTCGAGAAAAAAGTGTGCTCTTTCACTTTTATTCTCGAAGGTTATTTGACCTCGAGGGGCTGGGCGGTGGAGCTAGACAGTTATTACGTTGAATTTTTATAAATTCTTATTTTTTTAAAAAAGTGAGGTTATTTTTTTGAATAAAACAGAACAACTCGAAACCGTTGTCGTTATTTTTGGTGCAACAGGTGATTTAGCGAAACGAAAACTGTTTCCATCCATCTATAACTTGTATAAGAAAGGGCACCTGTCAAGTAATTTTGCAGTGGTTGGAATAGGAAGACGTGAATTATCTCAAGAAGAATTTCAAGCAAATGTTCAAAAATCAGTTTCAAAGTTAGAAGTGGATGAACATTTATCGGAATTTGCCAATCACTTTTATTATCATCCGTTCGATGTTACAAATCGAACATCTTATTTAAACCTAAAAGATTTGTTGGGTGAATTGGATCAGAAGTACCAAACAAAAGGAAATCGCATTTTTTATTTGGCAATGGCTCCAGAATTTTTCGGGGAAATTGCTGGGCATCTAAAACAAGAAGGGTTAACTTCTACAGAAGGCTTTAGCCGTTTAATTATTGAAAAACCGTTCGGACATGACTATCCTTCTGCCGAGCAGTTAAATGAGCAGATCCGTCATGCCTTTTCTGAAGATCAAATTTATCGTATTGACCATTACTTAGGGAAAGAAATGGTTCAGAACATTGAAGTTATCAGATTTGCGAACGCAATTTTTGAACCGTTATGGAATAACCGCTATATTGCCAATATCCAAGTTACTTCGAGTGAAGTTTTAGGGGTAGAGGATCGTGGTGGCTATTATGAAAATTCAGGTACCTTGCGAGACATGGTTCAAAATCATATGATGCAAATGGTCTCGTTACTTGCAATGGAACCACCAATTAAATTAACAACAGATGAAATACGTAGTGAAAAAATTAAAGTATTACGTGCGATGCGTCCTATTCAAGAAACTGAGGTAGATGACTTTTTTGTAAGAGGACAATATACAAGCGGAACAATCAACGGTGAAGAAGTAATTGGGTACCGTGAGGAGAACAATGTTAGGGAAACATCTACGACGGAAACATATGTAGCTGGGAAAATACTTATTGATAATTTCAGATGGGCGGGTGTGCCTTTTTACATCCGCACTGGAAAGCGGATGACAGAAAAGTCAACGATTATCATTGTTCAATTTAAAGATATTCCGATGAATTTATATTTCAATCAAAACGATCAAAATATCACACCAAATCTGTTAGTGATCCATATTCAACCAAACGAGGGGATTACGCTTTCTTTAAACGCAAGAAAGTCAGATCAAAATTTTAAGACGATTCCGATAAACTTAAGTTACTGCAATAATTGTGATGATGTTGTAAATACTCCGGAAGCGTATGAAAAACTGTTATATGATTGCATGCGCGGGGATGCTACTAATTTTACACATTGGGATGAAGTTGCACTTTCGTGGAAATTCGTTGATCCAATTTCGCATGTATGGGAAAATAAAACCGATACAATTCCAAATTATAAAGCCGGATCTATGGGACCAGATGAAGCGAACCTCTTGTTAGCGAAAGATGGCTTTTATTGGTGGGCGTTACCAGAAGCACCATAATAGAAAGGATGATTTGATGAAAGTATATGATATTTCTTCTCCCATCTATGAAGGAATGCCAGTTTACAAAAACAAACCAGAAAAACAACCAAAACTATCAACAGTCACAAATGGTTATGTAACTGAAACTCGCATAGAACTAGATGCTCATACAGGCACTCATGTAGACGCGCCATTACATATGGTTGTGGAAGGTGAGACTATAGAAACGATCTCTATTGAAAAGTTAGTCGGGCAATGTAAGGTGTTTGATTTAACAGCGGTGAATGATAAAATTTCAAAGACTGATTTAGAGCAATTTGACATTGCAACTGATGATTTCATTATTTTAAAAACAAAAATTCTTTTGATGAAGAATTTAATTTTGATTTTATTTATTTAGACGAATCAGGTGCAAAGTATCTTTCTGAACTCGGTGTACGTGGAGTAGGAATAGATACTCTTGGAATTGAACGAAGTCAAGATGGGCACCCAACCCATAAAACATTTTTTGAAAATCGCGTAATCATCCTCGAAGGTTTACGTTTGAAGGATATTAACGAAGGAAGTTATTTTATGGTAGCTGCACCATTAAAGCTGTCAGGCATTGATGGGGCACCAGCAAGGGTTGTTTTAATTGAAGGAATAACAATTGGTTAACTAATAAGCGGGATACTCTATGGTAAAAGAGTATCCCGCTTTTTTAAAAGATTAAAAAATATGCGTTTTAGTATTTGATGTCTAGCTCCAGCGCCCAGCCCCTCGAGGTCAAATAACCTTCCAGTTAAAAAGTGAAAAAGCCACTTTTTACTGGAAGAACATTTGCTTGTCGGGGCTAAATTGGCGCTTGCGCTTTTTCTTATTATTTTTCCATCCACTCGGTATGAAAAATCCCTTCTTTATCGATTCGTTCATAGGTGTGAGCACCAAAATAGTCGCGTTGTGCTTGGAGGAGATTGGCAGGCAACGTAGCGGTGCGATAGCTATCATAATAGGCTAAGGCGCTTGAAAAACAAGGAACAGGTATCCCGCGAGTTATTGCTTGACCAATCACTTCTCGTAACGCTCCTTGGTAGCTCTCCACAATCTCTTTAAAATATTGATCTAATAATAAATTAGGTAAATGAGGATCACGATCATAAGCATCTTTAATCTTCTGCAGAAACGCCGCTCGAATAATACACCCACCCCTGAAGATCATCGCAATGTCTCCATATCGTAAATCCCAACCATATTCATCGGAAGCCGCACGCATTTGCGCAAATCCTTGGGCGTACGAACAAATTTTGCTCATATACAAAGCTTTACGTACAGATTCAATAAACTCCTGTTTATCACCTGTAAAAGTAGTTGCTTCAGGGCCTGATAACATTCCACTAGCTTTTACACGTTCAGCTTTCATCGCAGAAATAAATCTGGCAAAAACAGACTCTGTAATAATTGGAAGCGGTACACCAAGGTCTAAGGCACTTTGACTCGTCCATTTCCCAGTTCCTTTTTGTCCAGCAGTATCAAGAATCACATCCACTAATGGTTTACCAGTTTCGTCGTCCATCTTTGTGAAGATATCTGCCGTAATTTCGATTAAATAACTATCTAATTCACCTTTGTTCCAGTCAGCAAAGATTTCATGAAATTCATCGGCATTTAGCCCTAGTGCATGCTTCATTAAAAAGTAAGCTTCAGAAATCAACTGCATATCCCCATATTCAATTCCGTTGTGGACCATTTTTACATAATGACCAGCACCATCTGGACCAATATATGTACAACAAGGGTCCCCGTCAACTTTTGCAGATATATCCTTTAAGATATTTTCAACTAAATCGTAGGCTTCCTTTTGTCCTCCAGGCATAATTGAAGGTCCTTTTAACGCACCTTCTTCACCACCTGAAACGCCAGTACCGATAAAGTTGATACCCGCTTCACTTAGTTCTTTATTTCTTCTTTGGGTATCAACAAAGAAGGTATTTCCACCATCAATGATAATATCCCCTTTATCTAACAGAGGCTTAAGTTGATCAATTGTTGCATCTGTTGGCGTACCGGCCTTAACCATAAGTAAAATTTTCCTTGGGACTTCCAGTGATTGAACAAACTCCTCAAGACTGTAAGCTGCAACAACATTTTTCCCTTGTGACTCAGTAACAAACTCCTTAGTTTTGTCTGAAGAACGATTGTAAACCGAGATAGAGTAGCCGCGGCTTTCAATATTTAATGCTAAATTTTTCCCCATTACCGCTAATCCAATAACACCTATTTGTTGTTTTGGCATGTATATAAACTTCCTTTCTAATCCAGTGTTCGGCATCTATTAATGACCAAGCTTATTATTCCCAAAACAAAATGATATCTACAATTAGATTGAGAAATAGTGAGGCATAATAAGACCAAGTTGCACGAAATCTTTTTTATTGAAATTTAAAAGACATTGTTGTAAACTTTATATATACCCATATAGGTATATTAGTTTTAGTTATGGAGGGGAAATTTATGAAGATTACGGAGACAGCAACAGAACAATTAAAGACCATTATCGCTGAAAATAATGCAGCCGGACTACGTGTTTATATTGCCGGCATGGGCTGAGGCGGTCCACAATTAGGAATGGTTCTGGATGAACCAAAAGCTGACGATGTTATAAAAAAAATTAATGATATTCAAGTTTCATTTCAAAAAGATGCACTGTATTTTGCAGAGCTTCTTACATTAGATAGTAATAATGGTCAGTTTATTATGCACAATCCAAATAGTAGCTGTTAATTTATTACGAAAAACAGAGAACCCTTTAGGCGATTCTCTGTTTTTTTCTTTTTGTTAATGAATTTTATAATTTCCTAATAGTTTTTATAAACCATTCGTAACTACACTTAGATGGATATAGCTTGATTAAGGAAATTATGAAATTCACTCAGGAATAAAACGATAATTTTCTAAATAAACTTCCCTGAGTACTATTTTACTAGGGAGGTTTTCCTATGAAGTTTCATCAAAAATTGTTACTAGTTCTAGCACTTTTTTTGGTATTTACTACTAATCCTATTTTAGCTCATGAATTAGTTTACGAAGAGACTGAAGGTCTAACATCATCCTCTGAAAGGAAAACAGCCCTTACGAATATAAATCATACAACGATCATGTTCAAAGCACTATTTAAGCAAAATACACAAGAGAAAACTGTGACACTGTTAAGTTCACTTCGATACATAGATAGGTTTCTTGGTGATGTAAGAGAGAGATTAATCGAAAGTAGTAGAGTAGAACCAGAAGAGGTAGTTATCACAATTAGCGCTGCAGGCGATGTTACTTTAGGTGGGGACGATTCCTATGGATATCAAGGTAGCTTTAATCAAGTAGCAAAAAATAATGATCCTGCCTACTTCGTCCAAAACATTAAGGATATATTCAGTAATGACGATTTAACCATTGTCAATTTAGAAGGTGCATTAACAAATGCTACAGCAAAAGCCACCAAACAATTTACGTTTAAGGGAGATCCTTCATACACTGAAATTCTTACGCTAGGAAGCATAGAAGCTGTCAATCTCGCCAATAATCACACGTTTGATTACTTGCAAAAAGGCTTTGATGATACAATTTACCATTTAACCAATGCAGGGATTGGCTATTTTGGTTACGAACAGCATTACCTTACCGAAATAAAAGGTGTCAAAGTTGGGCTCCTTGGGTTCACCGGGTGGTATGATACGATCACTTTACGTAATCAAATCCGAGAGGGGATCCAGGGATTAAAGGAAAACGGAGCAACCATCATTATTGTAAATTTCCATTGGGGTGTTGAAAGAAGCTATGTTCCAAACCAAACACAACAATCGATAGGAAGATACACGATTGATGCAGGGGCTGATTTAGTTCTAGGGCATCATCCACATGTTGTTCAAGGAATTGAGGAGTACAAGGATAAGTTTATTGTTTATAGCCTTGGCAATTTTATGTTTGGTGGAAACAGAAATCCCTCAGATAAAGATACATTCGTCTTTCAGCAATCATTTTATATAAAGGGGGAAGAACTAACAGACAAAAAGGAGATCCGAGTTCTTCCTTTTAGTATCTCATCAGAAAGTAACCGAAATAATTTTCAACCAACACCAATGACAGGTGCTGCGGCTGATAACTTAAAACAAAAACTCGTTCAGTTATCATTACAAATTACCGAAACCGATTGGCAGCAGTATGAAGTAGAAAATTAAGATGGTGGTGTTTCCCTTAATTAAGTTTAGAGACGTATAGACAAATGGATTTGTTGTCTATACGCTCTTTTTTTTAAAACTTACGACAATATAGCAACAAAGTTTACGAAACAGCCTTTAATAAAGAACGATTATAAAAAATATGTTTATTTTATACCTCCCACGTATTACAATGAGAGTACAAGAGCGGAAAGGGGATGACAAGGTGAATACCGAAAAAGTAAGTGTAAATGTTAATGTCGTAGATATTGGGAAGATAGAACTTTTAATAGAAAAAGGAATTTATACAAATAAGACTGATTTTATGGTAAAAGCGATAACCAACGAATTAAATAAAAATGAAGGTATTTTGGAAACGACTTTAAGGAATTAGATACAGATGTTTTTATTCAGTTCGGAAAGGTTACCTATGATACTGAAAAATTACTAAAACTAAAGGCCTCTAATACCGGTGTAAAACTTTACGTTATTGGGAGATTAACAATCGATGAAAATGTCCCTCTTCAATTAGCAAAGGAAACGTTATTAAATATAAAAGTTTTTGGACCTTGTAAAGCAGATAAGGAATTGAAGGATTATTATAACCTATAATATAGAACGGGGATGCAGAGTTGTACATATTAGAAACTGCCAGATTAACATTTCGGAAAATGGTTGAAGCAGATGTTGATCTTATAATGGAAATTTTTTCTGACCCAATTGCGATGCAATATTATCCATCAACTTATCCTCGTGAGGTAGCACTAAAATGGATCCATTGGAATATGAAAAATTACGAAGAAGTTGGAACAGGGTTATGGATATGTGAATTAAAAGACGACAGGTCATTTGTTGGCCAATGCGGAATCATTCCACAAATCGTAGATGAAAAACAGGAAATGGAGATAGGATATCTATTTGTACGAAAGCATTGGGGAAAGGGGTTGGCTACAGAAGCAGCAATCGCCACCCTGAATTATGGCTTTAAAGAACTTGGATTTTCTAGGCTAATCGCAACAATTTACCACAAGAACGAACCCTCAATTAGACTTGCTGAGCGAATTGGAATGAAATTTGAAAAAAGAACCTTTGTGGGTAAAAGTGATGATGTCATTTATTCAATTCAAAAAAATAACTTAGAGTAAAAGTTTTTTCGTAAATTTAAAATTGCAATGTGTCACAAGTCCATCTAGTTGAGTGTCCCTAACCTCTAGATGCACTATTTGCTTTATAAAATTCATTTATTTACCAAGAGTTTCGATAACGAAATATAACAGTGGCGAAATGTCCTATTTTCTGTAAAATATTCACGTACTGCCAATATTTTGTAGGGGGATTTCTGATGAAGTATAGACGTTTAGGAAATACCGGATTAAAAGTTAGTGAAATTAGTCTTGGGAGCTGGTTAACCTACGGTAAATCAGTAGAAGAAAACTTAGCAGAAAAAACAATACATAAAGCTTATGAATTAGGAATTAATTTTTTTGACTCAGCCAATGTTTACGAACGAGGAGAGGGAGAACGAGTACTCGCTCAAGCACTGAAGGAATATCGTCGTGATTCGTACGTGATTACAACAAAGGCTTTCGGGCAAATGGGCGATGGTCCAAATGACCGTGGTTTATCAAGAAAGCATATTATTGAACAAGTAAACGGTAGCTTACAACGAATGAAGTTAGATTATGTTGATGTTTTTATTGTCATCGCTATGATTCTGAAACACCTGTGGAAGAGACACTACGTGCAATCGATGATCTCATTCGTCAGGGGAAAATCTTATATGCAGGCGTAAGTGAGTGGAATGCCGCACAACTTGAAGAAGCTGTACGTATCGCTGACCGTCGCTTACTAGACCGCATCGTCGTAAATCAACCTGTCTACAATATGTTTAAACGCTACATTGAAAAAGAAATTATCCCAGTAAGTGAAAAACACGGTATCGGGCAGGTTGTCTTTTCTCCATTAGCACAGGGCGTGCTAACTGGTAAATATAAGGGCGGTCAAGTTCCGGATAGTAGTCGTGCGGCAAATGCTTCCATTAATAATTCAATCAAAAACATGCTGAATGAAGAAATTCTAACGAAGGTTGAAAAGTTAGAAGCCATCGCAAATGAACTAGACATCACGTTACCTTCCCTTGCGTTAGCCTGGGTCCTACGACAACCAAATGTCGCAAGTGCATTAATTGGCGCTAGCAAACCAAGCCAAGTCGAAGAAAATGTCAAAGCAATTGATGTTACCTTATCAGAAGATGTTATGAACAAAATCGAAGAAATCTTGGGGTAAGCCTTACTTTTCAGACAAAAAAGGACAGCTATTTGCTTAGCGGATTCCGTTACCTATCATAAGCATTAAAAATGTATTACTAATTGACCGTCAAATTGTAAAATGCTAACCAAATGTCCTTATATACCAACCAGTGTATAGGGACATTTTTATATACAATTTTACATAGATTTACTCTCAAAAAACTTCTATTTAAAGAAAATAGGCTTATATTTTCGATTATCATTCAAGGTTATATTACTAATTATGTTAAAATATGTATAGAGATTTTGAGCAAAGCTACTAAAGCTAACGAGCAGCATACCTGTATTAAATAGACAAACAAGATCTTAAATTTCTTTTAAATCTATATAACTATCTATTGGTGGGGATAAGAAAGTGAAGAATAAACTAACTTTAATTATTACTATTTCGGTGATTTCACTAGGTACAATAGCTTTGATTTACCAGTCAAAGCAAATGGAATTTCAAAAATTACTGGAAGATAAAAGACAAGAATTAATTATATTGTTAGCAGATAACTTAGACCAATTTGACCCTACTCTTGCTACTTTTGTTGATGATAATTATAAAACTCTTATCACTTCTGAAATCAGTTCAGAAGGTATAGTTGAATTAAATAGAGGATTAGCAAAAAACGAAGAACCATTTGGTAATTATATTGTTAAATATGATTTGGAAAATATGGAGGTACTCTTTGTAGAATTAGAAGTAACTAACCAAAAATACTCAGAAGAGTGGCGAGAATTTATAAAAGCAAACAATCAGTAACTTTTTACTAACGAGTGCAATCGTGGAAGAAGGAGTGGTGGTATTGCGTGTGGGATATAGTGTTTTAAGAGAGATTCATAGAAGACACTTTGAACCTAATGCTAATGATTATGGATTAGAGGAAATTGAATTTGAAAAGTTTATAATTTTGCTTGAAAGAAAGGGATACATAGAGAGGGTATTGTGGGTTAATGATATGTATTCTTTGAAGCCTGCACGATTAACTGAGAAAGGTATAGAGTTATTAGAAAGCAACAAGCATTTTGAACAAACTTATCGTGAAGGTATTCCTTACGAGAATGGGTGCAAGTAGATGAAGAATTATAGTTAAATGTTGTGTAAGTTGCTAATAAATAGTCCTATTCAAGTTACGAGTGCATTAGTTGAGGAGTTGTTAATGTGGCAATTCCTCTTGTTATGAAAGTAACGAAAAATTTAACCAAAAGTGAAATAGGCACATTTAAATAGGGCGGTGTGGTAATTTGTTAAAAAGAAAGAAAATTCTTGTTGTGGTATTATTAGTAATTTCATTAGTATTTTTCATTCATTATATAAATCTGTTCTTAAGCAATAAAGGCTATGAGCAATATCATTCACATAGATTAATGAATAATATTAGTACACTTACCCACAGTCTTTTGGATAATCAGGAAATTTATGAAGAGATAGTAAGTACAGAGGTTTTGACAAAAGAACAAGTAGAAAGAATTCATAATAATACTTATGTAATATATAATTTTTATGAAGATTATAGTAGTTTAGCTGCACTAATACGAGGGTTCAAGAAGGATGGTCCATCGACTTCTAGTGCTGCTTCTACCATAGAAGCGGTTTTTAATCGAATAATGACCTACCAAGAAGTTGTTAACTTAGATGAAAATTTTTAAATAAAGTTAACACTATTTCTAATATTAATCAGTCGTGGATTCAAGTATTAAGTGAAAATATAATAGGATTTGAAATCCAAGGTTCAGAATACACAATTACCAAAGATAGAGAAAGTTTGTCGCGGACCAGTATAAAGAAAGATTTTTGGGTGACAACATTGGATATGTTTGACATTAAAGTACAAGAACATTGGAACGAATTAACAATGTTGTTAAATTAACGAATGCTTTAGTGGAAGAGCCACAGTAACGACTTTGTTGAAGTATTGCAACAGGATACTTTAATTAGGATAGTCCAATTTTTTAGTGTTATTTTTTTAAAGGAGTTGAAAGAACTTGAAAAAATTTTTAATAATCTTATTAGTAATCTTCATTATCATAACTTTATTTACACTATTTAATTGGATTTTTATGACACAGGGATAAGCAAATTTAAATAAGAGTAAGATTTTCTTTTCGCTTTCAAGTAACATATGCGATAACACAATAAAGGCTGTCGCTTTTGATTTGGCTCTTGCTATACGATAATTAGAAGAAAATAAGTAGTAGTTATTGCGCTAACGGGTGCTTAATAAAGGTATCACTCTTCTCTTATTGAAGAGTTTAGTTTGATAGGGATCATTGTTAAAACATAAAAGGCTAAAGGAGTACATATGCGGTTTTAATTGAATATAAAGATTTTAAGACAAAAGTGGAACGAAATAAATCTTTAAGTTTATTGGAGACATTTTTAAATGAACATCTTATTGGAGATTTTCATGGACTAACGTTTGAGTGCTTACTAATACGGTTTATAAACAATCCACCAAAAAAGAAAAAGTTTAAATTAAATTCACTCTATAAAACCATCGCACAAATTGAAATTGAAGGGAACTTTACTGATAATGTGAGGTTAAATGTTTCTGATTTTCAACATGGATTTTTAAAAGTATACGAAGCCATCAACATGGTTCCCCTGATAGAGATAAACGAGAAACTGGATTTTCAAAAAGATAAATTGTTGGCAGATTTTAAAAATATTGTTCAATTTGCACCACAGACTGATGGAGAACTAAAGGACTATGCATGTAAGGAAGAAGAAATAAGATATTTGAATACGGTTAAACGTGTTGATTGCTTAATAAACTCTTACAAGAACAATCCAAGATCATTGAATAAAAAGGTAATCGGTGTTAGGTTATATGACCATTTTGAAAGAGATACTTTATCACCTTATTCCTATATTTACTCACAACTTTTTAGTAACCTATTAAGGAGAGCTGAAGTCAAATCTCCTGATTATGAAGAAATTTACTTTAGTATTGCTGAAACTCTGGAGCAGGCGAAACAGTCGTTTGCCTTTGAAACATGGAACAAGTATACATATTCTACCTTGAATTTATCACAATATAAGAAGTCGGACGAAGAAGGTAAATCAAAGATGGTTTTCAACACAATGTGTACTGGTCTCCGGTTGATTGCTGATTTTGACCATTTAGAAAAGGAAAAGATTGAAGGAGTAATTGAATATATAGATAGAAATGGTATTGATACAGAGTTAGTTTATGCTAATGCTAAAAATAAGGATTATCTGGTCGAAATAATCTACCATGTTCCTAAAATTCATCTTACAAAAGCTGAATTTAAACTTAGACTAACTGAAATTAACACTAATTCTACCGGAATTGTGGCTATTAATAATTTAGATATTGATTATGCCCCATATAGTATCGGTACAATACAAATAAAGAAAAATGAAATCGTAATTAAGGGTAGAAAAAGTTTAAGAGCAGAGATTTCTCGTGATATTGATAAACTACCTTCTGAATACCGTTTTAATATATATGAAGTTTTAAAACGATAATACTTGCTATTTAACTAAACGAAGTGCGTTAATTCAAGAAGGAATTAACGCTTTTTATGTGGAATTTATTTACAAGCGAAGCAGCTTGACGAAATAAGGAGTTGTCCAGGCAACTTCTGTTTTGTTAAAGGGAAGAACATAGACAAGTATTATAAAAGTTAAGGAGACAAGAATTATGAATCATCAGTTATGTGATAAGGCTTTACCGTACTTAAAACCAATTCTAAGAGATGATATTGGCGAAGATCTACTTTCTATTTCTGAAGAGGATAGTGTAGTTGACATAGAATTTAATGAAGACTTGATTATTACGTTTCTAACATATAATTCGGAAACCGAGGCATTTAAATATATACAAAAGCGGGATTTAGAGTTAGCTCAGAGAAGCACTTATGGATATTGCAATAAGAAACCTTTGTTCCTTAGTTGAAAGTAATGGTTTGAGAATGCATGACTTAGAGAATGATTGTTTTGCGTTATTGCTTGATGGAAACTTTGAAGCTGCTTTGGTTCTATTAGATGACTTATGGAATGATACACTAGAACAATATGTTCATAAAGGATATGTGGTAGCTATACCTTCACGAGAGGTAATAGCTTTTTGCAATCTTAACTCGAATACAGGTGTTGAAAAATTAAAAAGTATAATATCTAATGTTTGGGAGCACGGCGACTACTTACTTATGGATAGGCTTATAAAGAGAACCTAGGGCAAAGGGTCTTGGTTATAATTTTCATAGATTAATAAGTCAGGTAAAGCCCCCCCTAAAGTTGGTTCCTTTAAATTATTACAAAATTAACATTATTATTTTACAGCGCTTAAATATTAATAATTATTTACTGCACTAACGGAGCATTTATATAAAGAAGGGTTGTTATATATTTTATATACCATACCATTTGGTCTTATATCTATTAATATAGGAGGAATTTTATATGTCAAGAAAGGCTTTTAGTGCATCTGGAGCTGTTGCTGTTGGTCCTTACTCACATGCAATTGAAGCAGGAAATTTAATATTTTTATCTGGGCAAACCCCAGTAGACTCACAGACTGGAAAGCTTGTAGAAGGTGATATTGTTGAACAGACAAATCAATGTTTTAAGAATCTTTTCACTGTATTGGAAGCAGCAGGTTTAACTCCTGAAAATGTTGAAAAAGTGAATGTATTCTTAACTGATATGAATAATTTCGGAGCAATGAATGAAGTTTATTCTAAACAATTTTCTGAGCCATATCCTGCCCGTACAACTATAGGTGTGGCATCCCTACCTCTTGGTGCACAGGTTGAAATCGAGATGATAGCTAGAAGATAAAATTCAGCTAACGAAATAGGATTGAGAACAGTAGAGGAGGATGAGGAAGTTAAGTTGAGGGAAGCAAATAAATTAAGTATATATATTCTGTGTTTAATCATCTCATTTTTTTCTTGTTATGCTCTGTATAAACTTTACGAAACATCACTTGTTGTACTAGAAAACACCCTGAATTGACAATGTTGCAATGGTAGGTCTTGCTATGATTTTTGCTCCTTTATTGTTATTTATATTTAATGTCGTATTCTACTTAGTCGTATACGAGAAAAGCATTAAAAAGTCTCCTAAGCAAATATCTTCTTGGAGAATATTAATTCTAAATAAGGACCGTTGGAGTTTAAATCTTATTAGAGTCTTATTGTATTTACTATGTTTTTGGATAATAGCGGATAGTTTTGGAACGGGTCCAATTTGGATTGATATTACAATATTCTTGAATACCGTTGCTTACGGATATTGGACACTACAAATGGTCAGAGAAAGTTTATTATTCAAACCTACCTATTAAAGCAGGGATTTTTTATTAACATCTTCAAAGAGTTTGTGAAGTTATATATTTAAACAAACGAGAGCGTTAATTCAAGAAGGATTTATCGCTTTTTGTGGGATTTATTTACTAGCAGTCTAGTAATAAAAGAAAATTCATTATCTGTCTGTAAATTGTTGTAATTGCTGTTATGAATGATACTTTTAAAGAGGAGGTTAATATGAAAAAAACATATTATTGTATTATTTTTATCCTTATTTTGATGTTCGTGGGGTGTTCAAGTAAAGAAGATATTATTGACAAGGCTCAAGAGGAATTACCTTACGAAGTATTAGTTCCACAATATATTCCAAATGGTTTAGGTTTATCATCTATGTCCTCCCTCTCTTTAGAAAATTATTTACTAGAGTTAAGATATGAAGGTGAAGATATTCAAACATACTTTAGGTTTAGTCAAGAACCTAATCGTAGATTAAATCCAAATCCCCAAAACTTAATTGAAGATGTTGAGAAAGGTATAGACCCATATGCCACGACTCCTGATACTGAATTGTTAGTAATAGAAAATTTTGTAGGACAGTTTAGAAGAAATGGTGATACAATTTCTTATGAGTTTTTTATGAATATACCTAACCTAGAGATTGCTGAGTACACACGGTATGAATTTTATTCTGTCGGGCTCAGTGAAGAGGATTTCCAAAAGTAATTTCAACTTGGAATAGTTTTAGTTTACTAAACTAACGAGAGCAAATGCTGAATAAGAGAAAGAGGTGTGGAAAATGTCAGAGATGGCAACATCTATTGTTTTATATGGTGAGATTGATAAGTATGACACAAAAAGATAGACTGATTTCTATAACTATTCAAAGGAAATTGCAAATGCTTTCAAGTAACGAATGCAATAGTTGAAGATCGAGGAAGCTGCAAAATGCAGCTTTTATATTGTTCACCAACTGAAAATAATGTCAATTTGAAGAGTATTATAGACGACTATTACTCAGGTACACTTGAACGAAAGGTAGGTAAAGATATATAAGTTTAGAGCGTAAATTCAAGAAGGGATTAACGGTCTTTTTTGGATTTTATTAACAAACGAACAAATTTCTAAAAAAAGAGAATTTACTTGTAATGGAAAGATTGTTTCTGATTGGGGGAGTATAGTGAAAAATTAAATAATAACTATATTTATTACAATTATTTTAAGTGCTGGTTGTTCTACTGAAACCGATGTTTATCCTGATGTCTATTTTGATAATATTCAAATTGACTATTTAAAGTATGAGCATATCGACCTTTACGGTGACTTTCCAGAGGTACCGAGAGAACTTAAAGCAATTACCCTTGAACCTGGAGAAGAAATCACTTTTGTATTTGATAAAAGACCAAGGTTATTTGATGCACATGAATATAAAGATGGTCAATGGCTAGGAGTAGCATCAATTATCCCGCGGAATAATGAAATAACTATTTTTTCTCCACATAAAGAAGGAGAATATGTATTCTTTGTTGTTTCAAGATTTGGTTATCAATCAGAAACAAGAGGAATTATCTTTGTTATAAATATTAAAGAGGAATCGAAATAAGTAGATTTGTTAAGGAAACCCATCTTAAAGGGGGGATTATTCCTGTCTTATAACTTTCAATGTTAGAAAAGATGACCCCGAGACCTTGATATATCTTTTCATAAGGCTGTTTTCGTAAAGTTTGTTGCATTCGTAAAAATCCCAAAATCCGGATATTTACACATAAATCGATGATATCACTACTTATTTAGTAAGCACTGCTCTTGTATTCGGTGTTATCTTCATCTAAAGAATTTTCCAATTATTTTAGGTTAAAAAGCAACAAGTCTTTTTGTGCGACGAGTAACCGCAGGGGCAATGTTTTAGAAAAGAGCCTTTCATAAATAGCTCTTTTAAAAGCAATAATTTTTGAGAATTAAACTCTAGAATCATGTTTTGCATCATCTTGTAATAAAAATAAACGAGGTGATAAGGATTGGGAAAACTAGAAGAAAGTCAGCTACTAAACTTTGAACCAATATTTATCGAGGCAAAAGAGAAAAAGCGTCATTCGCTAAAGACACTTTCGCTTTTGTACAATGGCCAGTTTAAAAGTATTTTCTTATCGTTCTTCTTTTTTATTATTAAACATTCTCCAGTTTGGATTATCCCCGTAATCACAGCAAATGTCATTAACATTGCTACTTATCCCGAGAACCATAGTCTTAAAGAACTGTGGATCCAATTTGCGATTGTAGCTGTAGTTATCGCACAAAATATGCCTTCGCATATGCTTCACATAAGTTATTTCAGTCGGGCATCTAGGCACGTAGAGGCAGCGCTACGAAGTACCATCATTCGCAAACTTCAACATTTATCAATGTCTTTTCACAGTGAACTTCGCTCTGGGTTACTCCAAGCTAAGATTTTACGTGATGTAGAGAATATTGAGATTTTATCGAAACAGATTATGTTTTCATTTTCAGCAGCGATCACCAATGTAGTTGTTGCAATCGGGATCACGGCTTATTTTAATTTGCAAATGACGCTATTTTTTATCCTAGTAATTCCTATTGGTTTGCTCATTGTGTTTCTATTTAGACGAACATTACGTTTACGAAATCATGAATTTCGTAAACAGATTGAAACCATGAGTGGAGAAGTTGCAGAGACAGTCGAGATGATTCCAGTCACAAGGGCTCATGGACTCGAAGATATCGAGATAAATAAGGCTAATAAAACTCTGCAAACGTTAAAGGGAAAAGGATATCGCCTGGATCTTACCGAGGCATTATTCGGTTCCTCTAGCTGGGTCGTGTTTCAAATCCTGCAAATGGCATGTCTAATTTTTTCAGCATATTTGGCGATGCGAGGGGAGATAACGATTGGTGAGGTTGTCATGTATCAAGCGTATTTCACACAAATTCTCATGGCTGTAAACCAAATTATTGTCGTTTATCCGCAACTTGCCAAAGGGTACGAATCGATCATTTCGATTACTGAGATTTTATCATCTAAAGAAACAGAAGAATATGAGGGAAAACTACAGGTTAACCAAACATATGGGGATTACGTATTTGATAATGTTCATTTTCACTATAAAGATACCGAAAAGCATGTCTTAAATCATTTTCATTTGCATGTTAAACCTGGAGAGTGTATCGCTTTTGTAGGTGAATCAGGAGCCGGAAAGTCGACGGTTCTTAGCATGGTCGTTGGATTTTATCGGCCAACAAAAGGAAGAATTTTGCTAGATGGGGTTCCCTTTGACCAACTCGATATGAAATCTTATCGGCAAAAACTCGCAGTTGTCCCACAAACGACAATCTTATTTTCGGGATCAATTCGAGACAATATTACCTATGGGTTAGAAAATGTTAGCGAAGAACAAATACAGGAGGTTATCCGAATGGCAAACCTCCAAGACGTTATCGCGGAGTTACCTGCTGGATTAGATACTTTAATTGGAGAACATGGCGGAAAACTTTCCGGGGGACAGCGCCAACGAATTGCGATAGCCCGAGCGATCATCCGACAACCGGAGATTATCATTTTAGATGAAGCCACTTCTGCCCTCGATAATCAATCCGAATACAAAGTACAGCAAGCAATCCAGCAACTGATTAAAGGCAAAACGACCTTTATAGTCGCACATAGACTATCGACGATCCGCGATGCTGACCGGATTGTCGTGATGAAAAATGGCAAAGTTGAGGAAGTAGGGACTTTCGAAGAACTGATCGAGAAAAAAGGGGCCTTTTACGAATTAAGACAAATGCAATTTTAAATACCATGATTAGAGATTAGTTCGCAGGTGAATTGATCTCTTTTTTTCAATCTAGTAGTTTGGTATTTTATGTTAAAATGAAATTAGTATCTGTATACAATGAATAGATGAGTGGGGGACATTTTTAATGTTTATAGTAAATGTAGAAGGTGCAATTCATAAAGAAGGAAAATGGCTTTTAATCCGAAGAAGTACAAAAGAAGAACATGCTGGTGGAACTATATCTCTTGTTGGGGGACAGTGTGAAATTGAGGGAGTTTCTTCTGACATTTTAGAAAGGACTTTACACCGCGAAATTTTCGAAGAAATTGGCATTGAAGTAACAATCGTTAGGTATGTAAATAGTTCCTCATTTGTAACGGACTCAGGTCATTGTGTAATAGACATCGTTTTTCTTTGTTACTATAAATCTGGTGAACCTTATGCTAAAAGCACAGAAGAAATTGATGAAGTCTTATGGATGGAAACTTCAGAGATTTTAACTCATCAGGATTCGCCTGTCTATCTAAAAGATAATATTAGACTTGCAGAGGACTTATTAAAAGAAAATAGGTAAATTTACAGTAATGAAGTATACAAGTATTCATTAACCAAACCATTTCTGTAGTGGGAAGTATAATGCAATAAAATATAATAGATGTCGAGAGGAGAATAATAATGAATCAAATATTGAGACTTACTTTTTTGCTTTTGTTCCTCGTATTACTTTCGGCTTGTGGTAATGGAGATGAAATTCAAACGAACATCATCGGAAATCCTGTCCATACCGATAGTAATCCCTATTCATCAGAAGTAGCATTGAAAAACGGTGATATCGTACTAGGGTCTTCGATACAGAACCTAGAAAAATTTTATGAATTTATAACTAATATGGAAGTTGGCGAACCGGATGCGATTCGAGTTACAAGTTATACAAATGAGGGGGCACCGATTTATCAAAATCTCGTCTTTAATGAAAAAATCGAATACACTATTGATTTTACACAGGACCCATTATTTAGCAATAAGCCAGAAAGTATTCAAACCACAACTTGCGATCGTATCGTGAAGAAACTTGATTCAGATAATGAAGCATACGTCTTGAGTGGTTGTGAGTTTCAATATGTTGGAGATCATTTTCTATTCACTATTGATTAAATCACTTAAGAAGGTTGAGAGTAGAAAAATAGACATAGGAAAGTGACCTCTCCTATGTCTATTTTTATTTTCTAGGTAAGAACATATCAACATAATAACTGTCTAGCTTCAGCGCCCAGCCCCTCGAGGTCAAATAACCTTCGAAAATAAAAGTGAAGAGCCACTTTTTTTCTCGAAGAACATTTGCTTGTCGGGGCTACCCAAAGAAAAAGGACTACACTTTTTCCCAGGGCGCTTGCGCTTTTCTAAAGTTTCAAGGGTTTGCCGGCTTTTGCATAGATTTCAGCAACCAGTTCAGTTGCTATTTTTGCGCTTTCACCGTTTATGAATGGCTCAGTATCGGTTTCTATCGCATGTATAAAGTCTTCTGCTAATTTGGTAAAGTTACTTTTTTCAGCGTCAACGGATATATTTTCTGGTAGTACAAGATTTTCAACCTCAAACGCGATGATGCCTTGGTAATTCGCCTTTATTGATCCTTTTGTACCAGAGATTTCGATATACTCACTATTCAACCCAGGTGTTGCCGTGGAAGCAGTAATCATCCCGATGGCACCATTGTTATATTGAACGATAGCATATCCATGATCTTCCGTTTCAATGTCATGATACACTTGGAAACGTTTTGCCTCTAACACCTGTTGGTATCCACCACATAACCACAATGCGAGATCTATCAGATGTGAACCTTGTTGAATGAAAGGTCCACCGCCATCTAAATCCATTGTACCGTGCCAAGACTCGTAATATTCTTTCTTACGATAATTTTTAATAGAGGCATCAACGACCATAATCCTGCCTAGCTTTCCAGAATCGATCACTTCCTTAATAAACGGAAAATGAGAAATAAATCTTCGCATATATGATACGGCTAATTTCACATTGTTAGTTTTGCAGCTAGCGATCATTTCTTCTTGTTTGCTAGGGGAGATATGTAAAGGTTTCTCACATAGACAGTGGAGTCCTAATTTTGAGGCTACCATAACACCTTCATAATGATGAGCATTGGGCGTACAAATAACAGCTGCAGTTGCCCCAGAGAGTGTCGCAACCGTTTCGATATCGGTCCCATATACTGATATGTTATGCGCCTTTGCAAACACCTGAACCTTTTCTTCGTTGCGGCCAACAACACCAACGATTTCTGTATTGTTAATCATAGAAAAAGCGTCTAAATACTTTGTACTAATGCCACCATGTCCAATTAGCAAGATTTTATGTTTTTTCAAGATTATCACTCCTCGTTTAGAAAAAAGCAAGGCACCTAGGAAAAAGTGTAGTGTTCTCTTTCCCTAAAGCAAGAAGGAACGAGAAATCTCGCCCCATTAATTATTTTGCTTCATCTTTAGATTGATCATCTTTATCTTTCATGAACCATAGAGGTTCCCGATCATCAACATCACCGTTATAATTAATTAAAATCTCTTCACCAGCTTTTATATCTTTATAAGCATAATACTCAAACGTGTGATTTGAAAATTTTATATCATACGTAGCATTTGGCTCGTACGAATGGTTAAACAACATTCCATATCCAAGGACAATAGCAGAGTGGTTTATCCCGTATTCGAATACATAATCAGCAAGAACAGTATGCTCAATTAAAATATGCTCCTCATTAGGATAAGGTACGACTGGTGCTACATGGAATAACTCACCTTTTTTTATATCTTGAGTCGCAAAAACGCCTCTATTAAACTCACCATCACTTAGTGTCGATGTTTTTACTTCTATCATTAATAATCACCTTCGTTCTAATATTTCAAACGACATAATCTCAATTTTTCACCACTAGGAACTTGCTTGGTAATGTGAAATTCGTTTAAGTAGTTATTATAACCTAAAATAGCGTTCTAGGAAATCTGTTATTACCTTGAAAAACGACTTATACAAAGGCTCTTTTCGTGAACATTGTAGTTTTAGGGCAATTATTTGATTTTTACAACTTTCGATTGGCAGAAAAGATACCCCCTAGACCTTGATATATTTTAGCTTTACTAGCTTTATATAAAAGCAAAAAAAACAGAGAACACTTACGTTTCTTAAGTAGTTCCGTTTTTGTGGAAAAACAGTGTAAATAACATATGAATTAGCGTACCTTATACCACAGTAAATCGTAGGGCTGTTTTCATTGATTTATCAACGTTTATAAGATAATAACTATAAAATAGCATAGCAAATAGCACCCCAAATAACATCTTGACAATGAATATTGTCATCGTGCGAAATAGGGTGCAATTTTAATTGTTATTTGAGATGCGATTTTTATCTGTTTCAAGAAAACTCAAGGATTTATTACATTATGTGGTAAAATAATATAAAAGATTACGAAAATTCAGTTCTTCAACTAACGGAGCAGTATACTTGAATAAGTAATGTAAGCCATCTAACCTACCTTGAAATTTCTGGAACAATCTAATAAAAGGTTGTTCCTTTTTCTATTTAATCTTTAGGTTACAAATGCTCATAAATAATTTTGTATATTTTAAAACCATAAGAGGGCTAGCTTCGTCTAAAATAATAGAGGAGGTGATATCTAGATGGATGAATTAATGCACTTGGCAATGACAGATGAAATTATGCTAGATGAGAGAGAACAAATAATTGATCAACTAATGCATGAATATAGCGATGGTATATTACATCTCGTATATACATATGTAAAAAACCGAGCCACGGCGGAAGATTTAACGCAAGAGATATTTATAAAGTGTTATGAAAAAATAAATCAGTTTAATCAGCAATCAACTATAAAAACTTGGGTATACCGTATTGCTAGTAATCATTGTAAGGACTACTTAAGAAGCTGGCATTATCGCAAAATATCTTTTAGTAATAAAATTTTGGAATATATCCCTTCTAAATCACCACATGTTGATGATGAGGTTATCACAAAAAATGAAGAAAATACTTTAACTAATGCTGTCATGAATTTACCTTTAAAGTATAGAGAAGTAGTATTTCTACATTATTATGAAGAACTTTCTATAGCAGAAATTAGCAAGATTACTACAGTTAATTCAAATACACTAAAAACAAGATTAAAGCGTGCGAAAGAATTATTAAAAGAAAAGATGATAGAGGAGGGTTAGAGATGAATGATCCATTTACAAACCTGAAGAGTTCGATGAAAAAATCAATTTTTAAGGATTTTTCTTTTTCCAATGAAAGAAAAAATGCAGTGAAAGAAGCCATTCGTGGGAAGCAATCTCAACCACAATTTCACTCTTGGGAGGTAGAAACCATTACAGCTATATTAGAATCTATTCAGAATGAAGCAAAGGACGGCTACAATATTTCCACCCAGCTTTTTCAAAAGAATGAACTTTTTTTTCAAAATAATGAAGGACAACTTTATACAATATTACACTTACTAGAAAACAAGGGAATTATTACATCAAATTGGTTAAATGAAAAGAAATATTATTCCTTAAATACTAAAGGGAAAAAATACTTAACTGCTTATAAACAAGAAAATTCAAAACAACAGTTATCTCTTAAACACTTAATAGAGGAGGCGTCCTTATGAGTTCTCCCAAATTTGAAGAATTTTTAAATAAAGTAACTTCTAAAGTGAAATCTAAGGAAGCCCACAATAGGATAAAAAAAGAACTTACCAATCATCTACAGGAGTTAAGTCAATCTTTTCAAAAGAGAGAATCTTCTAAAGAGAAAGCAGAGGAAAAGGCAATACAAGAAATGGGGAATCCATATGCCATTGGAGAGAATTTAAATCAAATTCATAAACCTAAAATGGATTGGATTCTGATTGTATTATTTGTTATTCTTGCAGGTGTTGGTTTTTTACCGTTAGTTGGTGGAATCCCTGAGCTTTCATTATCAAGTACTTATTTTATAGGACGACAGGTAATCTGGTCCATTCTCGCTGTTCTTGTACTTATTGGTTTTCTTTTCTTTGATTATCGGAAATTAAAGAACTTGTGGATGTACTTTTATGCTAGTGGCTTATTGATTCATTTATATCTTTATTTCTTTGGCTACATCACCAATGGAGTAAACAAGTGGATTTCACTTCCAGGAGTTATGGTCGATGGAACCATGATTAGCTTATTTTTATTTTTTCTTGCATGGGCAGGTATATTTAGCAAAAATAATGAGTTTAATAGCTGGAAAAAACAAGGCTTACTTTTTTTCCTTTTCTGGACTCCAATCTTTCTCTACATGATGGTGCCAAACTTTATGTTTTGTATTATTTACTTTTTCTGTATAATTGGAATGTTTGCTTTTGCTCAAGTTCAGAAGAAATTAGCACTTAAGCTAGTGGGGACGAATGCTGTAGCTGGTCTCATTTTTCTCCTTGCTATAATCATTACCTCTCGCGAAAGTTATTTTTTTACTAGACTATCCGCTTTTATTAACCCAAATGCTGATCCAAACGGGGCAGGATATATGTATATTACAGTACGGGATATCCTTTCACAAGCAGGTTGGTTTGGAAATGGACTTTATAACGATTTAAATTTTCAATTGTTACCAGAAGCTCATACAGATTTTGTTTTCCCTTATCTAGTCTATTCTCTTGGTTGGGCATTTGGAATTGCCCTCAGTTTAATATTATTACTATTTATTTCAAGAATTTCAAAAAATGCTTTTAAAACAAAGGATCTTTATGGGAGATTAATAGTAATTGCGGGAGCTGCATTATTTAGCGTTCCTACTATCTGGAACATCTTGATGGGCTTTGGATTAGTTCCTATTATGGGAGTCTCCCTTCCATTTATTAGTTATGGAGGAAGTATGCTGCTTTTTTACACTGCTTTTTTAGGACTAATTTTAAATGTTTATCGAAGAAAAGATATTGTAGAACCCACGGTAGCAGTTGTATAGTAGCTTATAATAAAAAATAAGTTAAAAGTAAGTTAATAATATTTCTTATAAATTCTATAAAAATAGATCGTAAAATATAAAGTATTATATCTAAATCATTGGTAGAACTAGTGATATCTAAATAAAAGCTATCACATTTACCTCTTGCACTAACGGTGAGCGAATGTTGAATTACTGAATCATCAATTACCAATTTTTAGTTTTGGGTATAGTAACACTTAAGATTAAAATTTGACTAATACTTAGGTGGTTTTGAACTTGATGACTATCGAAATTATAATCGCGATGTTAATAATTTTCTTCGGTATAGCTTGTATATGCTTAGGTTTTTATATGACCCAATATCGCTTTTTCCAAAAGGACACATTTGAGATATTTAGAGACATTACACCATTACCAACTATTGTTAATTATTGGTTGTTAAAACTATTATTTATTCTTGGTGGTGTTATTTTAACTGTGTTTACTGTTATGGGAGCGTTTCTTCAGTTTGCTAATCTATAAATTAACATTACTAGAAGGGATTAAAGTATTTCAACTATCGAAGAGCGTTAATTCGAGAAGGATTAACGCTCTTATTGTGGAATTCATTAACAAATAAACGATTGTGAGGTGTCTAAATGTTTGCCCATAGAATGCTTACTCATGATACAATTTTTGAATTATTACCCTACATCAATGCAGACCAGAATTTGCTTTTTTATAGTTATTTAACTCAACGCAAGGAGAAGGCTCAATATATTTGTCAATTTGTTAATAACCAACTTACTGCTGTATTAGCTTTTTTAATGAACTTTCCTTTCCTGCCTTTTCTTTCTTCCGTGTTGAAGAGCAAAACATCTTTTTTCCAGAACTAATTTCTTATACAAGAAAGCTATTAAACTTAATGAAAATGCTGTTTGTGGTACGATACTCTCTCAACGTGACCTTGAACTTTTCAAATCCTTCGGTCTCATTCAGGGTAATCCTCAACGTTTTTTAAATATGAAGCATCAGGATGAAACGAAACTCCTTGATTCAAATATTGTAGCAAAAGTTAGTGAAAGTGAATATTCAGAAGTGCTTAATTTTTTACATAGAGGTGGAATGAGGTTTTTTACTAAGAGTGAGTTAGAGAATTGTCCTTTTCTTGGAATTAAGGAAGGAAACGACTTTATAGCGGTTGGTGGCTACCATTTTTATGACTCTCAACTTGTAGAACTTGGGAACATTGTTACTAGATTAGATTGTAGAGGAAGAGGATTAGCTAAACATATAACAAGTGAATTGACACACCTTGGAAAAAAACTTTCACCAGATGTCTATCTAGGTGTATTGGCAGATAACTTGCCTGCCGTTCAGGTATATGAAGGGTTGGGTTATCAAGCGATGGAGGAACTTTCCATTGTCAATTTTACTTTGTCTAGTACACATATTTCTTGTGATGCTTCTTGAATTAACGAAGGCGTTAATTCAAGAAGGGATTAACGCTATTTTTGTGAAACTTATTAACAAATGAAGCAAATAGTGAAACAAGAGAGTAATTATGTGGGGGAAGAAAAATGAGGAGAAAAAATGAGGAGAATACAGACTTATTCGATAGAGGTTTCTTTGGAAAGCCAGGATGTATGATTATTCTTATTGTTGCTGTTATTGCTTTTTTTACGATTAAGAACCTATTTAAATTTTTTATTAACGAATGCTTTACTGGAACAGCAGCAGTAAAGCTTTTATTGCAGTATTGAAGCAGGATTGTTTAACAAGGTTATTAAATTTTTTATTAGTAATTCTTATGGAAGTCATTTGTATAGGGGAGGAGAATTATGAAAAAATCAATTAAATTTCTCATTTTCGGGATTTTAGGGGTACTTTCAATATTTATGGTTATAGGAATAGTTTCTTTCTATTCTGCATCCAAGACCGAGAACCAAATGCCAATTGAGATGGTAGCTTTCAATAGTTTAACTGATGAAGAAAGTGCTTTAATACCCGTAAGCCCAAAGGATTCAATTGTAAAACAAGTACCCGTTAATGATGATTTAAAAGCATCAATTGATATAAATTATGACAAAGATCAAGTTTATTCTGTTACTTTTAATAACACTGAGACAGATACTACTGGAAACCTTGTAGTTTATGTTGGTTTGGATAAAAAAACAGTTCTTGGGAAAGGGTTTACCATTAAGTAAAAAAGGGCTTCTTGCGTTAACGAAAGCAAGAGTTAAACAAGCGATCATTAATTTTAATCGTCTTTTTTATCTTAAATACCTTCTGAAAATTTCGGAATATTATGTTAAGTTTGTAGAGAGACCAATTGTACTAATAGTCTGATAGTGGGAAAAGAATTGACATAATTAGATTAAGACAAGGGTATTATTCAGTTTTAATGAAAGTTATTACTTTATAGGGCTTTACGGCTAAATTCTGCAATAATTGTACTTTAAACAATGGAGGTTCAGAATGCAAAAAATAACAAAAACGTTATTAATTTTTATAACAATGATTAGTTTAAGTGCTTGTTCTTCATCAATTCCTACCGAAGAAGACATCATTATAGGTCCATCAGGCATACACCCAGATCAAACTAAAAGCAAATGGTCTATCTATTTCGGTTTAACCATCTCTAAACATTCTGGTTTAGAAAATATAAATAACATAACTGGAATAGAAGTAGATACTAATCAAATGGAAAGTCCGTTTCAGGAAATAAAGATTAGTCAAATGACAGATACATTTGAATTTAATTCATTAAAAAAGCTAGATGAAATTAACTTACCCATTAACTTATCAAAAGACGACCATATTTTAATTGTTCTTATTTCAAATGTTGAACCGAGCAAATTAGATATTTACTCAATTCAAATAGAGTACGCTGATGGAAAGATACTTACCCTAGATGATGTTGGATTAATTATGGAGCGTTTAAAAAACTAGGTAATTTGTTTTTGTATTGGGTTTTTAATCATTAATATCTTAATCCATTTTGAAGTAAAGGGTTGCAATAGTTGAATAAGAACAACATATTCAAAACAGAAAGCTTGGGATAATAACCCAAGCTTTTTTTGTGTGCTAATTGTATTGTTAATTTACTTACTATTTATACTTCGAAAATGTATGTTATTTGAACTGAGAATTTAAGTTTTCTCCACGTTATCGGAACTATTTATACGTTTCTCTGCTAGCTATTTTTTTCTCGGTTAATTACTTTTTTTCCTTTATAGTAAACAGCTTTTATTTTTTCGATATCAGTAATCTCTAAGCCAGGAATTCCTTCTGTAACTAGAAAGTTTGCTTCTAGCCCTTTTGCTAAGCTCCCAAATTGTTTACCTTTGCCTAATACTTTGGCAGGATTAGCTGTAAGTAAAGCCAGAATTTTATTTTCATCTACGTGTCGCTCATTTAACAGTTTCATAGCGGGCGCAGCAATGGTCATTAACGATTCAGGACCTCTTAATTGCTGGTCTTTATATGGCAACCAAGGCACATCAGGATATGGTGGGAGATAAGCATCC
This sequence comes from Anaerobacillus sp. CMMVII, assembly GCF_025377685.1. Lineage (NCBI taxonomy): Bacteria > Bacillati > Bacillota > Bacilli > Caryophanales > Bacillaceae > Anaerobacillus > Anaerobacillus sp. CMMVII. The sequence goes on along the minus strand of NZ_JACEHK010000009.1, from coordinate 55,928 downwards.
GTCGCTATTGATACTGGAATTTGTTTTTCAGTTAGGTTTGCGATATTTTCCGGCGAGTTCGGTTCTAAGTGAGTTCCACCAAGAGGTGTTGCTACAATTTTGGTTCCTTGCTGTAAGGCGAGTTCGATTAATTCATTTGTAATTCCATGGGCATGGTGGAGGACATCTACTTTTGCATTTAGTGCCAAGCGAATACCTTCTTCACCAGCGACGTGAACACCGATTTCTTTATTTAACAAGTGAAAGGTCTCTACAATTTTTGTTAACTCTGCCTCGGAGTAAATGAGTTCGCCTGCCCGTGGAACATCTGCAGCTGTAAAATTAGCAGGCGTTGCGTTTATAAAAAGATTTTCTCCAGGATATTCGCTTTCTTTTGCTAATTGAAAAATAATCGTTTGATTGATTAGATCTCGTTTTTCAACTGGCTTAGATTTAGTCATTGATGTAAAATGAGCTAACTCTTTAAACCCGATTGTTATGCTAGTTGTTGCGAAAGACACATCAAGTGGCAAGTTTCGAACAGCCTCACGATATTCATCAATTGAAAAGTCGCAAAGAGGGTGACCACAAACCTGCTCGCCTAAGGCAGTAATTCCCGAAGAGAGGGCATGAAAAAGAATCGCTTTTCCTGCGAGAAAATGTGTTTCTTCCGTAACTGGATATAATGATGAGGGTGCAAATTCCAATAGATGAGTATGGCAGTCAACTAGAGAAGGAGTAATTACATGATCAGAACAATCGATAACCTTTAAATCGGGGAATTGTTCCTTGATGATCTCCCATTTGCCAACCTCTCTAATTTTCCCATAACGAACTACAATGGCACCATCCAAAATTGTGCCTTTTTTGCTAACGGTTACAATCTTCTTTCCTCGAATTACATAGGCATTCATCAGCTACACCACCAAAAATGGCGTTAAAAGATAGGCGAGAGCACAAGCGGTAATCAATCGTAACACTAGACCAATGATCGCAGCTTCTAATACTTCTTTCTCATTTAAACTTGACGATTCAGCCCATGTTACTGGTACTTGACCAAAGATAACTGATAATGGTAAACCTGAGTTTGCTAGGACAAAGGAACCAACGACTAATCTCGGATCAATGGTACCTGCTAATTCTGCTAGCTGAGCAACAGCGAGAGTAGGTGCTGCAAGAATTGAAACAATTCCAGTACTAGGCTCGACACTAATAAATGTCAACATTGATGCTAAGGTTGACTCAATAACGCCCCAAGCACCTATAAATTTTAATACCCCTATGAAGAAAAACACAACTGCAACCGCCGGAATAATAATTAAAAACAGTAATTCTGCACCCTCTTTAGCAGAAGAAAAAATTGTTTGGAGAAACTTCGTATTTGGTGTAAAACGTGGGAGATCTTCTAATGTCACCTTTTTTGTATCTCTATATATCGTTTTAGAGAGGATGAATGGAACAACTATGATTGGCACAAAGATGGATAAAATGACCAGCGGGAAGGCATTAATCCCAAATGCAGCAAGTGCAATTAATCCTAATACAAAGGTGGCAAATGACTGTGGTGATTGTATCATCGTTGCGACAGAAATCTTTTGCTCAGCCTTTGTAGCATTAGCTTTAACGAGGATCGGTCCGGCAATTTTACCTGCGGCATTGATATCACCTAAAATGTTATATGCACTTGGAATAATAACAGCTGGATTTATTTTAAATAATTTCATAATTGGAACAAATAACCGAATTAATCCATCGGTAAACCCTAAGCGCTCCAAAATTCTACCAACGATTATACTAACAATAATCGCTATTCCAACCTCACCGGTTAAGAACACATCAACGACTATGGGCTTTACTTCCTTAATAATCGTATCAAACAATTGTGAAAGCGAATTTGGAACAAACAGTAGCAGCAATAGAGAAGAGACGATTAACAATACACCGACCACTTCGTAAAAATTCCAGTTCGACCGAGCTTTGCCGCTGCTTGGTCCTTTCCTAAAATTCATAAAAATCCCTCCCACATTTTTTTATTAATCTATGTTTATCTAAAAAAATGTGTGTTTGTCTAGAAACATTTGTTTTCATTGGTTGAAGCTTTTACTAGCGGTAGAGTCCACTTAACAAATGCTGTACAATATCTTGTTTAGTCATATTACGGCATGTGTTTCTAATTTTGTCTCATAGAATAGTTCTACGAGCCGCGACTTTCTAAATAATGTAAAAAGGGGCACCTAGAAAGGACTCTACGAGACATTCCCCCTCGAAACTGTAAAATAGCACCTTCTAATTAAAAGCATTCATCCTTAAATACCTAACACTTAACACAAAAAAACTCATAGAAAATGTTCTATGAGTTTCGTTAAAGTTTCTGGCACTTAAAGTAATTAACTTACTTTTATTGACTCGGCCGATTTCCATAAAATCATTCGACTACCTTTTCTTAAGAAATAGAAGGCAACAACAAAACTAACGGCAGCACCGTAAAACAATGAAGGGTGGGTAAACAAATCCATTAATAGACCTAAGATACCAGGCGCAATAATGGCTGAGGCCATCGAGAAAAGATAGTATAAACCTGTGAAAAAGCCTATTTTACTTTTTCCGCCTAAGTCAGCAACTAAAGGGTAAGCTTGGACGTTGATAAAGGCCCAGGCAATTCCACCGATAAACAGGGTGATTTGAAGCAATAAAGTTTGGTTTAAGCTCGGAACGAACTCTTGTAAATAGGGAAGGAAGGGAATAGTAACAAAAATAATTGGTAAGAAAATCAAACCGAGCAACATCATCGGAGCTTTGCCTCGTTTACTCCCTAATAGCCCTGCTGGAATGGCGAACAGCACAAAGGCAAGGCTGAAAAATCCTAGAGTAAAGCCAGCTGCACTTTCTTCCATTCGTAAGTGTTCGACAGCATAAACAGTAAACAATGCTTCAATTCCTGTATATCCGATAAAGTAGATAAAAATAGCGATTAAGATGAAAAGGTGTCCCCTGAACTCAGGTTTTTTCAGCTGACTCAAGCCATGAAAAAAGGACTTAGCCGCTTGCGTTTCTTCTAGCTCATCCTCAGTATTGCCAGCATAAGGCGGATGGCGGTCGACAGTAAAATAGAGCATGATAAACGCAAGAAAAAGTAATAGACCTGCGACTAAAAACGGGTACGTGCGGTCAATCCCATATAGGGTAGAGAGACCGAATAAGGCAACAATTGCACCGACTCCACCCATAAAGTTAATAACTCCGTTTGCAGTAGAACGTTTCTCTGAAGGAGTGTGGTCTGGCATTAACGCAATGACTGGTGCTCGGTATATTGTCATTGCTAGCAAAAAGATAATGTCGACAACAAGTAGGATCCATAAAGTGGCAGCGGCACCATAAGGAATTAACATAAAAAACAGAGCCGCAACTGGCATGCCCACGACAAGAAACGGAAGTCTATTACCGATCTTCGTATTCATCCGATCAGACCAGGCGCCGATCACTGGAATGAGTAAAACAGCAAGCAAATTGTCCAACCCCATAATCGCGCCGCGAATCGCTCGACTCTCAATATACTCGCCAAGAATGAGTGGCATATAAGCATTGTAAAAGGTCCAAATAAGCATTAACGCAAAGAACCCACTACCAATAACAAAAATCTTTCCATAAGAAAAAGGTTTACCAACGTTCATTTCGCAACCCCCACATTACCGTTATAGAGTACCGCTATTGTGTATTAAATTGTGTACGTTCATCAAGCAATTTAGAATAACTGTTCACGAATTTGAACAGCTCTTTTGGGCCAATCAGTAATAATGGCTGAACACCCCCCCTTAAGTAAAGCGGTGATATGGTGATCTTCATTGACTGTAAACGGCCGAACAGGCATACCTGCTTTGGCGGCGCCAGCGAGAAGTTCAGGGACTGCTACAGGTAAGTAGCAATGCAATCCTTGAGCACCTATTTGTTTTGCATAGTTCCAAGGCTCATAAAGCCCTTCCATGAATAATACAGCTATTTCAATTTCAGCATTCATTTTCCGTATATCTACTAAACTATAGTGATTAAAGGAAGAAATAATGACGCGATCCGTTAAACCAAACTCTTCAACTAGTGCTAAGACAATTTTTTCAAGGCCTGAGTCGCGAATAACGGCATTCTTAAGCTCAATATTCAATAGAAGGTGGGTGGAAGATATCCATTGTAAGAGCTCCTTTAAGGTTGGGATTTTTGCATGACGAAAAGCTGGAGAAAACCAACTTCCGGCATCAAGCTTTTGTAGTTCTTCAAGGGTCAAATCCTTCACCCAGCCTTCACCATTTGTCGTTCGCTCAACGGTTTCATCGTGAATAATTACCGGAACAAGGTCTTTGGTAAGCTGTACATCAAGCTCAAGACCATCTGCTCCAGCTTGGAGTGCAGCCTCAAAAGCCTCCATCGTATTTTCCGGATGAGTCCCAGCGGAACCCCGATGAGCAAAAATTAATGTCTTGTGTTTCATTATCAGGTCACCTCGTTCTGTTGTAATAACTATAATAGTTCGATTTAGATAACATTTTCCCTTTATTTTCTACCAAACTTAATATAAATGTACACAGTTACAACAAACTGAGCGTAAATCACTTAGTTTGTTTTTTTTGTTTCTAAAAATCATTTGAGCATTTTAGTTGCCTATTGGTTGAATTACACATAATATATACAATACATACACAAATACAATACAAAACCTATACAAAAATAAGCAATTAAGAGGTGACGTGAATGAATGAAAAAAAGATTGCGATTATTGGTGCTGGTCCTGGTGGCTTAGCAGTGGCAATGTTATTAGCAGCTAACGGGTATATAGTAGAGGTTTTCGAGAAAAAATCTTATGTCGGTGGAAGAACGTCGAGCATCCAATTAGGTGATTTTATATTTGATATGGGGCCAACCTTCTTTAGTATGCCACATATCTTGGCTGAAATTTTCCAAGCTACAGGCCGTAAACTTAAAGATTATGTGGAACTTGTCGAGATTGAACCGATGTATGAATTACAATTTCCTGGCAAGCGATTTTCACCTTCACGGAACCAAGAAAAGACAAAAGCAGAAATTAAGGATAGCTTCCCCGGGAATGAAAATGGCTACGAAAATTTTATGAAGGATACTGAAAAGAAATTGGCTGCATTAATGCCACTTTTACAAAATCGTCATAGCTCATTATTTGATTATTTACGCTTAAGAACGATCCGTGCATTACCACAACTTTCACTAAATCGGTCATTATACGATGTCTTAAGTGAGTATTTTGATGACGAACAACTAAAGCTTGCTTTCACATTCCAGTCAAAATATTTAGGGATGTCACCATGGGAATGCCCTGGTGCCTTTAGTATCCTTTCCTTTATGGAGCATAAATATGGGATTTTCCATACCATGGGCGGATTAAATCAACTGACAAAAGCGATGGCAAAAGTAGTTTGTGAATTAGGTGGGACCATTCACTTAGGTTGTGGTGTAGCCAACCTTCTTAGCGACAAACGTAAAAATGTTACTGGGATTCAACTTGAAACGGGAGAACTACTCAGCTTTGATCAGGTTGTAATAAACGCTGATTTTGCACATGCGATGACAACGCTAGTAGAAGAAGACTCGTTAACGAAATTTTCTAAACAGAAACTAGAAAAAAAGGATTATTCTTGTTCGACATTTATGCTTTATTTGGGCGTGAACAAAACCTTTGATTTACCGCATCACTTAATTGTTTTTTCTGATGATTATCGGAAGAACGTCGAAGAAATTACTAAAACAAAGAAACTTTCACAAGATCCATCGATCTATATACACAACCCATCTGTTATTGATAAAACCTTAGCTCCCGAAGGAAAATCATCATTATACATTTTAGCTCCGGTTCCAAATAATTATAGCTTGATAGATTGGGAGAAACATAGGGATGAATTTCGTAAAGTCGTCTTAGACCAAATAGAAAAAAAGACTGGCTATAAGAATTTAGAAGACTATATTGAAGTAGAAAGAATGATCACCCCCCTGGATTGGGAGCAGGAAATTGATGTGTACCGTGGCGCTACCTTTAATTTAGCTCATCACCTTCGCCAAATGATGTACTTTCGTCCACATAATCAATTTCAAGAATTAAACCACTGTTGGCTTGTCGGTGGTGGAACCCATCCAGGTAGTGGTTTACCAACAATTTTTGAATCGGCGCGAATTACAGCTAGAAGTATTATGGAATTTGATCAGAAAAAGAGGAATGCTTGATGAAAACGGCGATTATTGGTTCAGGGATTGGTGGGTTAATTACCGCTTTATACTTAAGTAAGAGAGGTTATGAGGTCACGATATTCGAGAAGAATAGTGAAGCTGGCGGTCGACTTACTTTTGTCAAAAACGGAGCCTACAAAGTTGACCAGGGCCCAACGATTATTTTATTACCAGACATGTTAAAAGAAATTTTAAAGGAAGTCGGAATTGATCTAAGTAGTTTAGATTTAGTGCGCTGTGATCCATTATACCGACTTCACTATAAGACTGGGCGATCTTTTTCAAAATGGAGCGATATTAGGAAACAGCTTGCAGAAATTGAGGCAAAGTTTCCTGGTGAAGAGGAAAACTTTCGTCAGTATCTAGATGACATGGAATATCGATTTACAGAAGGGAAAAAGGCCTTTCTTGATCGCGATTTTGTGAGAAAAAGAGATTTTTGGAATGTACCAAACATCCAAACTCTTTGGAAGCTTAAAGCCTACCAATCCGTCCAAAAACAAGCGAAACAATACTTTACACATCCAAAGATGCAGGACGCATTTTCATTTCAAACCTTATATATAGGCGGGGCACCTTTCGGATCACCTGCTCTTTACTCATTGGTCCCGTTTAGTGAACATTTTCATGGCGTCTGGTATCTAAAAGGGGGATACGCTCACTTAATATCGCTATTGGTTAGGGAACTAAAGACAAGGGGCGTTAAGATCAACTTTAACAGCAAAGTCAGTGACATTCTTCTTCAAAATAAACGCTGTGTTGGTGTCATTAGCAACGGTGAGCGTTTTGAATTCGAACGAATTATCTACAATGGTGACTTTCCACAAATCAAGGAGTTGCTTCCAAAATTAAAGCAAAAGAAACCGTTTGTTCCATCATCAGGTTGTCTATTACTCTACTTTGGATTATCAAAAATATATCAAAATGACGTCATACATCAATTTTTTATGAGTGATGATTTAGAACGGCATATGAAAGAGGTTTTTGTAGATAAGAAGTTACCAAGTGACCCTGCAATTTATACGTTTCACCCTTCAGTTATAGATGAAAGTTTAGCACCAAAAGGACATGGAGTTTTGTATGCCTTAGTACCAGTCCCAGCCAATCCAGACATACAGTGGGATCAAATCGATGATTATGTTGAAAAAATCATTTCTGAAATCGAAAACCGTGGCTTTCCAAATTTACGAGAGCATATTGTTTGGAAACAAATTCGAACGCCAAAGGATTCGTTAGCAGATGGCTTATACCAAGGTGGAAGCTTTGGAATTGCACCAACATTAACTCAATCTGGTGTTTTCCGTCCACAAATAAAACCTTTTGACTATGAAAACTTCTATGTAGTTGGTGCTAGTATTCATCCTGGTGGTGGTGTTCCGATTGTGATGCAAGGGGCAAAACTTTTAGTCAATTATCTCCTTACGGAAGAAAGGAATGAATCTAATGAGTAGATTAAGTGAAGCCTACCAATACTGTTATGAAACCATGAAGGCTAACTCTAAGACCTTTGTTAAAGCATTTTCTATTTTACCAGAGCAAGAGAAAAGGCCGTTTGGGCCATCTATACATTCTGTCGACAAATTGACGATATCGTTGATGAGCTCCACTCGTTAGAAGAACTAGAACAATTTAAACTTAAATTTGATCGCTTTTTACAAGGTGAATTTCATGATAACAACAAACTTTGGTTAGCTCTCCATGATGTTTTTGAAAAGTTTCCGATCGATCCTGAACCATTCTACTTAATGATTGAAGGACAAAGGCTAGATTTTGAGAAAACAAGATACAGTTCCTTATCTGAAGTAGAATATTATTCTTATCGTGTGGCTAGTTCCGTGGGCTTAATGCTTTTGCCAATTCTCGCACCTGTACCAACTGCTCGGATGAAAGAAGGTGCCAAAAAATTAGGAATTGCTATGCAAATAACGAACATTTTGCGGGATGTAGGTGAGGATTTAAAAAGAGACAGAGTCTATTTACCAGAAGAATACCTAAGGAAACATAAGCTTACCTTAGAAGACCTGAAAGCACAAACGATTGATCACCGATTCCAAGCACTTGTAGAAGACTTAGCCACGTATGCTGAAGCACTGTACGAAGAAGCACTAGAATCTACCAATGACTATCCACTGTATTCAAGAATTCCCGTACAAGCGGCAAACTACAGTTATCGTGCAATTTTAAACGAAATTCGAAACAATCATTACAATGTTTTTACAAAGCGAGCGGTTGTCTCAGAATTTGAAAGAGCAAAAATTAATATCGTTTTACAGCAATCGCTAAAGGCATTTGCATAATTGGCCGCAGGAGATTTCAAAATGAAATTTCCTGTGTTTTTTTCTGGAAAAATTCTAAGACTTAATATAAAAATAATTTTTAAAGCATCTGGATAGGCTAATGTGATCAAGTATTAAATGGTAGGAATGAGAATTTTTGTGTAAAGGAATGAGACTATGAAAAAGGCAGCTATTGTCTTGATACTATTGTTTAGTGTTGTAGGTGGATACACCTTATATGGTTTATTTAAACCGATACCTGAAGTTTATCCTTTCAGGGAGAGCATCACACAGTTCCAGATGTTGAATTTTTATATGATCTGACTTACGAGAAGGATGGAAAGGTTGTTTCTGAACAGCAGATCTTTGATCGCCTTTTAGAAATGATCGATCTTGCTGAGGAATTTATTGTTTTCGATATGTTCTTGTTTAATGCCGAGCATCAGGGAGAACAGAATTATCCTAAGATTACTAGAAAACTTACAGAGTCATTAATAAATAAGAAAGAACAGAACCCAGAGATTGAGATTACATTTATTACAGATCAGATCAATACAGTTTATGGATCGTATGAACCAGAGCATCTCCAAACCTTGAGAGCCGCAGGAGTCGACGTCGTCTTAACTAATTTATCAACTTATAGCCAGAATTCTCCTTCCTCAAGCGCGTTAGTGGTAGGTGGGAGATGAATGGCTCTTTTTTTATTTATTTTGGAAAAGAAAAAGCAAAAACAAAGACAACTAGACATAGTTTTGATAAAATCACCTAGAACATACGTTTGGTGGTGACTTGATATGGCTAAAAAGAACAAAGCATTCAAATTTCGCTTATATCCAACAGAAGACCAATTGACGTTGTTGAGAAAAACGTTCGGTTGTGTGAGTTTTACATACAACAAAATGCTGAATGATAGAATCGAAACCTACGAACAGTTCAAAGAGAATAAGGATGAATTATTGAAGCATAAACATCCTACGCCAGCTAAATACAAAAAGGAATATCCATTTTTGAAAGAAGTGGATAGCCTTTCTTTGGCAAACGCTCAAATGAACTTAGACAAAGCCTATAAATCTTTCTTCAAAAAAAATGCAAAGTTTCCAAAATTCAAAAGCAAAAAACATAAACAAACGTATACAACTAATGTTGTGAACGGGAATATTGAAATTTTGAATGGTCATATCAAGTTACCTAAAATGAAATGGGTCAAACTTAAACAACACAGAGAAATACCAGTAACACACCAATTAAAATCTGTAACAATTGCGATGACTAGTTCTGGAAAGGTCTATGCATCAGTTCTGACTGAATTTGAAAAACTGTCGAAAAAGTCGAACCGAAAAACGTTGTTGGTTTGGATTTTTCAATGACTGATTTGTACGTGACAAGTGATGGTGAGAGAGCCAATTACCCTCCCTTCTATCGTCAATCTCTTGAAAAATTAGCCAAAGAACAGCGTGTTTTGTCACGACGTAAAAAGGGCTCCAATCGTTGGTATAAACAAAAGAAGAAAGTAGCGAAACTACAAGAAAAAACCGCCAATCAACGTCGTGATTTTCTTCATAAAAAGAGTTATGCTTTAGCTAATAATTACGATGCCGTTGTTGTTGAAGACCTTGATATGAAGGGCATGTCAAAGGCTCTAAAATTTGGGAAAAGCGTGTCAGATAACGGTTGGGGTATGTTCACTACATTCTTAAAGTACAAATTTGAGGACCGAGGGAAGGCATTTATCAAGATTGATAAATGGTTCCCATCTACAAAGACGTGTTCAAGATGTGGCAAAGTCAAAGAACAGCTATCACTTTCAGAAAGAATATATAAGTGTTCTTGTGGTCATGAATCTGACCGTGACGAAAATGCTGCAAATAATATTGAAAACGAAGGAAAAAGACTACTTTCAGAAACGAAAATAGCCTAGTTGATTATAATTTCGAACCGCTGGTTCAGCGGGGATAGCTCGGTCAATTTGGGTGGCTAGTAAAAGCACCTATTATTCGAGAAGCTCCTACTTCAAAATTCGTTAGAATTTAAGTGGCGGGTAGTTCACCTCCTCTTAGAGATGCCAATCCATTATACTCCGGTTTTTGGCGAGCTTTTCTTAAAAATTTCGGTCAGGCCATCCACAATAAAGAAACGCATGCGATTTCACACAGGAATCACATGCGTTTCTTTATTGTTGTATTAAGGTTTATTCTCGAATAGCCTTAAAATCACAATGTAATCCCCCCCTATCCACATGGATGGAAATATTTATTTCCATCCATGTGATTTATGTGCGATTTAGCAAGTGAATTTGCATGTAAATAAGAGGTGTTTGGATATTTATGTTAAAATAAAAATAGAAGAAATATTGAATTTGTGAAAGAATGTAATTAAAGTAACGAAGCAGGTTTATTGAAGAGAAGGTTTAATTTTAGGTTTGATTATATAGGGGGTAATATTATCAGAATTATTAAGTCTTTTAAATTTTGGCTAACAATAATAGTTTTAGGTGTATGTTTATTTAATTGGTTAGGTTATGACGATAAAAATATTTTACTATATTTAATAAGTATTACAAATCCACTTTTTCATTTATTACAGGCATTATTTGAACAAATAAAATTTTACGCGGTTCATGATTTATATTTTGCAGTTTATTTTATTAACATATCCTACTGGTTTTTAGTTGGAACGATTATTGATTTTATAAAAAAGAGAGTAAGATAAAACTTCTTAGATTTGTACTTATTTAATTAACGAAAGCTTTACTGTAACAGCAACAGTAAAGCTTTTCTTGAAGTTTGTTCAATAAAAAAAGTATTTAGTGTTATTGGTATACAGAGGGGATGAGACAATGGATAAAAGGTTATTCAAAATTAGAAAGGCAGTTATTGCCGATGCTTAAGGGATAGGTAAAGTGCATGTCAACAGTTGGAAGACAACATATGCAAATATTGTTCCTGATGAATACCTAATAAATTTAACATATGAAAGACGGGAACAGATATGGGTAAATAACATTCCAAATGGCAGTGTATATGTGGCAGAAAACAGTGAAGGAGAGATAGTTGGTTTTTCTTCTGGAGGTAAAGAAAGAAGTGGTAAATATAATGGCTATAATGGGGAGTTATATGCTATTTATGTTTTAAAAGAGTATCAAGGGCAAGGTTATGGAAAAGCGCTTGTTAAACCAATCATAGATGAAATTAGTGGAATGGGATTAAACTCAATGCTTGTTCTTGTTTTAGAAGATAATACATCTCGTCTTTTTTACGAAGCGCTTGGTGGAAAAAATTTAGATGCTGTTGAAGTGTTGCAGGAAAAAAACTTTCTGAACTTGTTTATGGTTGGGAAAATATAAGGAGTATTTTTAACTTTTTCTTCTTCAACTATCAGGGCGTTAATTCAAGAAGGAATTAACGCTATTTTTGTGGAATTTATTTACAAACGAACAGGTTAATACATCAGTAGCATTAGCGCTTTTGTTTCAGTATGAAAAACGTTTCTTTTTCTTAGAAACAGAAAACTTCTTAGAAAGGTTATGAGAGATGAGAATCAAACATTTAATACTGTTTTTGTTAATAGTCTTTTTTATAATGAGTATTTTCTTTTTTCATCCCTTAATTAATAATAAATTGTTCTTTAACAAAGCGATGTATAGTGGACTAATAGAAAAAATTGAAAAAGAAGCAATTTCAGCGAATATTAAAATTGTTCGTCTAGAGAATATCGATGATGAAAACGGGCGATCTATATCAATTTCACCTGGCGCTAGTGGAGTGATTATCGGAAAAGAAGGTAATCGTTACTTTGCACTGACTGCCAACCATGTGATTTCAGAAATAGATAATATAGATGATACTCAGTTTGTTGTTATGGGGTATGATGATCTAGACTATGTAGACTACCTAAGTAAAGGCGGGCAGTTTCAGGGAGGAGCTAAATATTATCAACAATTTCCTGTTGTCTTAATCGAGCATGTAAATGATGAATATGATTTAGCTATAATTAGTTTTATAACTGATGATCACTATAATGTACTGCCAGTTGCAGATGAAAACCCTAAGTATGGGGACATTGTTGCATCTATGAGTAATCCATATGGTAAAAGAAATGTTGTTACAATTGGAAAAATAAGCAGTAAGAAACTTAGGACTTTTGGTGACGAAATAGGAAAAAGACAACATCCAATGTTGGAGCATACAGCTCTAGTATCAGAAGGAAGTAGCGGCAGCGCTTTGATTAATGAAAACTTGGAGATAGTGGGTATACATATAGGTGGGAATTATAATCTTTTTCGACATTTTATATCTGGAATGGCGATGCCAAATGAACAAATCCGTACTTTTTTAGAGGAATGGAAGAAATAAATTTAAGTATAGCATAATGGTTTTGAACGAGTGCTATAGCCCAACAATAAAAACCTTGATTAATCAAGGTTTTGTGAAGTAGTGTACTTAAACTATCTGGGAGCATTTAGTGCAAGACGCTGTTGCTTCCGTCGTGGTGCTAACGAAGCAGGATTGCTAAAGAAACACTTATTGAATGAGGTGAGAAATAATGGGAAGGTTTTTATCTATTTTTGGCACACTTGTATTTTTATTTGCCTTTATATTTTTTGTAATGGGCTTTTTTAGTGATTCAGATAGTGTATCTATGATTATCTCAATATTCGCAATGCTAAATGCAAGTATAGCTATGGGTGTTTCTGAAATTTTAGCTAGGACTAAAAACTTGAAGTGACATTTTTAAAGATTTTTATTGAAGTAACGCTTCCTTATCTCCAGTATCAACAATAAAACGTTGATATAATGCACCTTTTATCTTTGTGTACATGGATGCCAAGATAAGTGGTTAAGGACTTGAAGTGGAGCCTCTGCGGGCATGATTGTACTTGAAAGTCTGAAGCCGTTGTTTCAAAAGGCATCCAAGCCTATCATACCCACCCCTCCACGTAAAGTCCTGTCGTTGAATACGTTGAAAACTATAAATATTAACTGTAGATAATGCTTCTACAAAGATAGTAAACGGGCATTTTCTCTCTCTTTGCTAACGTTGAATACGGTGGAAAAACATACTGTAGATAAGAAAGATTTACTGGAACAGCAGCAGTGACGCTTTTGTTTAAGTGTTGGAGCAGGATTGTTGAGAAGGATAACATATGGAAAAAGACTGGAATTAAGATAGGTATTCCTAACTTAAGCAAGAACAGAATACTTGAACAAGATTTTAAATCTGAAACACTATATTGTATACTTCCGTAAATAATATTAGAAAAATTAGAATTTTGTTTTGACGGGTATTGAAACTACAAAAAGGAGATGAGATTAATGAGAAAAAAGTTAGTCGGGAATGGCATTAGTTCTTTTGGATTGGGTGTAATAGTAAGTTCAATTGTTTATCCTCTCGGTTTTATGAACTCTCAATCGTTTTTTATGGAATGCTGGTAATCGGAGCGGTTTTACTTCTAACTGGAAAACTTATTGGTAAAACGCAGAAAGAAACTGAGATTATTAGTACCAAAATGCAATAGCGTTACCATTTTTGAAGTAACGAACGCAATAAATGAACAGGGTTATCGCTTGTGGTGCTAACGATTAGGTGAAGTTAAACAAACACTGCTTGATTTAGTAAATAAAATGCAATAAAGGTTATTCAAGTAACGAATACGAGTGCGCCTGAGCCTAGGTCGTATCAAATAAGGGGGAGAAGGATTGCCGAAGGAAAATATTATATTTTTTACCAAAGAGGAAATGGAACAATTTAAATTGAGTTTAAAAAACCCTTTTAAACTTGGAGAATTTATTTTATTAATTATTGGTGCATCTCTTCTTCTTATTGGAATAATTATGTCTATTCAAACTGTACTGGTTGTAGGGTTGATAATTATCCTAATAGGTTATGTGTTATTACCTTCATTAGAAGATTGGAAAGATAAAAGAATCGGTAACCAAAGAATGTTTTTTATTCTGCTAATTTGGTTAACTGGTGTATTTTTCATTTTGATCATTCAATATATGTAAATTAATTTCACTTGAAGTAAAAGGTCAAATTCTTTACTCAACTAACGGAAACTTATCTTGAATAAAAAAATTTGAGGTGTATTAAAGAAATTTGATAAAATAGAAATAGAAATCACTACTTCACAAAGGGGGAGTATAAATGTTATGGGAGGATGTTCGAAAAGCATATCCAGATAAATGGGTTGTATTTGAAGCAATTGAAGCTCACTCAGATAATAATTATCGTATAGTAGATGAGATTGCGGTAATAGATTGCTTTGACGACTCAATGGACGCATTCCGTCGTCATAATGAATTACACAAGCAAAAGTCTAACCGTGAACTTTACTTCTTTCATACATCTAGGGAAGATCTTGAAATACGTGAGAAGAAATGGACTGGACTTAGAAAAATATGATTAAGATAAGGGAATTGTCAGATTTACCATTTATAGAAGCTACAGTTACTTTTCGAGGGCAAAGCTTAAAATCAGAAAATGTTTTAATTAATACTGGATCTGCTGGAACAATTTTTAATGTTAACAAACTCGAAGAAATAGGGATAAAACCAGAAGCAAATGATGTAACTCAAACGATTCAAGGAGTCGGTGGCCTTGAGTTTGTTTATACTAAAAACATAGATGAAATCTCTATTAACGATGAAATAGCAATTCAAAACTTCCATGTTGAATTAGGGGCAATGGATTATGGTCTTGAGATTGATGGTATTATCGGCTTTGACTTCATGAAAGAAGTAGGTCTTATTATTGATTTGAAACAGTTTAATATATCCATAAAGTAGTCCTCTTTTAAAGGGGGCATTTTTATTTTAGCATTATTAAACATAAGAGTTAAAATAGAAAATTGTGGCTATGTGAAATGGTACACTTAAAGTAACGAGTGCAATAGTTGTGCGAAATGTTTCTACCACAAATTGAGAATGGTCACATTACTCAGGTAAAAGGTAGACAATTCCCTTCGGGGAGTTGAAGGGTTATATCGAAGAGTCAAATGATTGAGTAACGTCTTGAAGGGCTCTCTCTTAGTCGAATAGCACTATAATTAGTAAGATTGATAGTGTTATAAGCTCGGCAAAAAGGCGTGAGAATTTACCGTAACAGATAAAGCTGACGAAAGCCTACCCGAGGGGGTGGTGTAAATCATGATGCTTGAGTTGAATGAATAGGGTGAGAATGCAAAAAGCCTATAATAAAGGGCTACGCTGACGAACTTCTGAATGTACGGGTCTAAACGCTTACTACATAGAAATGTGTACATCACCAAATTGTGAAGTTAGCAGTGGATGAGTAAGACTCGCTATTATGAAAGTCCATGATATGTTACAGGCATATGAACGGCTAACAGGCTTAGAGGAAGCACCTAAGTTCATTCCATAATAGATATAATTCAACGTTGTAAGCTGATAACATGGAGGGCTTACTCCTAAAGAAATGGTAATTAGGAAAGCAATAATGAGATTAGCTATTGTATAACTTATTTTAGTATCAGTGAAAGTGGTGGCACAGTACCAATGAAATGTCTAATCCGCACGGAGGGATAGCCACTAGACTAATAAAGGAACATTCAACCATGTTAGACAGTTCTTTATCGATTAATAAGGTTCTTGTAAGACTAAAAGAGGTTCAACTCCCAAGGGAGTCACCGACTTGCTAAAACGGAAGAAACTGAGACACAACGAGTATTATGATATGCAACACAGCTATGATAATTTATACACTCAGAGTGTTGATGGTCAAAACTTTTATGAATTAATGAAACTGATTAGTTCTAATGAAAATATTCGCCTTGCTTATCGAAACATAAAAAGAAATACTGGAAGTAAAACAGCAGGGACGGATAAGTTAACAATTGAAGATGTAAAATATTTGTCTGTTGAAAAAGTAATAAATAAAGTTCAGAAGATGCTTCAATCATATAGCCCAGAAAAAGTCAGACGTGTCTTTATACCAAAATCAAACGGGAAAAAACGACCTTTAGGCATTCCTACGATATGGGACAGAATTCTACAACAAAGTATTTTACAAGTTTTAGAGCCAATTTGCGAAGCGAAATTCCATAAACATAGCTACGGTTTTAGACCAAATAGAAGCACACATCACGCAAAAGCAAGATTTGAGTCCCTCATTAATATGGTGGGTCTCTATCACTGTATAGATGTTGATATTAAAGGCTTCTTTGATAATGTTAGTCATAGTAAGCTACTAAAACAAATATGGTCTTTAGGGATTAGAGACAAAGCGCTGCTTGCCGTCATTTCAAAGCTTTTGAAAGCTGAGATTGATGGCGAAGGGATACCAACTAAAGGAACACCACAAGGCGGTATTCTCTCCCCGTTATTATCCAACATAGTTCTCAACGAACTAGATTGGTGGATTAGTAATCAATGGGAGACATTCGTAACCAATCATCCCTACAAACGAAACGGCGATAAAGTAAAAGTACTTAAACAATCGAATTTAAAAGAGTGCTATATCGTAAGATATGCAGATGATTTCAAGGTTTTGTGTCGCACACGTTCACAAGCAATGAGGATGAATTGTGCTATAAAGGATTTCCTCAAAACAAGATTACACCTTGAAACAAGCGAAGAAAAGTCAAAGGTTATTAATTTAAAGAAAAACTCGTCAGAGTTTCTTGGTTTTACATTCCGAGCGATTAGGAAAGGTAAAACAAGAATGGGTTATGTAGCGAAGTCGAATATGACAAAGAAAGCAAAAGCAACTGCACTTATTAAAATTAAAGATTGTATTAAAACTATACAAAAGAAACCTTGTGCTGAAACCGTTTGGCATTTCAATACAGTCGTTATGGGAATCCAAAATTATTACTCAGTAGCAACAAGGATTATGAAAAATTTAAGTGAGTTGAGCTCTTTTCTTCAGAAAACACTTTATAATCGTTTAAAAGACATTAGAACAGAAGCGAAATTTTCAGATATGACTAGTACTTTACAAAAGCGTTATAAAGGATGTAAGGCTAAACTATACAAAATTCAGAATATGGTTTTCGTCCCAATTCACGCTCAAAGACATAAAACAAATCTATGCTTTTCTCAAGGTACGTGCAACTACACTGCCGAAGGAAGAGAAAAACTACACGAAAATCTTAAAGCTATCAATAAAAAGATACTCAGTCATATAATGAAAAACTTTATCCCAAATCGAACAATTGAATATAACGACAATCGAATAAGTAAGTTCATTGCCCAATACGGAAAATGTGCAGTCTCAGGTGTTGAACTGGGCTTAAACGATTGGCATTGTCATCATAAAAATCCTTATCATCTTTCGAAAGATGATGGATATTCAAATTTAATCGTGCTACATGAAAGTGTGCATCGACTTGTACATCTCAAAGACACTGATAAAATAAAAGCTTTATTAACTGCGCTTCGGCTCAATCGAAAGCAGTTAGAAAAGGTTAACGAATTAAGAAAACAATGCAGAAATACATCAATCTAGACTTTGGAAAAATTAAATTGCTTCATTAAATACATAGAATTGAATGGATTGGATTAGTTGGAACGCCGTATGAGGTGAAAGTCTCATGTACGGTGTGAACGAGGGGAAAAGGGAGCGATAACTTCAAACCCTTACCTATTCGTATCAATAAGCAATTAAAATTAAAAGGCTTAGAAAAAAATTCTCGAAGCCTTTTTTCGTGTGAATTATACTGTGAAAAACAGTGTGGAAATTGTGCGATTTACTTTGTAATGATGTTTTGTTTTACCGTTTTGCACCTATGAAGTAAACCCGTTAATAACATTGGTCGGGGTTTATTGTATTTGATCTCACAAACCATTTAAAACATGCTAAACTATTTAAATAACAATTTTATCTTAACGTTAGTGAGACTTGGAGGAAATATGAAAAAAATATTCATACGTATTAGTGTTGTTTTTGTTTTGTTTTTTTCGATCGTTTATTTTACAAACGAACTTGCAAGCTCTAGAAATTTTCAATTTTTCACAAAGCCAGTTGGAAAAGTGGAGACTAGTGAAAGGGTAGTTGCCCTAACGTTTGATGATGGACCTGGTGTGAATACTAATGAAATATTAACTATCTTACGAGAGGAGAACGTAAAGGGAACGTTCTATTAAACAGGCGATGAAATCGAGAGATATTATGATGATGCCGTACAAATCGCCTTGGAAGGACATGAAATTGGTAACCACTCTTACTCACATCAGCGAATGGTGTTTAAATCGCCATCCTTTATAAAAGCTGAACTTGAAAAAACAGATGAGCTAATTCGGAAAATTGGCTATGAAGGAGATATTCATTTTCGTCCACCATTCGGGAAAAAATTACTAGTTCTACCGTATTATCTTTTTAAGGAAGAACGTAAAACTATATTATGGAATATTGAACCTGAGACCTATCCTGAAGTGGCTTCAGACTCAAAAAAATCGTTGAGCATGTCTTACAAAATGTAGAGCCAGGCTCCATCATTTTGCTGCATGTCATGTATGAGAGTCGAAGAGAGTCCCTAGATTCTGTTTGTCAAATCATAACGTCTTTAAAGCAACAAGGATATACTTTCACCACAGTTTCAGAACTACTAGAATATGAAAGCTAGAATGACTATTAAAAGGGCGCTGCTACGAAGAGCGTCTTTTTTTATTTGCTAATTTTAGCTTTTTGCGAGTAGAGTTTTTGTTTTCGATTAGGATGGCGGTCACGGAAGACTTTTTGAACTTACGACTTTAGTGACTACAGTTGGATAGAATAAGTTAATTATGAAATTCACTCTTTCTGAAACCTATTTGTTTAACATAATGACAACGTTTCGCCAGATTGCTATATTAATAAAATATAGAAGGTGACAATTGGAAGAAATATTTTTTCTTTTTACTAGATTCCCATAGAAGACAATAAATTTATGTAGTAAAATGTAGAATAAACAAGAAATCTATTTTTCAATTAGGCTATTTTAAAGAGATTGTTGCTATTGGCTTTTAGGTCGTAACCAAGCGAATGTTTGGTTACGACCTAAAAGCCACAATGTTTTCGAAAAGAACATATAATTAAGATCTGCATTTAAAAATACTGGATGTTTTACTGGAGAGAATATAGATGCAATTTAACCGTGATTTAACTGAAGTTAAAGAAATGTTCTTAATGATGTCCAAGCTTTTTGATATCGTTTTTTAATGAAACAACGGGACGATGGTCGTTTTGAATACGTCCAAGTAAGTGCGCAAGCGATTGTCCTTGCTAATTTACCAGAAGATGCGCTTGGACAATGCCTTCAAGATATCTATAGTGAGGAAATCGCAACACCTCTGCACGAAAAATACTCAAAGGCTGTAAAGAGTGGACAATCTGTAACCTATATAGAGCCCATGAATCTTAAAAATAACGCTCAATTTAAGATGGCAGAGTCAACTCTCGTTCCCGTCATCATTAACAAAGCCAACTATGTAATTGCATTTATTAAAGATGTGACTGAACTCGAAAACAAAAAATATGAAGTGTTTGAACAAAAAGAACGTTTTCATTCATTATTTTCCTATAATAACGATTCGATTATTGCTACAGATGTTGAAGGTACGATCCAACTGGTGAATAAGGCCTTTACTAGCTCATTTCAGATCGCAGAAAATCAAGTTATAGATCGAACGATTACTGAATTATTCCCAACGCTAAGTGTTTTTGGTGAAAGTCCAAAAACAATTCCTTTAGAAGAAGAGGTATTACTAGAATTGCATTCAATCACAGTCATTGCTCTTGTGAAAAGAATACCCATCATAATTGAAGAAAAAAATATTGGTTTTTATTTCATCCTAAAAGATATAACCTCAAATCGCGAAATGATCTTAACTAATAAAGAACTTGAGCGATACAAAAAATTACTCGAATTATCACCGCAAATGATATTTTTAGTGAAAAGAGGCGCAATTCTTTATATTAATAATGTGGGTTTACAATTACTAAAGACACGAAGATCATCTGTGATAGGCAAAGATATCTCTAGCTTTGTAAAAGAGGAGATTGGTTCTTTCCTTAAAGAGGGCGACATGGCAACAATTAAAAAGTCAAACGGGGAAACTTTGTATGTTACATTGAATAAAACCGTTGTTTTCCTAAATAAAGAGAAGATATTCCTTTATTCAATCACCGATATTACAAATCAGCTTGCAATTGAAAAAGAACTAGATTTTATGGAAAATTATGATTTACTCACCGGTCTTTATAATAGAAAATCACTAGATCAACTAATCGAGTTACAAATGACGACTGGTCAAGCTTTTCACCTGGTCCTCTTTAATATTGATAAGTTCAAGTTGGTTAATGATTTAATTGGAGTTACCAATGCGGATGAAATACTAAAACAATTTGCTTTCCGCTTAAAAAATCTTACTGATGACCAATCACTAGCTCGGGTAAACGGGGACGAATTTGCGATTTTGCTTCCACAAGAAAAACCGATCAATTCCTTCTTAGATAAGATCCAACAAGACCTAAGTGCACCGTTTGATACAGTTAAAGGACCAATTCATATAACTGCTTCTGCAGCGATTAGCAAATTCCCTGACCACGGGGACCAAGCTGAGCAACTTTATTTAAGTGCTACGAAGGCTATGTCTATCGCAAAAATTCGTGGAGTAAAACAAGTTCTTTATTATCAGGAAGAGATGCAGGAAGCATTTACTAGAAAATATTTAATAGAAAATGAACTGAAACTATCTTTTAGAAAGAAGCATTTTCATATCGCTTACCAACCAAAGGTCCACTTAAAAGGAAAGCCACTTGAGCTAGAAGCGTTGATTCGCTGGGAACATCCCACGCTTGGGTTGATTAGCCCCGCTGAGTTTATCCCAATAGCTGAAGATTCTGGTTTTATTATCGAATTAGGTAAGTTTGTCATTGATCAAGTTTGTCATGACTTACAAAAGTTGCACAAAACTTACCCAGAATTACGAATGGCGATTAATTTGTCGCCGAAACAATTTTTAGACCCGGAACTTGAAGCTAGTATTTTTTCAGTGATAGACAAATATCAATTAGAGCCTAGTTTTATCGAATTTGAAATCACAGAGACAACCATTATGAGCGATCCAAACATGGCGATCCATATCTTGAATTCACTTAAGAATGCTGGAATTACAATTGCGATTGATGATTTCGGGACAAGCTTTTCTTCATTTAATTATCTAAAAAGACTTCCTGTTGACACGATAAAGATTGATCGATCATTTATAAATGGGATTGGAGAAAACGAAAAGGACAATGGCATCGTAGAGGGACTCATCGACTTGGCACATAAGATGAATTTAACCATTACTGCTGAGGGAGTAGAAACGAAAGAACAGTTACAGTTCCTTCAAGCAAAAAAATGTGATTTTGTACAGGGATTTTTTCTTGGACGTCCACAAAAATTAGAGGTATTAGTTACTAGCCTTCAACAAATAAATCATAAACTATTTTAACAATGCTACAAGTGGAATACATGAGGACGCCTAGATAAATCATCACGACTTCGCTAATTTAATTAATGGTAAGTTTATTACTATTCAACCTCTTTGGTTGCCCAAATGACTTATATAGATAGAACCAGCAAACGAAAAGAAAAATTCAACTGTGTGAGGATATCTGCTAAATCAACATACTACGTATACCGTTAACCTGAGCTTTTAACACGAACAAGGGGATGGAGGAAGACGTCGTTTAGTCACCTGTAGCTAGGATATAAGGATATCCTAGCTTTTTTGCATATTTGTCAAATTGAATTGTTACAATTTTATGAATTTTCAGTTGTTTAACAAAGGAGGAAGTGGTATTATATAAATAAAAGGCGGTGGGATATGATGACATTCTTGGATTTTTTTTCCGCTACTTCTTATACTGGCGCAAGTTTTTATGTGATCGCATTTCTCTTTGCTATTTATTTAAATCTAAAGATCTACAATTTAAATAAGGATTAGACCTTAAACAATAAATAACTATGTTAAAGGGTTGTGAATTAATCACACCCTTTTTGTTTTGGGATGTTTTCGTATTTAGAAAAAAATGAATTAAAACCAATACATTTGGATTTAAAATAAGATCTTCGCTTTTGGTCGACGTAACGAGTTAGAAAATGCTACAATTTCTAAAATAAGTTTTTCTTAAATAGCAAAGGGAATGTTAAGGAGGATAAAACATGATAAAAGAAGGTTTTGTAGAAGTAACAGGAGGTAAGGTTTGGTATCAACTCCATGATCAAGGTACTAAAAACACCCCAGTAATTGTGATACACGGCGGGCCAGGCTCTTCCCATTATTCATTACAAGGACTAAAGGTTCTTTCCGAACAGCGACCGGTCTTATTTTATGATCAATTAGGGTGTGGATACTCAGACCGACCAATCGATACCTCTTTATGGCAAATTGATCGTTTTGTTGAAGAATTAGGGCAACTTAGGGAAGCCCTTTCATTAGATGAAGTACATATTTTAGGACATTCATGGGGGACGACACTAGCAGCAGCTTATATGCTAACTAAACCAAAAGGAGTTAAGAGTGTTATTTTTTCTAGTTCCTGTCTCAGTGCACCACTATGGGCCGAAGATCAAGAACGAAATCGCCAGAAATTACCTAAGGATGTTCAAGAAACGTTAAAAAAATGTGAGGAAAATGGAACAACGGACTCACAGGAATACAGGGAAGCAACTCAAGAATTTAATAAAAATTTCGTTTGCCGACTAGACCCTTGGCCAGAATTTTTGAAAAAAGGAGCTCACCTTAAAAATAGCGAGGTATACAACATGATGTGGGGACCATCAGAATTTCACGTAACTGGAAATCTAAAACATTTCGACTGCACTTCAAGGTTACACGAAATATCAGTCCCGACTCTTTTTACATGTGGGCGTTTTGATGAAGCAACACCAGAAGCGACAAAGTATTATTCGAGCCTTACCCCAAATTCCAAAATGCATGTTTTTGAAGAAAGTGCTCACATGCCTTACTTAGAAGAGACAGATGAATTTTTACAGGTTGTTAGGAACTTTCTTAAAGAATAAACTAAAAACAAAACTGGAGGCACGTAGTAATGAAATTTGCATTTATTTCAGATATTCACGGAAATGCAGTTGCTCTAGAGGCGGTTTTACAAGATATTGAACGCCAAGGAATTGATAAGACGATTGTATTAGGTGATATTAGTTACCGGGGTCCTGAACCAAAAAGAGCTTTAGAATTAGTTCGTTCATTATCTACGGACGTGATTAAAGGAAATGCTGATGAATGGATCATTCGCGGAGTAAGGTCAGGGGAAGTTCCTGATAGTGCTTTAGAGTTAATGAACATTGAGCGGGAATGGGCATTAAATAAGTTAGATCCTCGGGACATCGAGTATTTAAAAAGCTTACCTCATCACTTAAATTTAAACGTTGGGAACGTCAATATTCATGTATTCCACGCTACTCCAACTAGTTTATTTGACATTATTTCTCCAGATGCAGACGATCTCTTGATTGAGGATTCATTGATGAGTCACGATGCTCAACTATTTGTTTATGGTCATATTCACGTTCCTTATATCAGATATTTAAAAGGAAAAGTAATTATTAATACTGGTAGCGTTGGCTTACCTTTTGATGGTTTGGCAAAAGCTTCTTATGCGATTGTTGAAGTAGTCGACGGAAGGATAAGAACATCAATTGAAAGAGTGGACTACAATAAGGAACGTGTGCTTGAACTTTATCAAGAAGCCGGGTACCCTAATGCTGAGATGATGAAACGAATTATTGTGAATGGAGCAAGATAGTGGAAAGACTTATCCGAGTAAAATCGGATTTTGAGCATAGAATCGAATTTAATGCGCACGCTAATCAGTAGGATAACCATAATCATAATTAATGGAGGAATACTGATGAAACCATCAAATCATCAAGAACGTCAGAATGAACTTGAACAAGCATTTCAAAATGTTCAAACAAACGCAACGACTATAAATGATAATCAAGATAAGATATTCAGTCAATCACAACTCGTTGAAATGGCAGGATTGTTATTTGATACGAGTCAAGATGAAACACCGGCAACTCCTAGCATGCCTCAGGAGCAACAATACACGGCTATGCCACTAGAAACACAAACAACTGGGATGCCACAAGACTTACAACAAGCTCAACAAGAAGTTCAACAGGCTCATGAAACCTTATTAAATGAAAATCAGCAACTACAACAAGCACTTTACCAACTACACCAGCAACAAGAAACGGTGAAACAAATTCAAAGCAGAGTTCAACAAGCTCAACAAGAAGTTCAAGTAAAGCAAGCAACAGCGAATGCGATTGTAAATAGCTTAAAATAGGCGAAAGATCCCCACTGAGAAGTGGGGATCTATTTTTATTTAAGCTTTCATTAAACGTGGGAATAAAATGTTATTTTCTAAGTGAACATGTTCATGAGTCATAGTTTCAAGTTCCTCAAGCTTTAAATATGTTAGACGGTACGTATTACAAGCACCTGGAGGAAGATTATAATCATTAGTGAACTCACGTAAATTTTTCAGAAGATCTCCAACCGCTTCATGTTCGCTTTCTAATTTTGTGATCTCCGCTTTAGCTTTTGAAAGTTCAGCTTCAGATTGCGACTCTTCAAAAGCAACAATATGTGGGAATACATCGCGTTCTTCATCAATTAAATGTTGCTCCATTTCAGCCTTTAACGTCGTAAACGCTTGATAAACATCGCGTAAATGTGGGTGATCCTGACCGTGCACACGGTAGACCTTCGTTACGAATGCCTGTAATTCTGTAAGAACCTCTGAAGTATAGACATGATGTTTGTTAACAATATGATCTACTAATTGTGCTAAAGGTGCTTCTTCCCAATTCACATCATCTGTTCGGTTACTTGTAGCATAAAGTTCATTTAATCTTTCTAAAATTTCAACCTCGTTTAATTTCTTAGCTTGTAGGACTTCACCAATTGGGCGATCTCCACCACAACAAAAGTCAATTTTGTATTCTTTAAATACCTTACTTGCTGCAGGTAGTTTTGTTACGATATCACCAGTTTTAGTTGCACTATTAAAAATTGCGTTCATTAAGAACCAACTCCTTTTATAAGATATTTTAAGTATAAGCCTATAACTAATGTTCCAATAGGACAATTGTCACAATGGCGAAAATTTTTTTAAAAATATTTTCAGACGGAAAAAAGTCGTTGATAAAGTGTAGTTTTCTCTAAAAGGATCTGCAGTCCTTTTTTCAACAAATAAAAAAACAGGAACATGTTACTAACAAGATCCTGTTTTTTTGTTTCCATATAGTTTTATCTCTAGTTTTTGTTCGCTTCTAAATGAAAGATCGACTGAAGTTCTTCTTTATTTAGTAACAAATCCTCCAGCGTATATGAAGACAGTACGTCTAAATAGGCTACTAAAGCCTCATTAAGAACATGCTTCAGGCGGCAAGCTGCTGTTAAAATGCAAGCATTGTTAGTTTTATTAAAGCATTCGACAAGTTCTAGGTTTTCTTCTGTTTGTTGAATAACCCATCCAATATTAATTTCATTTGCAGGCTTCTTTAGTTTGATTCCACCGTTTCTACCTCTGTTTGTCTCGATAAGTTCAAGCTTTCCCAATTCAAAGACTATCTTACTAAGATGATTAGTAGAGAGGTTATAAATTGCTGCAATTTCTTTTATACTTGAAAGTTTATTTTCCGGTTGATTTCCTAAATATAGAAGGACACGCAAAGAATAATCTGTAAATGCTGTTAGGTGCACAATACTCACTCCGATCTAAAAAACGATAAATGTATAAGCTTATAAAATCCAAGCAGACCGATAACCTAAATAGTTCTATCGTTGATGTTTTTTTCTGTAGGCAACATTGAGCCAGTTTGGATCTTTTGTCACACAAGGCTTATTTCTTCAAGAAAAGAATTAAGTAAATAGTATCATAAAACCAGTAGAAAGAAGTAATCATTTATTAAAAGAAGTATTTTATATATTGCTTTAAAAGGTGTTTCGTGTTTAAATAAAACATGTATTTTAAATACATGTTTTATTATAGGAGGAATTACAATGAGTACTACAAAAACATTAAGCCGCGAAACCATTACAATTATTAAATCAACTGTACCCGTTTTAGCTGAACATGGGGAAGCAATTACAAAACGCTTTTATGAAATGTTGTTCTCTAATCACCCGGAATTGCTAAATATTTTTAACCATGCTCATCAAAAGCAAGGGAAGCAACCTAAAGCATTAGCCAATACGGTGTATGCTGCTGCGATGCATATTGAAAATCTTGAAGCGATTATTCCGGTCGTAAAACAAATTGCACACAAACATCGAAGTCTAAATGTAAGGGCAGAGCATTACCCAATCGTAGGAGAGCATTTACTACTTGCTATTAAAGATGTTCTTGGGGAAGCAGCAACAGACGAGATTATCAATGCATGGGGAGAAGCTTACGGGTTAATCGCTGATGTATTCATTTCTGTGGAAAAAGAGATGTATGAACAGGCACAAAGAGAAGCTGGTGGCTGGAAAGAGTATCGAAATTTCGTTGTTAGTAAGAAAGTACAAGAAAGTGACGTCATAACTTCCTTTTATTTAAAACCAGAAGATGGTGGGAAATTAGCTACGTATCAACCTGGTCAATACATATCTGTAAAAGCTGTTATAGATGGGGAAAAGTACACTCATATTAGACAATATAGTTTATCCGATGCTCCCGGTAAAGATTACTACCGGATTAGTGTCAAACGAGAAGAAGCAAGTGAAAAAACACCTGATGGGATTGTCTCAACCTTTTTACACCAAGAAGTTAATGTTGGTGATGTACTAGAAATTACATCTCCAGCAGGTGACTTTGTCTTAAACACAAAAAGTAACCTTCCAGTGGTTTTAATAAGTGGTGGAGTCGGTCTTACACCAATGGTGAGTATGTTAAAAACGCTAGCTGAATATCATCCAGAAAAAGAAGTGACATTCATCCATGCCGCTATTAACGGCCGAACTCATGCTCTTAAAGAAGAAGTTTCAAAGATTGCAAGTGAAAGTGACTATATCAATACATTTGTATGTTATGAAGAACCAACCGAAGAAGATCGCCTTGCAACTAACTACGATAAAGAAGGTTATATTAACCTTCCATGGTTACAATCAATCTTAAAAAGTATGGATGCAGAGTTTTATTTCTGTGGTCCTATTCCGTTTATGAGAGCGATCAATCAGGCATTAACTGAATGGGGAGTTCCACAAGAGAATATTCACTTTGAATTTTTTGGTCCTGCTACTAATCTCAAAAATTAAAAATATACTAAGAAGTGATTACATTGTAATTACTTCTTTTATTTTTACACTCGAAATAGTTTTCATTTTTCCATTAATCTTATATGCTTATAAAAGGAAAACTAAATTCATTGAAAAGAAGGTATGGTCAGCCTATGTTATTTCGTTTTAATCGAATACTAGAAAAATTGATGCCAGTTATCACACCTACAAGTGTGGTTTTAGGAGTTATCCTCACCGCATTTTTAGCGCGATTTACGTATTTAGTGCCTTGGATTTTTGCATTTATGACATTTTCAGGAAGTTTAAACTCAAATTTTAGTGATTTAAAGAGAGCTGTTTTCCATCCAAAACGTATTTTAATTTGTTTGGCAATCCTACACATTATCATGCCCTTAATCGCTCTTGGCGTCGGTCATCTATTTTTTCCTGGTGATAATTACACAATTACCGGTATTGTGCTAGCGTTTGTCATCCCAACTGGAATTATGAGTCTAATCTGGGTATCGATTTATAAGGGCAATATCGCCTTAACATTGTCTATTATCCTTTTAAATACAATGTTGTCACCTTTAATCATTACGTATAGTTTAAAAATATTAGTTGGTTCCGCTGTAGAAATTGATCAGTGGGGTATGATGAGCGGCTTATTTTGGATGATAGTTGTTCCTTCGTTAGCTGGTATGATCCTAAACCAAGTAACAAAAGGAAGCGTAAAAACGACAGTAAGTCCGAAACTCGCTCCTTTTACAAAAATTGGTCTTGGAGTTGTTGTCGCGATCAATAGTGCAGCAGTAGCTCCGTTTTTAGCAGATGTTAGTTGGAAACTAGTTGGGATTATTGTAACAGTTTTCTTACTAGCCTTTTGTGGGTACGTCATCGGTGGTTTGGTAGCCAAATACGTGTTTCACTGGAACTATGAAGATGTTGTGGCGCTAACGTTTAATAGCGGGATGAGAAATATTAGTGCGGGGGCTGTCATCGCCATTACATTTTTCGCACCACCTGTAGCAATCCCAGTTATTTCATGTATGTTAATTCAGCAATTGTTAGCATCCTTTTTCGGCCATATGCTTCATCGCTTCGCACCGAAAGAGACTGAACTAAAGGCTGCACAAACAGGTTGATAGAATTAGCTAGTGTAGTTGAAACTTATCACCGTGGCAATTCGACTAGTATGTGAAGGGGGATATAAAGCATATGAAAAACAGCTTTATTATACTAATCGCGCTGCTAGCAATAACTTTACTTGGCTGCACTCAACTAAACTCCAAACAAACGGTTCCATTTGGCGATAAGAACCTAACCAAAATAGTCGTATACCATAATTGGGAAACGAAAATCCTTTTACCGCTTAATTCGGTAAAGCTTGCAGCACCACTTAAATCAAAAATCGTCATTGATGAAGTGGCGGAGATGAGTTTGTTTATTGAGGCGGTTGAAAATGGAGATACATTGGGTCCTAGTCATTTGATATTTTATACTGCCGAGTATGACGTTCGCTTGCACTTTGATGATAAAACTTCTTCACAGTATCACTTAAACTTAGGGAATGAGACTGAGCATGCAGAGCTAGAAGGCTTACTTATCGACCCTTCAGAAAATGGGGTTGGATACCAAATTCCAGTTGAACTTACCCAGGAGTTAAGAAAAATACTTAATTAAACTACTCGTGTTGAACATCATGAAGAGGCTGTCTCAAAACAAAGTGTCAGACACCGCTAGGCACCAAATATAGACATATGATATATATGTACGTCTATATTTAGTAGGATCCGCGTGGTGTCAGACACTTTTGGGACAGCCTCTTCTGCTATACCAACATTATGCCGCCTGTTTGGAAGCTTCTTTTCTAAAGTACCATTTTAAAAAAGCTGGGACGAAGATAACAATGACGAGGATCCTTGTCAATTGGAGAGCACTAACGATCGCAGGATCACCACCAACAGTGGATGCTGTTAATACCATTTCAATTAAGCCACCAGGAGCAACGCTTAACATTGCCGTTGCTAAATCTAACGTTGTAAAGTGAGCTAAAGCAGCCCCTAAGCCGAATGCAACAAGAATAAGAGATAAAGAAACCACAAAGTAGACGAGACAATACTTCCCACCAAGTTTTAAGTCATCGAACGAAATACTTTTCCCTAATCCAATTCCAACCGCTACTTGTGCAGAGAGTAGCACAATTGAAGGTATGGTAGCCATATCAATGGGACTAATATTCATAGCAGCGGTAATCCCTAGTGGAACAACTACGAGCCCAGCTGGTATGCGATCACGGAAATACACCCCAAATAAAATCGGGATAAGATACCAAAAATAATTCCAGCCACCAAAAACGAAGCTTTGAGCAGTTGCTATTGCCTGTATCGTTTGACTTTGATCCTTAAAGAAATAGATGATCATCGCTGGGACAGTAAATAATACCGTTAACAAACGAACGGTCTGGAAGATAAGTACAAGAGTGGTTTTAGCGTTAAGGGACTCGCTTGCAAGAACCATTTCTGACAATCCTCCTGGAATTGATCCAAATACACTCGTAATCTTATCAACCTCAATCCACTTTGTCACCGCAGTACTAATGAAAATACTCGCAAAAATAAGAACAACTGTCATCAAAAGGTAAGGTAGTAAATAGGGACCAATCGTGAAAAAAGTCTCGATCGTAAAATAAAGACCAAAATACATACCGAGAACTAAAAAGCCCCCCTGTTTGAATGGATTCGGCCAATAAGCCTTCCGTTTCGTAAACCCTTGCCATAGTAAAGTAAGGGTTAAAGCACCGAGCACCCAAGGGAGTGGAAAGTTGGCAAGTGTGAAAAGATACCCACCTAAATAGCCGATGAATAAGGTTTCTATCAACCTTGGAAATTTAATATATGTCATTAGAAATAACCCCTTTTAAAAAGCTAGATAATCATTTTTCGTGATACGAAATATTATACATGATTTTTAAACAAAAAATGATTATTTAACTAAATAGAATGAATTTCATCATTACCTAACCGAGCTATATCAATCTACTTAGTAGCGAAAATAAAGATTATGAAACTCATTAAATTATTTTTTTATAATCGAAATAGTTTCATAAATCTGTATTTTCATTTATCCTTATTATATGGTGTAAAAAATACACCTAAACAAGGAGGGGAAATTATGCTTCAACAATCAATTATCGAAGACTTAATAACAGCTGCGCTTAGTACTGGTGGCGATTTTGCGGAGATATTTGTAGAGGATAAATTCAATACGAATATTGCACTCGTTGGTGGGAAAGTAGAGACGAGTATTTCTGGTAGAGACTATGGCATTGGGATCCGTATATTTCAAGGTTTAAACAGTGTTTACGCCTATACGAACGAGCATAACCGAGATAAACTAATTGCCGTTGCCCTAGAAGCTGCAAAAGCAATTAAAGGTCAGCCAATAGACTTAACCTTAAATCTTAACCGTCAAACGTTTACAAATCAACATCCAATACTACATAACCCAAGGGAAGTTGCTAAAGCAAAAAAAGTGAATGTGATGAGAGAAGTCTATGATATTGCCAAAAATTATCACGAATTGATTTCTCAAGTGTCCGTTGCTTATAAGGATGAACAGCAACGTGTCTTAATTGCTAATTCAGAAGGAAAATTTGTTGAGGATGAAAGAACACGTACTCGTCTAGCAATTCAAGCAGTCGCAGCTCGTGGTAATGAAATGCAAACGGGTTCTTACTTACCAGGGGCCCATAAAGGATTTGAATTTATAGAGCAGCTAGACTTAAAACATTATGGTTCTGAAGCTGCTAGAATAGCAGTTACGATGCTGAATGCCCAAGAGTGCCCTAGCGGGAAATTCCCTGTCATTATTGATAATGAATTTGGCGGTGTTATCTTCCATGAAGCTTGTGGGCATGGACTAGAAGCAACTTCTGTAGCAAAGAACAATTCCATTTTTGCAGATCGGGTAGGGGAGCAAGTTGCACCTGAGATCGTCTCTTACATTGACGACGGGACACTAGCGAATGAATGGGGTTCCGCAAATGTCGATGACGAAGGGGAAGCAACACGAAAAAATGTTTTAATTGAAAATGGAATATTAAAAGGTTATTTGATAGATAAGTTAGGAGCTCGGCGTATGGGTACAGAGTCCACTGGCTCAAGTCGTCGGGAATCTTATAAATACGCTCCGACTTCAAGAATGACGAACACATTTATTGCCCCTGGAAAGTCTTCACCTGAAGAAATCATCGCCAATACGGAATTTGGAATTTATGCTAAGTATATGGGTGGTGGCTCCGTGAATCCAGCAACGGGTGATTATAACTTTGCAATTAACGAAGGGTATATCGTTCGTAATGGAAAAATTGCTGAACCAGTCCGCGGTGCGACATTAATCGGAAATGGCCCTAAAACTTTACAAAAGGTAGATATGGTCGGAAATAACTTGGCTCATGGTCAAGGAATGTGCGGATCTGTCAGTGGTTCAATACCGGCGAACGTTGGTCAACCAATGATTCGTGTAAGTGAAATAACGGTTGGCGGCAGAAAGGGGAAATAAACGATGGATATTGTAAAATTCAAAAATGACCTTTTTTCACAAGGAGAAGAGGTCGGTTTTACAGATATGGAATTGTATTATCAAAGCAACGGAAAATTCAGTACGAAAATATTTAAAGGAGAAATTGATAGTTATAGCATTGCTATTGAAGGTGGCGTATCTTTTCGCGGTATTATCAATGGCAAAATGGGTTATGCATATACTGAAAAAATCGATGAGCAATCTATTCCCTTTATGCTTGCAGAAGCTAAAGAGAATTTAAGCATTATTGATAGTGAAGACTCTGAAATGATTTTTGCTGGATCTGATCAATATGAAGAAGTTAGCCTATTTTCTGAAGATCTAGCTGGTATTTCTGCTGATGAGAAAATTGCAGTCCTTAAACAAATCGAAACTGAATGCTTCGCTTTAAGTGATAAAGTAACTAGTGTGAATTATTGTTTATTAGAATCACATGACAGTGAGAGGCTGATATCCAATACAAAAGGGCTTGAAAAACATGAAAAAGGTAATGTCGTTTATACGTATCTTTCAGTTGTTGTAAAGGACGGCGAAGATATTAAGAGTGCAAGTAGATTAACACTAGCCCGGGATTTTTCACGATTTGATCCAGCTCAAATTGCGAGTGAGGTGGTTGAGGAAGCCGTTAGTTTCCTAGGTGCTTCATCTGTCCCTAGTAACGAATACCCGATTATTTTACGAAATACAGCAGCAGCTTCTTTATTGCAAGTATTCAGCCAAGCCTTTTCAGCAGATCAAGTTCAAAAAGGTAAATCAAGATTAGCAAATAAACTTGATACTCATGTCGCTAATCCATTAGTAACAATTGTCGATGATCCCTTTTTGACAGATGGCTTTATGAGTCGTTCCTTTGATAGTGAAGGTGTTGCTACCAAGCAGGTAAACCTTGTCGAAGATGGAGTTCTAAAAACATTTCTTCATAATTTAAAGTCGGCCACTAAAGACCAGGTTCAATCGACAGGCCATGCGACAAAGGCTTCTTATAAAGGAACAATAACTATTGCACCTTCAAACATGTTTATTAAAGCAGGCAAAACTTCGTATGAGGAGCTAATTCAGAAAGAAACGGAAGCATTAATTATTACTGATTTACAAGGGTTACACTCTGGCGCAAATCCCATTTCAGGCGACTTTTCATTAGCTGCCAACGGCTACCTTGTAAAAAACGGGAAAATTGAGCGACCAGTAAATCAAATCACAATTGCTGGAAATTTCTTCACAATGCTCGATCAAATCGAGGCAATTGCGAATGATCTCAAATTCGGCTTCCCAATGGGAGGATATGTTGGCTCACCTTCATTAAAAGTGAAGAGTTTAGCAGTAGCAGGAGAGTAATTTTCAAGATAATACAAGATATCAGCACACCATTTGAGTATAGCTCCTGGTGTGCTTTTTTACACTATTTGATAAAATGCGTTTCATAAATTAGAAGTAACATCTTGAGGGAAGAATAGTGGAACTGAAGCAGAAATTACTTAGAGTGATTTAGTAGGTATTAGCTTACTATAAGTAACTAGTTCTGATAATCACTATTTTACCAGTTTTCTCCTAAATACGTTTCCCGTAATCATATTATGTAAACTAATATAATGACTAAACACTCACCAACCGAAGTGAAGGTAGTGAATATTTCCTTTTGCTAGACGACAGGTCCACATCTCCCTAAGCATATTTTTTGGAGTTACAATCCTTTCAGGTTATAATTGACAAGTCAGTAAATATAATTTGGAGGTTTACACTTATGCCACACGTAGCTTTATATCATCCACATTCGTTTTTTTGGATGGTTTTAGTTCTTCTTTTCTTTGTTACATTTTTTCTTTATCGAGCAAATGTTGCCAAAGGCGCAAAAATTACCCACATGGTTGTAAGGCTTTTTATGTAATCATGATTGGGACAGGGGTAGGCTTATTAGTTTTAATGCAATTCCCAGGTACCTACATAGTTAAAGGACTACTTGCTCTATCTTTAGTTTACTTCATGGAAATGATCCTTGTTAAAACCAAAAAGGGAACACTTAAGCCAATTTATTGGGTTTTCTGTATTTCAGTACTAACAGTCGTTTTACTTATCGGATATCGAGTTATCAGTTTTTAACAAAAAAGCAGAACATGGACCTATCATGTTCTGCTTTTTTATTAAGGCTGTTTCCTGAAGTTTGTTGCTTTCGTAAAAATCCCAAAAGCCGGATTTTTACACATAAATCCTAAGATATCACTACTTATTTAGTAAGCACTGCTCTTTTCTTACTTATTGTATTCGGTGATAGCTTCATCTAAGGAATTTTACCAATTTTTTTAGGTTAAAAAGCAACAAGTTTTTTTGTGCGACGAGTAACCGCAGGAGCAATGTTTTAGAAAAGAGCCTTTATTAAAGGTCTGTTAAACGTAGAAATTTGAGTTATTTATTGAATTATTGTCAATAAACCACCCATGTTTACGAAAGAAGTCTATTATCAACAATAAAGGGAGGATGAAGTAATGGGGAAAAAAATCGTTTTAGCGGGCGGGTCTGGTTTTTTAGGGAAATCGTTGGCAAATTTTTTACTCGGTAAAGGTTATCAAGTAGTCATTTTATCCAGAAATTCAGCTCCATTAGATGGTCAAATTAAGTATGTGCAATGGGATGGAAAAACCTTAGGTGACTGGGCTAGTGAAATTGACGGGAGTTATGCGGTTGTAAATTTTACAGGAAAAAGCGTCAATTGCATTTACACAAAGAAAAATAGAGAAGAGATTGTCTCTTCTAGGTTAGATTCAGTCAGAGTCTTAAGAGAGGCAATCCTTCAATGTAAGCAACCTCCGCAAGCTTTCGTTCAAGCTGGTTCATTAGCGATATTCGGTGACACAACCGAGCGATGTGACGAGAATGCTCCTTTTGGGTCTGGTTTTTCTGTAGATGTATGTAAACAGTGGGAGACTGAGTTCTTTAAAGAAGCATTGACGACTCCTCGCCAAGTGTTATTACGAATTGGCTTTGCATTAGGCAAGGATGGTGGCGCACTTGAACCTTTAAAGAAATTGGTTTCCTTAAACCTGGGAGGCACAGTAGGTTCAGGAAAACAATATATAAGCTGGCTACATATCGATGACTTAAACAACATGTTTTTAGAAGCCATCGAAAATACAAGCTATTCAGGTATTTACAACGCTACTGGACCTACACCAATTACGAATAAAGAATTCATGAAGTCGTTGCGGAACGTAATGGGAAAAGGCTGGACACCACCGGCACCCACGCCATTTGTTTGGTTAGGTGCGTACCTATTCATGCAAACCGAGCCAAGTTTGGCTTTAACAGGGAGAAATTGTGTCCCTAAAAAATTAGTAGACAGTGGTTTTACTTTTCAATATACAGATATAGAAGTAGCATTAAAAGACTTAATCTCATCATAAATGGTATGCGAGGGGGGAACTCCTCGTTATTTTTTTTGTAAATGTCAAGCTAACAGTGCACATTTTTGACCGTTTAAGAATGTACATAATTTCTCATCTACACTTTTCAAGTCGTTTATAATTCTGTATGAGTGAACACCATACTAACGACTGTTATGTGGTGTAAACGGATCGGTTAAAGTTCGGAAAGGAGCAGGCTGTAAAATAGAAAAGTAGTCCGAACCCAAGCCATGTTCGGACAGGAGCAACTCGTAAAATTGAAAAGTTTTCCGAACCAAGTCCGCAAAGGTTCAAGAGCTTGATAATCTTTTGCAATTCACTTCGTTTCTCTCTTTATTCCACTTTCGTTATAATGTGTTTGTAGAGGAGTGTTAGAAATGGTTGAAGTGACAGAAAAAATGATCGATTGGCATTTGTTAACTAAGAAAGATACCATCAAAATTTACTTTTGTTATACACCGTTATGCGGAACGTGCAAATTGGCAAAACAGATGTTAGAAATTTGGAATCAAAAATACAGTAATACTACGATTTATTCCGTAAATATTAATGTTAATCGAAACCTTGCTATGAAATGGCAAATAAAAAGTGTCCCGTATTTGGCTGTGTTTGTTAATGGACTGAAAGCACATGAATTTTACGCATTTCACTCATTGGAAACATTGAACGCCAACTAGCTCCATTCGTAAGGAAAGAAAACCTAAAGTAAGCAGAATTCATAGTAGCTAACACGTCTACAATTGTTTGCTTGAGTCAATTAGGCAGTACTTATTCACTGTCTTACCTCATAAAAATTAACCATAGAGAAAAAGTCTTTGCCTACGTCTAAATTTCTTTGAAACGGGGTAATAAAAAATGGTAATTGATAGATTTAATCATGGATTAGATGACTCTAATTTATATTTGAGGATTTTTGATTATCTAGCTTATGAGTTGACGACAAGCAACAGTTGGTTGCGAACACGTTTTTTTGACTTATTAAAGAAAGCTTACCTTAATACATGCGAGACCTTCTATTTACCTGTAAGTAATCACTCATTAGAGACCTTTGCACACTTAAAGAGAGATTCTGACATCGCCAGTGCCGAATATGATTTATATGATGGTAAACGAGAAG
The DNA here is from genome assembly GCF_025377685.1 of Anaerobacillus sp. CMMVII. NCBI lineage: Bacteria > Bacillati > Bacillota > Bacilli > Caryophanales > Bacillaceae > Anaerobacillus > Anaerobacillus sp. CMMVII. The sequence goes on along the minus strand of NZ_JACEHK010000009.1, from coordinate 19,111 downwards.
CAGATGGGAAAATCGCTGTTATATTAATGTCTACTCCGTTAACCATTGTTGCTATCGAAGCCATTACTGATCGAAATTGGCAATTTAAAAGTGATGTAGAAAACAATTTGACTGCAATTATGCAGCTGAGTCAAACCGATGAAAAAAATGCGGTCCAAGTTTTACTAGTTTCCAAGAAACTTTGGGAACAGAATAAAAGATTGCCTGAGGAAATGGCCAACTATAAACGATTGCGAAACCATCTAAGACATGAGCGAAACCAGCAAGTCCTTTTCGTTGTGTTATTTTTGGAGGATCTCCTTCCATTATTTGAAGAGGACGTAAGTACCTATTAGGTAGTGAAAAAAAGATTAGCAAGTAGATTGACAGATTAATAACTTCCTATTAAAATAAGAACAAATAAAAAGTTATCCTTAAAGGGGAGTAGCTGGTACAATAAATTCGTCATCACGAGGAAATTCCTCCGGGTTTATTGGCAACAATTGTTGTTAGCGAGACCTTTACCATAACGGTATTGGTCTGTCCTTTTGCATAATTGGATGTTATTTAATGACCTTACTTTTATGGTATGGGTCATTTTTTATTTACATTACATCAATGCAGAAGAGGAGACTTATTTTGGACGTTTCAATTTTATTAGAGTATGGTTGGGTATTATTAGTACTTATTGTTTTAGAAGGGATACTTGCAGCAGATAATGCGCTTGTATTAGCGATTTTAGTAAAACATCTCCCTGAAAAAGAGCGAAAAAGAGCATTGTTTTATGGCTTAGCAGGTGCTTTCGTCTTTCGATTCGGATCATTATTTGCTATTTCATTTCTCGTCCATGTATGGCAAGTTCAGGCCATTGGAGCAGCATACTTAATCTTTATCGCATTAAACTTTATTATCAGAAAATATGTACGACATAAAGCCGAAACTGAGGAAATGAAGGAAGCCAAAAAGAAATCAGGATTTTGGGTTACTGTAATTAAGGTGGAATTAGCTGATATCGCCTTTGCTGTAGATTCTATTTTAGCTGCTGTAGCGATCGCAGTAACGTTACCTAATACCGGTTTACCAATGGTTGGTGGTCTTGATGGCGGTAAATTCTTAATTATTTTCCTAGGTGGTTTTATCGGCCTTGTCATCATGCGATTTGCAGCCACTTATTTTGTGGGTCTCCTTACTCGTAAGCCTGGATTAGAAACAGCTGCCTTTCTTATCGTTGGTTGGGTAGGGGTAAAGTTAGCGGTTTACACGCTATCACATCCAGAAGTTGCGTTTTTACCTGAGCACGTAGCAGAGATGAAAGCCTGGAAGATTACGTTTTATGTAGTGCTTGTCTTAATTGCAGTCCTTGGTTGGTTCCTATCTAAGGAAGTTAGTGAAGAAGAAAAGGAAAAAGAGGAATTAGCTCAGTCAAGTGCAGTCTAATCAATGAACACGTTGATTTTGCTTAAAAAAGTGTAATAATTTATAAAAACCATAAACAGCAATAGAAATACCGATAAGAGCTTTTATCTTTAAGGTTCTCGTCATCGCCGTACCTCCTGCAACATCTAGTTATTTAACTATATGCAGGGATACTGAATAACGTTAAACTTATTTAGGGCCTAAAGAAATAACTCTTTAGGCTCTTAGACATAATAAGAAAAATATGAAGTCAGAAAGGAAAATTAAATGAACATTATTAAACATACAGTAGAAAAAGTCGAAGATATAACAGGTATCCTTAGCGGAGAGCGTTATGAATTTTTTATTCACGTAGAGGTTGATGAAGAAGATGAATTATATACTGAGCATGGATTATACATAAAAGCAATTGTTGCAGTTGATGAGAATACTACAAGAATGATGCATTATGATATTTATGAAAAAACAAGCGATAAATACATTGATCTTGCCTTAGAAGAAGAGGAAGAACAATTGCTACAAGAATATTGCCAACAACATATTAAGTAACATTCACGAGGGTACAACAATGATAACTGTTGTACCCTTATTTGTTTGGTTCTTGACGAGTTAGGGAAAATGGTTTTTAAAGTTGTCATCACAATAAACTTTAATTGGTAGATACTAGAGTCAATTTTTTAATCACTTAACCGAGCTTTATCAATCTATATGTAGTTGCGAAGATAATAAACTTAATTTGAAAATATAATTGGTATATTATAAGATTTTATTATCACTTTTTATGTGGTTTTGTTATAATAGCGTGGTGAATTAATTATGTTTTATATAAAAATGGTTCTTCTTTGTCGCAATTGATGGCTTGTTACTATCATCATCATACATTGAAGGCGGAGAAAAGGGGAGTTTGAAATGAAACTAACGCCAGAACAGCGTATTCAATTACATGGGTTTAATAATCTAACGAAGTCATTAAGTTTTAATATGTACGACATTTGTTATACAAAAACAAAAGAAGAGCGAGAAGCTTATATAGAATATATAGATGAACAATATAATGCTGATCGTTTAACAAAGATCCTAACAGATGTTACGAGTATTATTGGTGCACACGTATTGAATATCGCTAAACAAGATTATGATCCTCAGGGCGCGAGTGTAACGATATTAGTTTCAGAAGGTCCCGTAAATAACGCTCCACAAGGCTTTTTTAAAGAATCTCCAGGGCCGCTTCCAGAAACGGTTCTTGCTCATTTAGATAAAAGTCATATAACTGTTCATACCTATCCTGAATACCATCCAGATGAAGGGATCAGTACGTTTCGAGCTGATATCGACGTATCAACATGTGGGGAAATCTCACCTTTAAAAGCACTAAACTATCTAATCCACTCATTTGATACAGACATTATGACGATGGACTACCGCGTCCGCGGTTTCACGAGAGATATTAATGGGCACAAGCTATTCATTGATCATGATATCAACTCAATTCAAACTACATTCCTAGTGAAGTAAAAGATCAGTTCGATATGATTGATGTGAACATCTATCAAGAAAACATCTTCCATACAAAATGTAAACTAAAGAACTTTGATCTAAATAATTATCTTTTTGGTTATAAAAAAGATACACTTAGTATTGAAGAGCAGGAAGAGATTACCGCACGTTTGAAGCTAGAAATGGATGAATTATATTATGGTAAGAATATTAATCGTGAATTAGTTGAGTCGAAAGAATCAATCTTAAAATAAGAAAACGAGCATATTTTCCCTGGAGAATGGAAAGTGTGCTCGTTTTTTTCGTTCTTGATCAACTCGTGGTGCAAAAGAGCCATCGTTTTTTTAGAGGCTGTCCTCGTAAACTTTGTTACTAGGTCGTCTTTTGAGAATAAATAATCTTTTTGGGACAAATTTATTTGTCCCAATGGCTTATTTATTCTCAAAAGCTTCACGCAAAGCGTGAAGACTTATAATATACAAGCTGTTGCATATACTCTATATATTAGTAAAAACTTAAAAGGAAATTAAAGGGAGGGAACATCATTGAAAACGACGATTTCTTGGGCAGGAAACATGGCTTTTTCAAGCACAACTCCATCAGGTCATTCACTAACTATGGATGCATCCGGAGATGTTGGTGGTGAAAATAAAGGACCAAGACCAACGGAACTACTTTTGAATGCGGTTGCTGGCTGCACAGGAATTGACATTATCTCAATCTTAACAAAAATGCGCCTAAGCCCTACGGCATTTCATATGGATGTCGAAGGTACAAGGGCCGAAGATCACCCAAAAAAGTTCACGACTGTACATATTCATTATTCATTTGAAGGAGATCTCCCGGAAGATAAGGTCGTTCGAGCCATTGAACTCTCAAAAGACAAATATTGTTCTGTATCTCATTCTTTAAATAGCAAGATTGAAGTTAGTTATTCGATTAACGGAACCCAAGGAAAGGCAATTCATTAGTCTAAAACACAAGGATATTTCGTAGCGAAATTTCCTTGTGTTTTTTTATAGAAAACTGACTGAAATTATCTTCTGATATGATAAAGTAAAAAGAAGATTAATTAGTTTTTTAGAATGGGGAAAAAGAATGAGTATTAATGAAGTAATCGTCTTTATCGTGATTGGTTGTTTTTGTCTTGGCGCTATCGACAAAATCATAGGAAATAAACTAGGTCTTGCTGGCCGATTTACAGATGGATTTATGACGATGGGCTCTTTAACGTTAGCAATGGTTGGAATTATTTCCTTATCTCCAGTGCTCGCAAGTATACTAACACCGGTGATCGCTCCAGTTTACGGGTTAGTTGGTGCTGACCCTGCAGTATTTGCAAATACCATTTTGGCGATTGATATGGGTGGCTACGCCTTAGCCGAGGAAATGGCTAATACTCCTGAGGCGGCTTTGTTTGCATGGGTGTTTTTAGGAACGATGATGGGGCCAACAATTGTTTTTACGATTCCGGTAGCCTTAGGTATTATTGAAAAAGAAGACCACAAATATTTTGCTAAAGGCATTCTATTAGGATTGATTACTGTTCCCCTCGGTTGTTTTGTTGGAGGAATTGTAGCAAACCTTCCAATTATGATGATTCTTTTGAACCTAATTCCAACAATTCTTTTTTCGATTCTTATTTCCGTAGGTTTATGGATTAAGCCAGAAAAAATGATATCCGGATTTTCCGTTTTTGCAAAAGGGGTAGAAATCTTAGCACTTATCGGATTAATTGCCATTGTTGTGGAAACGTTCACCAACATAACCATTATTCCAAATCTGACACCTTTAGATGAAGGAATGAAAATTGTCGCTATGATAGCCATTTTTCTAGCAGGAGCGTTCCCGATGGTCGCACTCATTTCGAAATTATTTAAGAAGCCACTGATAAAACTGGGTTCTTTAGTAGGGATAAGCGAAACGTCTACGACAGGACTAGTTGCGTCTTTAGCCCACAGTATTCCAATGTTTACCATTTTAAAAGACATGGAACCAAGAGGGAAAGTAATAAATGTTGCGTTCGCCGTTAGTGGTGCGTTCGTTTTCGGTAGTCACTTAGGTTTTGTCGCAGGAGTACAACCAGACATTGTCTTTGCTATGATAATTGGTAAATTTGTAGGTGGTTTTAGCGCCATTATTTTAGCCATTGCCACTACACCAAATGTACAAGCTCAAACTGAAGAAACAGTAGTTTTACAAAATGCTCATGAAGCGTAGTAACTAACCCTCTTAGATGGTTTAGTTTACTACGAATGCACCTACTCAAGAAATTCCTTTTTAAGCTTCTTAATAATTTCTACATACGTATAATTCTCAAGTAATTCAAAGAAATAAAGCGATTGCTGGTAGGAATGTTTAATTTCATCTCGATTGTAGGTCATTTTTTCATAACATTGTCCTTGATAATAGTAAAGCTGGCCTAATAAAGACATATTATGATTTTTAATTGATAATCGAATTCCCTCTTTAACCGTTTCAACCGCTACCTGATAATCACCAGCATCATATAGTGTTTTAGCTTTATTGTAAATGACTCTTAATATATAAATGTTCTTACTTTCTAAAATAGGATTTATATACTTGCCATTATAATTACTGAGTATTTTTTCATAATAAAACAAACTCTCTTTATATTTTCCTAGATTAGAATAGATGGTTCCAATCGTATTAATGATCTTCAAATCTAGAAATCGTTCCATAATAATCGTTTGATTTTTTAACAATTTCTTTAAATCATCTAAACATTCATCGGCATGATAATAGTTTAATTGATAGCCATTATAGTATTGTTGCCAAGTCAAGTAAGAGTGAAACCAAGGATCTTGGTTTTTCGTTTTTAGTTCCGCCTTCACTAAGTGATACGCTTCTTGGTATTGGTGGCGTGAAGTTAGTTCCTCAATGTAAGTAACAGTTTGATCAATGTAATCCTTATTTTCAAAAAGTAAAATATTAATAAAATACGAAAGAGGCACCTTCAATTTTAAAGCGAGCATATATAAGGTATCTAGTTGCGGACAAACTTCACCTTTTTCAATTTTACTAATGGCAGGTTGAGTACAAATTCCTTTGGCTAACTCTTTTGAGATAAGCCTTTTTTCGTTCTTAACCAAGCGAGTTCGTTACTAAATTCTTTTAAGTTCATTTTGACCTCCGATAACTATAGTTATTTTTAGTTTCATCCTGTCATGATAATAGAAGATTCCTCGGTTTATTATGGGCAATATTAACTTAAATGAATATTTTTAAAATTTAAAAACTTGCGGTTGATAGTATAATAACAGAAAAACCAATACTTAAACAGGCAGGTGATCCCTATGAAAAAAGTCCTATTTTGTTTTTTTGCTTTAAATTTGTTATTTACAGGAGCAGCACTTACGACTTTTGCAGCAAATGATGTTACACCAACAGACTTGCCTCATGAAGTATAAATACTTAACGTTTCAAGAAAAGCAAGGTAGCTAATGCTACTTTGCTTTTTTCATTTTTGTCCTGTAATAACTATAGTTATCGTTTTGTACGATATTACTTTTATTTATTGTTTAATCCTCTTAATTTAGCAAAATAGCTCCTATTAACAGGCGAAACGAATTTTTAATTTTTGAAATATTCGAATTACAATAAGGTTGTAACACCAAAACATAACACAGGAGGTCATAAGATGAAAAAGTTATTGTCCGTATTGTTTGCGATGGTTTTGTTGTTTGGAATGATGTTCCCTTCAGCAACGATTTTTGCAAACGATGCAACTACAGACGAATACTTAGTTCAATTTGATGGGAATGTTGAAAGAGGTATACTTAAAGCATTTGGCGTAAGTAATAATGAAGTTTTACACACTTTTACACTTCTTTCAGTCGTCTCATTAAAACTAACTGAGCAACAAGCAAAAGGGTTAGCAAATCATCCCAAGATCAAAGGTGTAGAAAAAAATGCAGCAGTTCAAGCACTTGGGCAAACCATTCCTTGGGGTGTTCCAAAGGTTCAAACCCCAGAAGCAAATAATCTTGGATATACTGGAAATGGACTGAAGGTTGCCATTCTAGATACAGGTATCGACAGAAGTCATCCAGATTTAAATGCCAATGTAAAAGGCGGTTTTTCTGTATTTACGGACTCAGCCAACAGCGATCCATATTATGACGGTAGTGGCCATGGAACACATGTCGCTGGAACAGTAGCCGCTGTTGACAATGATTTTGGTGTCGTTGGTGTTGCCAAGAATGCAGATTTATATGCCGTGAAAGTATTAAATAATAGTGGAAGTGGCTCATATGAAGGAATTGCCAAAGGGATTGAATGGTCAATCCAAAATGGCATGGATATTATTAATATGAGTTTAGGCGGATCGTCAAGCTCTTCAATTTTAGAACAATTTTGTAATCTTGCTTACGCGGAAGGTATTCTAGTAGTTGCAGCAGCTGGTAATAGCGGTAACAGCGGTGGACGTAACGATAGCGTTGGCTATCCTGCAAAATATAATTCGGTTATAGCAGTAGCTGCTATTGATCAAAACGAAAGACGCGCTAGTTTCTCTAGTACTGGTCCAGCTGTTGAACTATCGGCACCAGGTGTAAGCATCCTAAGTACTACTCCAAACAATAGCTACGCTTCTTACAATGGAACATCAATGGCATCACCACATGTTGCTGGGGTTGCAGCGCTTATTTGGGAGGCGAAACCAAACTTAACAAATGTACAATTACGACAACTTCTACAACAGACATCAAAGAACCTTGGACTGTCTAGTCAATACGGCTATGGCTTAGTGCAAGCAGCAACTGCTATACAATATTAAATGTAAAAGGATGAGTTTTCCCATTTCGATGGGAAGCTCATCCTTTTTCGCTTTAGCAAAAATAGATACAACTACCGATCTTTTATAGTAAAATGCTATAATAGGAACAAAGTTTAGTAGTAGCAGGAGGAAAACTATTTTGGTAAAACCGTTTGTTAAGTGGCCAGGAGGGAAAACAACTGAGCTAGAAATCATTCATAAGTACATGCCTCTAACCATCAATAATTATATCGAACCTTTTTTAGGAGGAGGCGCTTGCCTCTTATCATTAAAAAAAGAACAATATAAAAAAGCATTTGCGAATGACTTCTCAACTGAATTAATCTCCTTATATAAATTAATTAAAGAGCATAATCAGAATTTTAAACAATATTTATTAGACATTTGGGATTTATGGTGCTATATCGGAACCTATTCAGACCATCATTACAACGAATTAAGAGAACTATATCGACGTTACAAAAGCGATGAAATCACAAAAGAAGACTTAAAAATAGAACTCGATCAATTGGTGGACCGAACCCGAACAGAAATTGAGCTTGCCATTCCCGCTACATTAGGGATTGATCGAGAAGTCTTAATCACAGAGCTGAAAAAATCAATACTTTCTAAATTCAACAATACAAGGAATAACGAACAAAAGAAAGGTGATTTGCCTGAAGAGGATTATCAAAAAAACCTAGAAGCGAGTATTCGTGCTAGCGTTTATACGTATTATCGTCATTTATATAATGAAAGAGCGACATATCAGATTAGCCATGAATTGCACATCGCTTTATTTTTCTACCTAAGGGAATTTTGTTACTCATCCATGTTTCGTTATAACAAAAGTGGAGGCTTTAATGTTCCCTATGGTGGTGCATCCTATAATAGCAAAGCCTTCATAAATAAAATCGAATACCTTTGGAATTCTGGCCTACAAGAGATTTTAGATCGGACAAGCCTATTTAATTTAGATTTTGAACAGTTCTTTGAGAATATTAGTATCGATGAACATGATTTCATCTTTTTAGATCCACCATACGATAGCGATTTCTCAACGTATGCAGGAAATGCTTTCGCAAGTAATGACCAAGAGCGCCTAGCGAATTACTTACTTACGAAATGCAACTGTCGTTTTATGCTGATCATAAAAAATACTGATTTTATCTATCAGCTCTATAACAAACCAGGAATTAATATTATCGGCTTTGACAAGGCATATAGTGTAAGCTTCATGGATCGAAATGATAAAAAGGTCGAACATATTTTAATTACTAATTACTAATTACTAATTAGTCATTGTTGCGTGAAGTTTTTTTACGAAGGGGGAATTGAATTGAGTAACTTCAGTGAAAAAGAAATCCTTTCAGTGGCCATTAAAATGTTAGAGGAAGTAGGAGAGATGTCGACTACTGAGCTGAAAGAAGCACTAATGGAGGAAATGAACCCAAGTGGAAATGATTTAGAAATAAATCAAAATAGAAACGATACAAAATTTGAACAAAAGGTGCGGAATATGGTTTCCCACCGGGATCATAATGACCTACTAAAATATTGTGAGTATGAGCGAAAAGGAAAAAATGGATTTTTACGATCTAAAACTGTCATGAATTTCCCTTATGAAGAAAAACAACAACAAGAAATTCAAAAACGAAAAGAAAAGAAGAGGAAGTTTCGAGCCCGAAAACTAAATTTTGACGAGATTAATGCTAGAAATAAAAGCATTGGCTTAAAAGGTGAAGTGTTTGTTCTTCAACATGAAAAAGATAGTTTGAATACTGAATTGGCTGAAAAGGTTATTCATGTATCTCTCGAAGAAGGGGACGGCGCTGGCTACGACATTCTTTCTTATGATGCAAATGGTAACCCGAAGTTTCTTGAAGTCAAAACAACGACAGGACCAAAGAATACGCCATTTTACCTATCTGAAAATGAAAAGGCATTTATCGAAGTATATAAAGAAGAAGCAGAAATCGTTCGAGTATATAATTTCCAAGAAGCATCGGGAAAAGGCGACATTTATCGTTTAAACGGAAAAGATTTCCTTAATCAAGTAACGTTACAAGCAATTGCATTCAAGGTTACCCTAAATGAATAAGCAAAAAAAGCGGTAGCCACTCTTGTGGCTACCTTACTTACTTTTAGAGATATTATAAAGGACTTTCGATTGGTGCATTGGGTACATTCCTAGATTTGAAATTGATTACGTCTGAGGAATGAATTGTAATGAGGAGTGAGCCCCCATAAACTTTTGCTCGAATTAAGAGTGGTTGATTATGGATATTTTTAAAAGAAAAATCAGCACCGTACCAACTTACTTGTGCATCCCGTCCTGGCGGTACATAAGGAACACGTTTACTGTGGGAATAACGTTGTACGATTTGTACTCCTGCACGGTCAACAGCATTGAACAAAGTAGAGGATACTTGGCAAATTCCACCACCAAAGTCTCGATAAACTCTCCCCTTAATAATAACCGGAGCAGGTAAATAGCCTTTCTCAAACGTTCTTTGCCCTACAACCTGATTAAAAGAAAAGACCTCTCCTGGAAAAACAACATGATTGTTAATAGCTTCAGAAGCCAGTTTGATATTTTGAACCCTTCCTTTCCTTCGCTGATTAAAATAGGTTATGTACTGACCAATTTGTTTCACACGAATATTTGCAAGTAATTCACTATCAACCTTAGGATAAATAGGAATGGTCGGAACAGAAATTTTTGTTGATCCTTTGCTATAAAAGTAGGTGTAAAAGTCATTTAAGAATGTTTGGCGATCAAGTTTATGACCTAGTTGCTCATCAACAACACCGCCGTAATCATCAATCCAAGCATTAATTGGGTCTTTTTTTATTTGCTGATCAAGTTTATCTAAAAATTGATCAACTTTTTCAACATCTATGACTGAATTACCAAGTATGGAGTGAAATTCAGAACGATTGACACTAGCAATCGTTTGCCCTTCAAAGAAATCAAGACATTGTCAGATACATTGAGTGTTTGAACAAAAGCAAAATAAGTGCAATACAAGCATATTTCATATTCAGAAACTCCTCCTAGTTTTAGTATGGGTAGGAAGAGAGCTTTTCATGAATTTTTATGTAAATTGAAAAATCTTTATCGTTTTCCTAATAATAGAAATCTATCATAGAAATGTGTATAATGATGTCCTAAGGTTAGCAACATAGGAGATGAGTGAATGAAAGTTATACCATTACAGCAGGCGACAAATTACATCTAGCAGACTTGTCTTTGGCTGCATGGGGTTAGGTGGCGGCTGGAACCAAAATCCGATATCAGAAAACGATATTTTACATGCTGAACGTGCCATTGATGCAGCACTTTCGATTGGGATTACCATGTTTGATCATGCCGACATTTACACGTTCGGCAAAGCAGAAAAAGTGTTTGGTGAAGTGTTGAGACGCAATCCAAAACTAAAGCAAAAAATGGTTATTCAATCAAAATGTGGTATTCGGTTTCCAGAAGGGGAAATTCCAAATCGGTACGATTTTTCTAAAGACCATATTATCAATTCCGTAGAAGGAATTTTAGACAGATTAGGCCTTGAGTAGATTGATATCCTATTATTACACCGACCTGATCCGTTAATTGAGCCCGAAGAGGTTGCCGAAACGTTTGAGCAATTAAAAAATTCAGGGAAAGTGACCCATTTCGGTGTCTCCAACATGAACGTTGCCCAAATGAAGCTATTACAAAGTTATTGTACAAGTCCACTTGTCGTCAATCAGCTTGAAATGAACTTACATAAACTTGATTGGCTTGAGTCAGGGGTATTAGTGAATCAAAAATCCGGCACACAATTTAACTTTTCTGAGGGGATAATTGAACATTGCTGCTTAGAAAATATTCAAGTCCAAGCTTGGGGAGCATTAGCCAAAGGAATTTATACAGGACGCGAAAAGGAGAATCCGACAGAAGCTTACTTAAAAACAAAACAGATAGTTGAGGAACTCGCCATTCAAAAAGAAACAACAAAAGAAGCCATCGTCCTTGGTTGGCTCATGCGACATCCTGCAATGGTTCAGCCAGTTATCGGCACCTCAAACGAAGATCGGATTAAAAAATGTAAAGATGCAGCAATGCAAGCAGAACTCATGACAAGATAGAGTGGTACTCCCTTTATGTCGCGTCTCGTGGCGAGCTAATGCCTTAAAGAAAGATTTTAAACACACTAAAATTTAGTGTGTTTTTTGTAACTAAACTCGGATAAAGACGACTATATTTTAAAATAGAAGTATAATATGTAATTATCTGATGTCTCTCACGACAATTTCACATGCATTTATTCTATAGGTTTTCTTTTTTCCGTCATAGGAGTAAATGTCACCAACTGCAAGATCGGGGGGATGCCGATTTACGTAGCCAATTTCAGAAAATCAAACGGTAGAAGGAGTGAGGGAGTTTGTTTTCTATTTTGTTACTACCTATTTTTATTATTGCATTCATTTTTTTACTTACTGCGGCAGGGATGAAAGGAAACTCAGAAAGAGGGGGAGAAGACATGATTAAAAATGTTTATATTTATCTAGTGTTATTTGCTACCTTAATGATGACTATAGGTGGAAGTGTTGCCGCTTTTATGGCAGTGGCTGATATCGTTGCCCCAACACCTTATTATCAATCATTTGAAGAATACAAGCGGTTTGGAGGACCTGGGTTTGAAAAGTCTCCAGAGCAACCAGCTGAAAAGTTAACCGAAGAAGAATTACGAATCAGTTATGATATGATGGTGAACTCACAGAAAGAAAATGAAATTGAACGCGCAAAAAATAATTTAGTAAAAAGCTTTGGCTGGATTATCATTCCACTTCCAATTTTCATCTACTTTCAACGTCGTTTAAATCGTAATAGTAGTACAAAAGAATAGGGGAATCGGGGTATGTGACTAGGAAATTCTAGTCACATATTTTGATTAATGAACTTCCTAATATATTATTTTCGCACTACATATAGATTGATATCACTCGGTTAAGGTAATGCAGTTGAAAAACTTTATTGAAAAAAGATCTCAAGTATGATAGAAATAAATAGTAATAGTTACTAATTCTTCAAAACTACATAATTACCACTCTAGGGGTGCTTTTATAGCTGAGAGAGACTGATGTCTTAACCCTTAAAACCTGATCTAGGTCATACTAGCGGAGGGAAGAAGTGCGGATACATATAGTTGGCGAGCTTATTTTTGCCTAATTATGATTGTCTATCTAAACCACTTCTTTATTGGAAGTGGTTTTTGTTGGCTATTTTCTTTTTGTTTTACATGATTTCCGAAAGGACTGATGAAATGCCAGAAAAGCTTAATCTTGTATTAGAGCAGATTGATGTACGCAAACACGAACTAATTGAGTTAACAAAAACACTAATTTCATTTAAAACGCCGGCACCACCAGCACGAAATACGAAGGAGGCTCAGGAATTCATTGCCGACTTTTTAAAAGAGATCGACTTTGACATCGATATGTGGGATGTCTATCCTAATGACCCAAATGTAGTAGGGACATTAAAAGGTACGAATTCTGCTACACATAACAGCTTAATTATTAATGGTCATATTGATGTCGCAGAAGTAAGTGAAGATGAAGCATGGAATAAAAGCCCTTTTAGTCCTTATGTAAAAGATGGTGCTATCATTGGTCGTGGTGCAGCAGATATGAAGGCAGGCTTGGCTGGTGCATTATTTGCCGTAAAACTATTACGAGAAGCTGGTATTTCCTTCCCAGGTGATCTCATTTTTCAGTCTGTCATTGGTGAAGAGGTAGGGGAAGCAGGGACATTACAGTGTTGTCAAAAGGGTTACAAAGCTGATTTTGCGGTTGTTGTTGACACAAGCGATTTGCACATTCAAGGTCAAGGTGGTGTGATTACTGGGTGGATTACGATCAAAAGTAATCAAACGTTTCATGATGCAACAAGACGAAACATGATTCATGCAGGTGGTGGCCTTTTCGGTGCAAGTGCAATTGAAAAAATGATGAAAATCATTTCAGGCTTGCAAGATCTTGAACGACACTGGGCTGTCACCAAAAGTTATCCAGGATTCCAACCTGGAACAAACACTATCAATCCAGCTGTCATTGAAGGTGGAAGACATGCAGCGTTTATCGCTGATGAATGTCGCCTTTGGATTACCGTACATTTTTATCCAAATGAAACCTACGAACAAGTAGCAAAAGAAATTGAAGATCATGTTTTACGTGTTGCCGAAAGTGATCCGTGGTTAAAGGAAAATGCACCTTTTTTTACTTGGGGAGGCACATCAATGATAGAAGAGCGTGGTGAGGTATTCCCTTCCTTAGAAGTTGATCCATCTCATCAAGCTGTTCAATTATTAGCTACCTCTCACGCAAATGTCTCTGGGAAAAAAGCGGAAATTGATGTTTCACCAACGGTAACTGATGGAGGCTGGTTAGGAGATGCGGGAATTCCAACCGTCATTTATGGACCCGGAACACTTCAGTACGCTCACTCAGTGAATGAACAAGTGTCAATCGATCAATTGCTCGAATTTACAAAAGTATTAGCGAAATTCATTTATAGCTGGACCAATACGAAAAAAGAAGGAGCTGTGTAACCATGAAGTTTAGTGAACGATTATATCAAGAGCTACAACCAATCTGGCAAGCAAATCACACTCACCCATTTGTACAAGAGATGGGTGCTGGGACACTACCAAAAGAGAAGTTCCGGTTCTACATGATTCAAGACTATTTATACTTAATCGATTACGCCAAATTATTTGCTCTTGGGGCAGTCAAAGCGAGCGACGTTCGGACGATGGGGCGCTTTGCTAGTTTGTTAGATTCCACATTAAATGAGGAAATGTCCTTACACCGCCAATATGCAGAAAAATTCGGAGTAACTGAACCGAGCTTGAAAATGCGGATCCTTCCCCAACAACTCTGGCCTACAGCCATTATATGTTGCAGGTAGGGCAAATGGGACTTTAGCAGCTCTTGTTGCAGCCTTACTACCTTGTATGTGGAGCTACTGGGAGATAGGAAAGGAACTTAATAAATTCCTGGCGCTAGCGAACACGAGTTATATGGTGAGTGGATTAAAATGTATAGTTCTGACGAATTTGGTCAACTTGCGATTTGGTGTATCGAACTCCTCGATGATCTCACAACTGGCCTTCCAGAAAAAGACTTAAAGAGATTAGAGGAAGTCTTCCTGAACACTACAAGATTTGAATATATGTTTTGGGATATGGCTTATCATCAAGCGATGTGGCCAACAAATGACTAAGTGTTCGTTAAAGTTTGAAGATGTATCATTTGCCTATGAAAATGGCCAAAAAACGCTTTTGAGTAAATTAAACTTTCATATCGACGAAGGCGAATTTGTTAGCATTATCGGTCCTAGTGGCTCTGGAAAAAGTACGATCTTCAAATTAATTACTGGTCTTGAAGAAGCAAAACAGGGAGACATTTTTATTAATGGCCAAACACACAAAAGTCGCTTAGGCCAGGTTGGATATATGCCACAACAAGATTTACTGATGCCTTGGCGAACGGTCCTTGAAAATGCCTCGTTACCTCTAGAAATCCAAGGGGTAAAAAAACAAGAAGCTAGTCAAAGGGTAGTAACCCTGTTAGAACAGTTCGGTTTAAATGGAGTTGAACACTTGTATCCAAGTGAGTTATCCGGAGGGATGAAACAAAGAATATCCTTCTTACGAACTGTCTTAAGCGGATCTAACGTTTTACTGTTAGATGAACCATTTAGTGCCTTAGATGCGATTACAAGACTATCGATGCAAGAATGGTTACTGACTCAATGGGAAACGTGGAAGCTATCAATTTTATTTATTACTCATGATGTTGACGAAGCATTGTTTTTATCAGATCGTATTTTTATCTTTACTGAACAACCAGTAACAAATTTTGTGGAAGTGAGCGTCCCTCTCGGTCGTCCACGGACAATTCGTGATATTCATGCTCCTGCTGTTATTGAAGTGAAAGAAAGACTCATTGAACAACTGCGAGCAAAGGTGACACTATGAAGCATGTTAATCAAACAGTTGCACCCATTCCTATTAGTTTTTTCTTCTTGATCATTTGGCAGGTAGTGGGGATTATTGTTGATTTGGCGTTTATATTACCAACACCAATCCAGGTGATCGTTAAGCTGTGGGAACTCAGAGGCGTATTATTTTTAGTTCATTTACCTGCAACACTCTCGATTATTATTGTTGGTCTCGCCTTATCGATCCTATTAGGTATAGGAATTGCCGTCTGGATGAACGTAAATAAAACAGCAGAGAAAGCATTTTATCCTATTATTGTCGCTTCACAAACGATTCCGATTATTGCCTTAGCACCAATTTTTGTTCTTTGGTTTGGATATTCAATATGGAGTAAAGTGGCGGTAACACTAATTATCACGTTTTTTTCCGATTACCGTTAGTACGTTCGATGGACTTCGCTCAAGTAACAAAGAACTGAGAGATTTAATGCTTACGATGGGAGCTAGTAAAAAAGATATCTTTTTTAAGTTAAATGTTCCTACTGCTTTACCGTTCTTTTATTCCGGATTAAAAGTCGCCGTTACCTTAAGCGTGATAGGCTCAGCCATTGGCGAATGGTTAGGCGCTCAAAGTGGTCTTGGCTATTTTAGTCGACGAATGATGACTCAATTTGATGGCGCAGGTGTATTTGCACCAATTGTCTTATTATCAGCTATTGGAATCGGCCTATTTTTAGCCGTCGTTTTACTAGAAAAATGACCTTACACTGGAGGAAAACAGGGTGAAAAAATATTCTTTGTTATTCATGGCTTTATTATTAACGTTTGTACTTATGGCATGTGGTCAGAAAGCAACAACTGGAAAAGATCAATTAGCTGAGGTTGATTTAATGTTAGATTGGTATCCAAATGCAGTACATAGCTATTTGTATGTAGCAATGGAAAAAGGCTATTTTGAAGAAGAGGGAATAAAGCTAAATATTCAATTTCCAGCAAACCCAACGGATCCTATTAATCTTGCAGCAGCAGGTCAAATTACATTAGGAATTTCTTATCAGCCAGATGTTGTCATCGCCCGTGCAAACCAAGATGTCCCAGTGAAAGCTGTGGGAGCGATTGTTCGCTCACCTTTAAACCATGTAGTTTTTCTTGAAGAAAGTACCGTTCAAACACCAAAGGATCTTGAAGGAAAAACAATTGGCTTTCCTGGAATTCCTTAAATGAAGCGTTATTAAAGACAATGATTAAAACCGATGGTGGAAACCCTGACAACGTCACAATGATTGATGTTGGTTTTGAATTAGGTACATCACTGACAACTGGTCGCGTTGACGGGGTGATTGGAGCTTATATCAACCATGAAGTTCCTGTTTTAAAGCATAAGGGCTATGAGACACGATACTTTAACCCTGTTGATTACGGCGTTCCTAGTTTCTATGAGCTAGTAGTAGTAACAAACGATAAGACATGGAATGAGCGCCAAAAGGATATTAAAGCCTTCTGGCGTGCAGCTACAAAAGGCTATGAATTCATGAAAGCAAACCCAGATGAAGCCCTATCGATTTTATTAAGCCACCAAGATAAAGCTAACTTCCCACTAGTGGAAGAAGTAGAAAAGCAAAGCCTTGAAATCCTTTTACCTAAAATGGAGTCGGCAGCTGGTTTCGGTAGTCAAGAAGCCTCTTCTTGGGAAGAAACCATTGAGTGGATGCTCAATTTTAACTTAATTACAAAGAGCCTGCTTTAGAGGAGATTTTTGTTAATATCGTAGAATAATATAAGAATCGAAAAGAAAAGTCACTTGATAGCTTCATGTGAAGTTCAAAGTGACTTTTCACTATTTATTTGTTTGAACAGAGTAATGAGTTTTTTTCAACACCAGTCGTTTCTGTCACGTAGGATGCTTCTAAAATAGCCGAAGGGTCAAGCGTTAAAACAATTTCTTAAGCTTTGGGTACATCATCCGATCAGTTATACAATAAATCAGTTGCACAGGTTCGCCTGTATAACCACCGGTTCCATTTAGGTATGTAATCGATATGCCTAGTTCTTCAATGAGGTTTTGCCCGATTTCCTCAGGTTTACTAGAAATGATCACCACTGATTTCCCTTGATTAATACCGTCCAATATAAATCAATCACCTTCGTAACAATAAAAAAGATGGCGACTGAAAACATCGCTTTTCTAAAGAAAAAACGACTGCTGCCATAGATAATATGATTGCATTAATCCCTAATAAAAATTACTAATCGGGATCCCATATTTTTGTTTATCCAGGTAGCAATCATTTCAGACCCGTCAATTGCTCCGCCAGCTTTTACAACTAATCCAATCCCTAATCCGAGCAATAGCCCACCGTACAGAACAATTAAAACTTCTGATGATGTAATCGCAGGAAATGGAGTTAAGTAAATTAACGTTATGGTCGTAACAACATTGGCATATAAAGTCCTAACAACAAACTTTCTCCCATAAACTTACCCGAAATTAGTAACGATGGGATATTTAGTAGGATAAATACAACCCAAATTGGAACATTGAATATTGATTTTGCCATAATTGCCAGAGCAGTGACACCACCATCAACTAAACCGTTAGGAGAAAGAATTAATTCTAGTCCAATCGCTACGATAATTGATCCGATTGTAAGTAGGGCAGTAATTAAGTAATATCCTCATATGTACACCACCATTTATAAATTCACATCTATTCTTGCAGGCTCAGTATCTTTTTCGATCCCTATGTATTTCATCGTCTCACCTTTGGAGGAGTGATGAAAGATTTTTTGCAGTAAGGAAACGGCAACCCCTCCACGGTAGGCATGATACCCAAACGTTTTACGTAAAGTATGTGTCCCGATTTTTGTTTCAATCCCAACTTCTTTTGCCACGGAATTAATGATCCGATACGCTTGTTGTCGTGTAATAGGATTTTCACCTTTTTTTGATTTAAATAAATAATCTTCCTGAGACAGGGAAGGAACGGTCTCCATATACACCTGAATTGCTTTTTTGACTTGGTCATTTAAATAAAACAAACTTGTCTCATTTTTACCTAATAGTAAAAACTCATGAATAGAAGAATCCGGATCCAAAATTTCAGAAGTTTTAAGTTTTAATATATCGCTTATTTTCAGCCCTGTGTTAATACCTAACGTAATAAAAGGTAATCTCGTTTTGAACGGTGATATAAAATCTCTTTAATTTCATTAATTTTTTGACGGTTTTTAATAGCTTCAACAAATTCCATTTTATCAATCACCTACTTATTATGTTACTTAACATTAGTATAACATAGTTATAAGTAACGTATATTCTGAATATATGTTATAATTAAAGGACTCAAAAAACCACATCAACACCACGAAAAAAAACCACAGAACCCCATCACTTAGATAGGAACTTATTAAAAAATCACCCTGACAACCTATGAAGTAAAATAACATATCTTT